>JBDKHK010000104.1:0-8686 GCA_039797705.1 Bacteroidota bacterium
GCTATTGCAAGAAGGGAAAATAAATCCACATGTAGGTGGATTATATGCTGCCAAAGATATTTATCAAGCGCATGAAGATATGGAAGCACGCAAAACGTTAGGAAAGATTGGCATTGTGTGGTAATTGCTTACTAAATTTATATGCCAATCAATAAAGAAAAAAATGCTCAATTAATAAAACATTGGGCTAAAGAACTCGGCTTCACACATTGTGGTATTGCGCAAGCAACTTTTTTGGAAGAGGAAGCGCCGAGATTAGAATCGTGGTTGAAACAAAATTTTCAGGGAGAGATGCATTATATGGAAAATCATTTCGATATGCGCTTAGACCCTCGTTTATTAGTTCCAGAAGCAAAGTCGGTAATTTCCTTATCCTATAATTATTACAATTCTACAAAACAACCTGAAGGGGCTCTTAAAATTGCAAAATATGCTTTTGGAGAGGATTATCATTTTGTAGTGAAAGATAAATTAAAAATTTTATTAGAAAATATTCAAACACATATCGGCGAAGTGCAAGGTCGTTGTTTTACAGATTCTGCACCTATATTGGAGCATGCTTGGGCAAAGCGTGCAGGCGTAGGCTGGCAAGGAAAACATAGTTTATTATTACAAAAACAGCGGGGTTCTTTTTTCTTTTTAGCGGAAATAATTTTGGATGTAGAATTAGAATATGATATTCCATTTATGACTGACCATTGTGGCACTTGCACTGCCTGCATAGATGCTTGTCCAACGAATGCCATTATGGAAAACAGAATAGTGAATGGCAGTAAATGTATTTCTTACGCTACTATTGAATTGAAAGATGCTATTCCCGACAGTTTTAAAGGACACATGGAAGATTGGATGTTTGGCTGTGATATTTGTCAGGATGTATGTCCGTGGAATCGTTTTTCGCAAGAACATAATGAACCACGATTTTTGCCCAATGAAAAATTAATTAGCATGCATAGAAAAGAATGGATAGATATTTCTAAAGAAGTATTTAGTGAAATATTTAAAAAATCGCCTGTAAAACGGACCAAATATGAAGGATTAAAACGAAATATTGATTTTATTATTGGTCAGCAGTAAATAGAAGAATAAAATAAAAAGGGAGATTAATAATTTTCAACTATTAATCTCCTTTCATTTTGCAGAGAGAGAGGGATTCGAACCCCCGGACCTGTTACAGTCAACGGTTTTCAAGACCGCCGCATTCGACCGCTCTGCCATCTCTCTGTTTCGTTGTAAAATTACATATAAATTCTACAATTGGAGTGCAAATATACAATAGTATTTTTAAAAACAAAATGCCTGTTAAAAACAGGCATTTATTTTTTTTATATTTAGGATTAACTTAAAGTTGAAATGCCTTTTTTACAGCATCTACTGCATTTAATTCTTCCCAAGGAAATAGTTTTACTTTTACTTTTAGTTCGTTTTCTTTTCCTTTATTGAATACTTTTACCACTTCTTCACATTTTCTTCCTAAATGACCGTAAGCTGCTGTTTCTTGATAAATGGGTGTTCTTAAATTAAAGCGTTGTTCTATAAAATAAGGACGCATATCAAATTCTGGCATTTTGCCTATAACTTTTGAAATTTCACCATCTGACATGATAACATTTGCAGTGTTGAATGTATTTACATACAAACCTACTGGCTGTGCTACTCCAATGGCATACGCCACTTGAACTAATGCTTCATCACAAACTCCTGCGGCTACTAAGTTTTTGGCAATATGACGAGCTGCATACGCTGCACTTCTGTCCACCTTGCTTGGATCTTTTCCAGAAAATGCTCCACCTCCGTGAGCGCCTTTTCCACCATAAGTATCCACAATAATTTTACGACCAGTTAAGCCAGTATCTCCATGTGGTCCACCAATTACAAATTTTCCTGTTGGATTTACATGGTATTTTATTTTATCATTGAATAATGCTTGAACTCGTTTAGGCAATTTCTTTTTTACACGAGGAACTAAAACATTTATTACGTCTTCTTTAATTTGTTTCAACATCAATGATTCTTTTGCAAAATCATCGTGTTGTGTAGAAATAACAATCGCATCAATTCGAATAGGCTGATTGTTTTCGTCATATTCAATCGTTACTTGAGATTTTGCATCTGGACGTAAATATTTCATTACTTTTTGTTCTCTGCGAATCGTTGCTAATTCTTTTAATAACAAATTGGCTAATTCCAAAGGTAATGGCATATAATTATCGGTTTCCTTTGTTGCATATCCGAACATCATTCCTTGGTCGCCTGCTCCTTGGTCTTCTGGTTTTTTACGCTCTACACCTTGGTTTATATCAGGTGATTGTTCGTGTATTGCCGATAAAATTCCACAAGAATTTGCCTCGAACATATATTCTGATTTCGTGTATCCAATTTTTCTGATTACATCGCGAGCAATATCTTGCACATCTAAATAGGCTTTGGATTTTACTTCTCCTGCTAATACTACTTGTCCTGTTGTTACCAATGTTTCGCAAGCAACTTTAGATTGTGGATCATAAGCTAAAAAGTTGTCGATTAATGCATCTGAAATTTGGTCTGCAACTTTATCCGGATGTCCTTCTGAAACAGACTCTGAGGTGAATAAATAATTCATTGTTTTAATACTATTTTTTTAATTAATGATATTTTTCAAAAAGTGAAGTTCAAAATTAATGAAACTTCTAATGAAAACAAAATATAATGAAAAGAAGAAAAGTTATTTAATCTCACAAGTTACAATAGTTTTATTGTCAATTATCCCTTCCAGCTTATCTCCTATTTGAACTGGGCCGACTCCCTTTGGGGTGCCGGTATATATCAAATCACCTTGTTGCAAGGTGAAAAATTGAGAGATATAACTAATGATTTCATCAAAAGAAAAAATCAACATGGAAGTATCGCCTTCTTGTACAATTTCATTATTTTTCTTAATAGTGAAAGCTATCTCTTTATCTTTTTCAAAAGGAACAAAGTCACCTATAAAGGCTGAGCCATCAAATCCTTTTGCTATTTCCCATGGCCATCCATTTTTCTTTTGTACTGCTTGAATATCTCTAGCGGTAAAATCAAATCCCAACGTAAAAGCATCGTAATATTTATGTGCAAATTTCTTATCTATTTTTTTCCCATTTTTACAAACACGCAATACGATTTCCCCTTCATAATGTACCTCCTTAGAAAAATCAGGATAATAAAAAGGTTGACCGTTTTTTAATAATGCTGTTGGCGGTTTCATAAAAATCACAGGATTTTCAGGAAATGCATTATGCTTCATTTCTATGATGTGTTCTTTGTAATTTAGTCCGACGCAAAATATTTTCATGTAAAAGAGATTATTGAGTAGTTGTTGTTGATTACTAAAAATGCTATTTGTTATTGTAAAGATTCATAGTGTTGTTTAATCCGTTGCTACAAAAAGATTGTACGATTTCTGTTGATATATTTATTTTTTCCTGTAAAATAATTTCTTGTTCTGGCTTCCATTTTCCTAATACAAAATCAATTTGTTTTCCTTTGGAAAAATCATTTCCAATACCGAATTTTAGCCGTGGATACATTGGTGTTTGCAATTCTTCTTGAATAGATTTTAATCCATTATGTCCTGCATCGCTACCTTTGCCGCGCACACGCAATTGTCCAAAGGGAAGTGCCAAATCATCTACAATTACAAAAATTTGTTCGATGGGTATTTTTAGTTCTTGCATCCAATATTTAATCGCTTTTCCGCTCAAATTCATATAAGTAGTTGGTTTTATTAAATGGATTTGCTTGCCCTTAAAAGACGTTTTACCATAAACAGCTAATCGTGATAATTCAAAAGTAATATTCCATTCTTTTGCTAATGCATCCACTACCTCAAATCCAATATTATGACGAGTATGTTCGTATTCTTTCCCAATATTTCCTAACCCTATTATTAGAAATTTTGACATCTTAATTATATTACTTTACTTCTAAATACAAATGGATAAATGTACAAAATAAAAAAAGGTTGAGATAAACTTCTCAACCTTTTTCTTTTGAATAAATAAAAGATAATTTTATTTTTTCTTGCCAGAAGTTTCAGCTTTAGCAGCTTCTGTTGCAGCAGATTTTAACGCTCTTGTAATTTCAATAGATACTAATGGAATAGCTGGTGAATTTAAAATTTCAAATCCTGATTCTTTAATATCTCTTACTTTAAAAGATTGACCTAATTTTAATTCGCTGATGTCGATATCAATAGCATCTTTCAAGTTTTCTGGTGTAGATTTTACTTTCACCTTACGAACTTTTACTAATAATTTACCCCCTTCTTTTACACCCGGAGATTGCCCTACGATGCGAATAGGAATTTCTACCGTTACAGGAACTCCTTGAGTTAACTTATGAAAGTCAATGTGGCGAATTTCTTCTGTAATTGGGTGCATTTGTACGTCTTTCAACAATGCTTCATGAATTGTTCCGTCAATGTTGATGATGGCTTTGTAAAAATTAGGTGTGTACAAAATCCCTCTCAACTCTGAAAGAGTTGTAGTGAAGTGCACCACCTCGTTTCCCGCATACATCACGCAAGGTACGTTACCCGCAGCTCTGTCTGCTTTGGTAGCTACTTTTCCTACGTTTGTTCTTGCTTTTCCGCTAATGGTAATGGTTTGCATAAAAATTTACTTTTTGTGAATGAATAATGAATTAATTGATTTATACTCGTGTGCATTCCGGATGGCTCTTGCAAAAAGAGGTGCCACCGAAAGTACTTTTATTTTTGAACTTTGTTGTCTTAATGGGATGGTATCACACACTACTAATTCTGTAAGTGCCGAAGCCTCAATTTTTTCAATTGCCTTTCCTGATAAAACAGGATGTGTTATCAATGCACGAACGCTTCTGGCTCCTTTTTCCATGATTAAGTTGGCGGCAGTGCATAAAGTTCCTCCGGTATCTACTAAATCATCTACTAAAACTACATTTTTATCTGTAACATCTCCAATCAAGCGCATAGATTCTATCTCGTTAGCTTTTGCTCTGTGTTTATCACAAATTACTAATTCTGCATTAAACTGACGAGCATAATTTCTTGCTCTTTTTACGCCACCAACGTCTGGAGAGGCAAACACCAATTCTTCCAACTGTAATTCTTTCATGTATGGAATAAAAATAGCATCTGCTTCTAAGTGATCCACTGGAATATCAAAAAATCCTTGAATTTGTGGTGAGTGTAAATCCATCGTCATTACTCGTTGTGCGCCTGCTGCTACCAGCATATTGGCTACCAACTTCGCTCCTATTGCCACTCGTGGTTTATCTTTTCTGTCTTGACGAGCTAATCCAAAATAGGGCATTACAGCTACTACATATCCCGCAGAAGCACGTTTTGCAGCATCAATTAAAAGTAATAATTCTAATAAGTTATCCCCTGGGGCAAAGGTGCTTTGCATACAAAATACAAATGAACCCCGAACGCTTTCGGTAATTACTGGTTCAAATTCTCCGTCACTAAATTGCATTATTTCTACAGGAGTTAATTCTTGTCCGTAGCTTTCAGCTATTTTAGTAGAGAGGTACTGTGTACATCTGCCGGAAATAAGTTTCAAATCTGGAATTACCACTTTTATACTAATTTGAGGCGCAAAGATAGTGAATTAAAAGAAATATTAGTAATTCTGAAAATAAAATTTAGGATTTGGTAATTTAAAATAGATGAACTACAAATAAACTATTTTACCAATGTGAATGTAGCTGTTTTACTTGGATTGCTCGTTTGCCAAAGAATAATTTGATTTTTACTTATTGTACCTGCGTATGGAATAGGTGAAAATGAAATAATATCTCCTGAAATTGTATAAGAAGATTCAAAGAAAGCTTATCACTACTATTACCTTTTTTCTTATCTCTGCCTTGAACAGTTGTAGTGGATATAAATTTTAGGGAAATATATTCATAATCTTCCGAAGTTAATGCAGAAAATTCGGTTGCTTTCCATTCTGTACCTACAAGATTTTTAGGGTTGGTGTAATCTATATCTTTCTTCTTGCAGGAGCTTATTAAAATCATTGAAATCAATAAGGTGAAAATTGCGAACTGTTTCATAGTAATTAGTTTTTGTGATAAATAAATTTGTTATAATAAAATTAAACAATTTCATTATAAAAATCAATAGCAAATTATCTAAAAAAGTTGGTTTTAAAAGAATTCTATTTTGTTGCTAAATCAACAACGGCATCTGCCCATTTATCTGTTGCATTTAGACTTTCTACCAATCCTACTGCTTCGCCTCCGTGTTGTTGAAAAAGTTCTAAATATTCTGTTTTTATTTCATAAATAGTTTCTAAGCAGTCTGCTACAAATGCTGGTGAAAAAAAGAGTATTTTCTTTTTTCCTTCTTTTGCCAATCGGGTGATTACTTCTGTTGTATAAGGTTGAATCCAGGCTTCTTTTCCTAATCGAGATTGAAAAGTGACGGTATATTTTTCTTTAGGCAATCCTAATTTTTCTACTATTAGCCTTGTAGTGGCATAGCATTGCGCCCGATAACAATGTTGGTTGGTTTCTGTTATTTGTGAGCAGCAAGTATCACTTTGCAAGCAATGTTTTTTGGTCAAATCAGCTTTCGTAATATGTCGCTCCGGCAGGCCGTGGTACGAAAATAATATATGGTCGTATTCCTCAAAATTATGTTTACGACCTTGTTCCACAAAAGCATCTATATACAATTCGTGGTCGTAAAAATGATGAATAAAAGATATATCGGGAATAATCAACCATTTAGAGGTGATTTCTTGTACTTTTTGTATTACTGAACCATTGCAGGCGGAGGAATACTGAGGAAACAATGGCAGTACAATTATTTTATTGACTTGCGCTGCCTGAAATTTCTCTAATACAGATTTTAAATTTGGGCTTTGGTAGCGCATGGCAAATTCCACCATATATTGCTCACTATCCAAACGTTGTCGAACTTTTTCTGTTAAATCTTGTGTATGATATAATAAGGGCGAGCCTCTATCTTTATCCCAAACTTCTCGGTAGGTTTTAGCTGAATTTTTATATCGAGTAGGCACAATAATGCTTCTTACCAACAATTGACGAGAAAGCCACGGAAAATCAATCACCCGTGCGTCTGTCAGAAATTCAATCAAATATTTATATACATCTCCATTATTCGGACTATCGGGAGTGCCGAGATTTACTAATAAAATGCCTGTCTTCTTAATCATCCATTCAATAATTACAACAAAATAAAAAAGTTTACAAAAGTAAGACAAAAAAACCAATGCTTACTAATAGATTGTCAATCCATCTTATTACCTTTCAATCAACAATTGTATAAAATTCCATTATACTATGGAAATCATCAAAAGAATAGAACAAAAAACTGCTTTGCGATTAGTATTGCAGGAAGAAGAAGGAAATCTATGTTTTGCCAATAATAATGACGATCTGCGTGATGAATTTAAGCAAGTATTTACTTTGTTGAATTTGTTGGATTACGTATATGCTGTTTTAAAAAATAAAAACAGGAAAATACAATTAATACCAATGCTCCTTCCTGAAAATGTAACGGAATTTTGGAAGTTTGTAAAAATTGGCGAAGCGTTAAGAATGGATTTATTAACAGAAGAAAATATAAAAAAAAGCATTGTTTCTAAATTTCCTATTAGTGGAAATAATACAGTAAATACTATACAATTTATCCAAAATAAACTCTACATCAACGATAATCAATATTTTTCAGAGATTTTAGATAATACATGGATTTTTCAACTAGGAAATTATCGTCCTTTGCAAGAATGGTTAACACATCATCAGAATAACACTCTAAAAAACAGTGATATTTCTATTTTTAAAAATATGGTGATAGTAATAAATGAGATAACAAAGTAGTTATAAAAAATTACAAAAACTTTTAAGAATCGCAACTGTTTATCGCTATATAGAATACTAATTTATTTCATTTTTTATGTCTAAAACATTTGCAGAAAAAGTTGTTCAATTTAATAAACAATTACATTATACCGGCAAACTTCCCATTGGATTTCAGGTATTGAATCCATATATGGATAATCCGGAAACGATGGAAGTGATGCAACAATTTTATACCCAATATTATAATGATTCTTTAAAACGAAAATTTATTATTGGTATTAATCCAAGTCGGCATGGTGCAGGCGTAACCGGCGTTCCTTTTACTGATACGAAGCGATTGGAAAGCGTTTGTGGAATCAAAATGAAATCTGCTTATACGCATGAGGTATCTTCTGTTTTTATGTATGATATGATTCAAGAATTTGGCGGAGCAACTGATTTTTATCGTCAATTTTATATTAATTCACCTTTTCCTTTAGCCATTATTCGGCAGGCAAAAAATGGAAATTGGTTGAATGTTAATTATTATGATGATGCAATTCTTTTCGAAATGGTAAAAGACTTTATGGTTGCTTCATTGAAGAAACATATTGCACTTGGATTAGACACTTCTGAAGTATTTATTTTAGGAAAAAAAAATGCGGGTTTTATTCAAAAAATAAATTTAGAAGCAAAGCTGTTTGATAAATTAAATGTTTTGGAACACCCGAGATTTATCCAACAATATAAATCCAAAGAAAAGCAATTATATATCGACAAATATATTTTGGCTTTTAACAAGTATTTTTAAATAATATAAAAATAATTACTATTTCACTTAACTTGAATTTAATCTACAATTATCTATCTTCTT
>JBDKHK010000105.1:0-4907 GCA_039797705.1 Bacteroidota bacterium
CATAATCCAAATCAACAGTGTTAGAAAAGTTACCTGTTACATAAATATTTCCAGCTGCATCGGTACAAATTGCTCTGGAAACTTCAGCACCTGTGGAACCATTTCCGCCTGCATAGGTCCAATTGATTTGAGAAAACCCCGAAATTCCAACTAGCAAAAAAATAAATAAGAGTGATTGTTTTATCATTATTTTAGAATTAAATAAACGTTTTACTTACAAATATAATTTAAAAATCTTTAGTTTTTTATTACCTTACTCGTTAGGCTTCCTTGATTAGAAGTTACTTTAATCAAATACATTCCTGAAGCTAAATGATCAATATTAATTGTATTGGAGCTATCACTTAGTTTTTGTGTAAACATCTTTCTACCATTAATATCATATATATCAACACTTGAATTATCTATTGAATACAAATCGATAGTTATAGCATTTACTGCTGGATTTGGATAAATTTTGAAACTTGAACTAATATCAAAATTAGATGTTTCTAAAGTTATATTAGTGGTTTTAGCAAAAAAACCTCCAAAACCAGTACTGCTAAATGTTACTTTCCAATAGTTATTAATTGAATCCCAAATGATATTAGCATCGCTAGGATTAATAGTCGTAGAAGTTCCTGTATATGTTGCTGGTAGACCAGTTAAGCTTGTTGTTCCTTGCATAAGCTCAATCAGAAGATTCGACTTACCACTCGTATCGGTAGGACTAGTAGGAAGTAAAAGTGTATTAACCGCATTAAAATCATCAAACTCTTGTTGTGTAAAATATAAAGTAACATCTCCAGTAACTGAATTTGGATTTATCGATGGTAGTATTTCATAATGCCTCTTAACAAAAGTTGAAGTCTGCATACTCTCTTTCCAAACCTTGGCTATTGTATTTCCTGAAATCGGACTAACACCAGCTCCTAAAACACTTGCAATTAATTGGTTACAACTTGCAGCATATACGGAATTGCCAGCGTTATTTTGGTTTGAAACAGTAGCTAAAACATTTGTAGTAGCTAGAACTGTTGCTGTTGCGATATTTCCAGTGCTATAATGAACAGTACAATTTACAGATCTATTGTTATAATTAGTACCAAAAGGGTACGCTTTTCCGACACTTCCAAATATTGCAATATTTGAATCGGAAGCAATTGTATAAGCTCCACTATTATTAGTATATCGAATACCAGCTGTACTAGAAGTATTATTATTTGTTATGTAAAAACCATAAGTTGAACCTGCTGGAATTACAATATTTAAAGACAATGGAATAGGAGTCACCGCATTTGTTCCTAAAGAAGTTACATTCGTTGCGGTACCAATTAATGTCCAAGAAGCGGCAGTACTTTCAAATCCCACATAACTCCCTACTTTGTAATAAACTTCAAAATCACCAGTATTGGTACCAATCATGTTAAAGTCTAGACTTGTAACTGTAACAGGTGTTGTATTTGTTATGACATCAAACATGACTCCTTTGTTAGAATTATTCGAATTATAAGGCGTTGCTGTAGCAAAGTCAGTACATTGAGCGAATGTATTAAATCCCATAAGTAGAAATAAAGCAATATTTACTTTAACCAAAGTAAGAAGAGTATTTTTTTTTGTCATAGTCAATTTATTAAATTAATATTTTTTTTCAAAATTAGCCTAAAAAATAACTTATAAAGGAAATAAATCAAGTTTTTTGTTTTTTCTTCCTTGCAGCAGGAAACAGTATATTATTTAAAATTAATCGAAAACCTGGCGAATTCGGATGCAAATCTAAAACAGTAGGTTCATCTCCTACTCGATGTTGAAAATCCTCTGGATCATGCCCTCCGTAAAAAGTAAAAAATCCTTTTCCTTTCTGACCGTGAATATATCGTGCTTCTTCATTAATTTGATTTTCTCCTAAAACCAAAACATTCGATTTCACAAATTGCCTTTCAAATGAAGTGGTTTGCCCCATAAATCCTTTTACAAGCGAGGTGTGATTCTGACATAACATACTCGGAATAACATCCCATTTAGCAGAAAATTCCATGAGTGTAAAATAGTCTTTTTCGAACGGAATTTTTCTTTTTTCGGTCATATCAATATCCGAAAATTCATAATGCTCTGGTTTTCTATCTAAAATAAATTCTTTGAATGCAAATGTTTTAGAGTAATCTATTTTGGATTGATAATTGGCTTCGCTGGCATCTCCATCAAACATCGATTCACAAATATCGACTCCCTCTGCGGCTAATGCAATATCAAAACTATCGGTTGCAGAACACATCGCAAACATAAATCCTCCACCAATCACAAAATCTCTAATTTTTTTGGCAACAGCCAATTTTTCTTCCGAAACTTTAGTATAACCCTGTTTTTTTGCCAATGCTTCGGCATCTTGTTTTTGCTGAATATACCAAGGTGCGGTTCTATAAGCACCAAAAAATTTACCGTACTGGCCTGTAAAATCTTCGTGATGCAAATGCAACCAATCGTACAGAATAAGCTGATCAGTTAAAACTTGTTCATCATAAATTGTGGTAAACGGGATTTCTGCATAAGTTAAAACCATCGTTACTGCATCGTCCCAAGGCTGCTTTCCTGGTGGTGAATATACGGCAACTTTAGGTGCTTTTTCTAAGACAACAGTTTCCATGTTTTGCGAAGGTGAAGAAATATCTGCCAATATAGTATTGACTTCTGCATCCGAAAGCACTTCAAAACTTACACCTCTTATTTGGCATTCTTTTCTAATTTCTGAAACATCTGGTAATAGAAAAGAACCACCGCGGTAGTTTAGCAACCAACTGGCTTTGTATTGCTTGTCTAAAACCCAATAGGTTATTCCATAGGCTTTTAAATGATTTTTTTGCGAGGTTTCATCCATGGGAAGCAAAATGAAATTTGCTTTCATAGATAATGAAAATAATATTGTTAAAATAAAAAATAACTTACTGAATTGCATTATATTTTTTAATTTCAAAGATAATGGTTTAATGTATGAAATTAATAAAATTTTAAATCAAAATTGAATCTATATCAATTATATAAAAAAAAACTAAATTTCATTTTGAAAAGCAAAATTAAGTCTTATATTTGCACACGCTTACACGGGGTGTAGCGTAGCCCGGTTATCGCGCCTGCTTTGGGAGCAGGAGGCCGCAGGTTCGAATCCTGCCACCCCGACTAAAGTCCTTTCGTTTTCTGAAAGGGCTTTTTTTTATACAAAACGCTAAATCATTACAAATCAAGGATCAAGCCAAAAACCTGTGGACTTGTTAAATTTATGTGTATAAATTAGTTAGTCTAAAAAGGAAGAATTCTATACTTCTAACTCCTCTAAATTTACTTCTAAACGCTTTTATTTTAGCATTGAAAGATTCATCCTAGGCATTTGTGCTTCTATCATCAAAATAATTGAGTATTGTTTTATAATGGTTTACTCTGATTCTAGATATTGTATTAAATGTTTTAAAACCAGATTGATTTAATTTTTCATACCATTTCGCAAGTTTAGTATAGGAGAGTATATTTTATTAATTGTATATGTTACCAATTTAATAGTTAACTGGTATGCTATTTTTAAATCAAGATAAATCTTAAACAAAATTTCAGCTCTTTCTTTTTGGTTGTTTGTCCATTTATTTTCTCTTTTATATAGTAAATATAGGCTTCTTGCCAAAAGTTGTTTTTTAGTTTCACCATTTTCAAGGATTTCGGGAGTAAACTTTTTCAATAGCTTCGTTTTCGGCATCTATGGCTTCCCATCGGTGTTTAATTCTGATTTCTTGAAAGCTTCAATAGCTAGTTTTTGCACATGGAATCTATCGGTTACTAAAGTTGCGTTAGGAAAAGATTTTTGACAATTAACTCCATGTTCGGAGCCATGTCTAACGTTATTTCTTGAACTTTGTTTCTTGTTTTTAATGGGATTTTATTTAAAATTTCAATTACAGTTTCGGCTTTGGTTCCTTTAATAATAGCTACAATGCTTCCTGCTTAGCCTTTCGCTTTTTTATTGGTAATAATGGTATAGAGTTCGTCATAAGAAAGGGCTGTTTCGTCAATAGATAATTTTTCTCCTATGTTTTGAGGATATAACAACCATTCTTTAGCATGAGATTTTTGATTCCAATTTCCATAATTACTTAAAAAAAATCTATACTGATTTTGGAATAATTTACCTTTGACACCATAAAAATTTGCAATACTCATAGAGTCATGAGCATTAGTATCTATTGATTTCTTTTAAAAAAGAGGCAAACTCCTGTGTTAATCGAGTACCTTTTGCTACTAAATTCCAATCTCTAAAGACCACTTGATTGGTTGATAAATTGAGCCATCGTCTGCGCTTAATTATGAAGATAAACTTTGTATCTCATTGGAAAATCTTGAACGGAGATAGATTCAAAAAATCCTTTTGATTGCAGTTTGTCTTTCGAAAATTCTACAGGAACTTTATTTAATTCTTCTAAATACAAGTGTAAAACTTCTTCTTGCTTATCTATTGATGTTAATTCAAAATAGGGAGTAAGATATTCTGATAATAAAAGTGTGATTAGGGTGTTGAATGATGAATCTATTTGTATAATTTTTCTCTTACAAAGAAAATAAATTTTAAATTTCTCCACAACTTTTAGTCTTGAACCTCAAAAGGCTTCTCGAAAATCGAGAAGCCTTTTGATTTATAATATAATCTTATTTATTAACGTTTTAGTGCAAAATGCGATTTGAGCTCTTTTGTTATTCCTTTTTCTTCATAAGTGACCACAAACCAATAATCTGTTGCAGGTAAGTCTTTAGCATTATAAATACCGCTACAACCTGCGCCCGATGGTCGTATCTCTTTCAAGAATTTTCCGAACCTGTCAAAGATATAAATTTTTGCATTGGGTTGTGCACTTAATTCAGAAATATTCCATGTATCATGATAACCATCT
>JBDKHK010000106.1:0-2690 GCA_039797705.1 Bacteroidota bacterium
CTAATTAATTCAATGTTTTCTCATTTTGCAGTATTGGGAAATCCTATCAATGTATACAATAATTCACTTTTGAATAAAAATTGTGTATCACAGGATAGTCTTATTTATTTTAAAATCATTGATTCTATTTCAAAGGAAACTATTCCATTTGCAACAATCATTTTTATTGAGAATGACACAAATAAAATGTCTATTGTTTCAAATGAAGATGGCTCATTTTCTATTCCCAATTCAAGCTTCCCCAAAAAGGTAAAAATTTCTGCAGTTGGTTATGAAGAACAACTGTTTTATTTGTTTCATGTTAATCGGTTGCTTTTGAAGCCATTAAAGAGCTTATTACCTGAAATTATCGTTAGAAGTAAGGCAATGAAATCAAGGAGCGCAAACGCAATAATTAAACAGGTAGCTAATCGCTTTGAGGATAACTATGGCAATTTTTCTTTTAGTCAAAATTTAAAATTTTCCTCAGTAATTTATAATTACGACACTTTAAAAGAAAAGGCTGAAGAATTTGTAAAGGTATATTATCGAAATGCTGATAAAAGCATGAAATCTCCAAATTGGATTAAAGACACTTTATATCAGGATAAACTTTTCACCAATTTTATTGGAGTTCCCCGATTATGTACAGGTGATATTATTCCATGGTTTGATATGCTCCGAAAAGGGTTGCCAATTGACGGAAATAATAATAAAGGATTAGACTTTAAACTTATTTCCAAATACAAGGATGAAAAATATGGTCTTGTTTATATTGTAAGTTTCATGCCAAATAAATCTTTTAAAGATTCATTTTTAGGTAGAACTGTTGGAGGATTAGCAAGAGGATACCTGAAAGGAGAAATCAGGATAAGAGAATTAGATTATTCAATTATTAGATTGAAGTATGTCTGGGAAATGAAAGTTGAATCTCTCAATAGAGGTACAACCAATTTATTTCATACCAAAACATGGCATGCAAATCGTGTTACAAAAATGATATCAGATAAAATATTTTACAAGTATGATTATATGTATTATAAGGATGTTCATACTGGTAAATACTTTATTGACTCAATCAATGCGGAATGCTTTAATTCAGGATATCAAATCGAAACTAATCGCAACTTACTTTTAAACATAAAATTTAATGTTAGTAATAATGGAATTGAGATAGATAAATAAGCCTAAAACCATAATTTTAATACATAAACCCAAATAGCCATAACGGAATTTTGGTTCCAATTCCTATTTCAATTTCATCTGCTGCAATGATGTGTTTTTCAGTTGCTTTCACTTGTTTAGCCGTTTTATTTTTTCCGCCTACTTCTATATGATAGCCTTCTGTCAAGAAATCACCTTCTTTAGGCGCAGATACAACCAAACCAGCATTTTGCAATTGATTAAAGAGAAATGTCTCCCTTAAATTACCTATATCTGGGGAACTCGTTAATGCGTATGATAGATTCGTATTCTCTAAATATATTTTTTCCGGTTTTTGCAAAGTTGAAATTCCTTTCCCCGAGGCTTGTAAGGTGTTGATTATTCTTGCCTGTGTTAGCTGAGATATATAAGTATAAAGACTGTCTCTACTTATGTCTAATTTTTGCGCTAATGCACTAATATTTGGTTTGAATGGAACCGACTCTGCAATTACTGCAATTAATTTTTTCACTTTTAGCGCAGTGCCTGGTCCATAAGATGCAATAAATGCTAAATCTGTTTCAATTACTGCATTGATGATTTGATTCAGCTTTATAGGATATTCTTTTTCACCTTCCGCTGTAATGGGCAAATAACCATACTGTAAATATTTTTTGAATAGCGGTAGGGGGTGTAGGTCTTCTGTTATTTTAGCTGCTATTTGGTGATGATTTTTTAGTAAGTCTTTAAACGAATAAGCTTTTAATTTTTGTTGTGTTGAAAATTCTATGAACTCTCTAAATGATAATCCTGCTAAGCTATAGTGAATCACTCTTCTGCTTAAATCGGCTTCTCCTCTATATATATCTAGTGCACTTGAGGCGGAGAATATTATTTTTAAATCGGCAAACCCATCGTAAATATTTTTTAATTCTCTAGACCAATTCGGATACTTATGAACTTCGTCAATTATTAAAATACGCCCTCCCAATTTATACCAATCTTCTGCAGTTTCTAGTAAAGAGTGATTATAAAACCATGTATGATCTGCTGTTACATACAGCGCATTTGCTGGTTGTTTTAAATCAAATTTTAAATATTGTAGTAATAAGGTTGTTTTGCCAGAACCCCTTGGGCCTTTAATACCAATCATTCGTTGGTTCCAATTAATATTGGCATGTAGGTACCTGCGAAAATTATTGTGAATGCCTTTTAATAAGCCAGCCTGAAAACTAAATAGGGTTTCCATAAATGTCGTTTGTATTCGACAAATATACTATTAAAATGTCGAATACAAACGACAAAAATTCTTACATTATCGGCCTCAACCATTTCTCCGCTGTGGCTTCGTCCATGCCTTTGCGGGCAGCATAGTCTTTAAATTGGTCTTGCTCAATTTTGCCAATTCCAAAATACTGACTCTGCGGATGCGAAAAATACCAACCACAAACTGATGATGCTGGATACATGGCCAAGCTTTCCGTTAAAGAGATGCCCGCATTGTCTTGTGCGCTTAACAAGTTGAACAACTTGTATTTCTCTGTATGGTCTGGGCAAGCTGGATAGCC
>JBDKHK010000107.1:0-2593 GCA_039797705.1 Bacteroidota bacterium
ATGAGTATTGAGAATATTTGCAAAACTTTGAAAATCTCACGGGCTAGTTTTTATCGCTATCTATCTCTTTAATTAACTTTAGGCTCCTAAAATGATTTATATGACTAATCCAAAAACATTAAGATTCTACTGGCTAAATCTCCAACAAGATTTATTTGGTACTTGGTGTGTACATAAAATATATGGTGGTCTTACCAATCATCGTGGCCGCGAAGTTTGGATACCGTTTAAGAATCAAGCTGATGCGTCTAAAGCGCTTGCCGATGTAGAGTACTTAAAGCGTCAACGTGGGTATGTTTACTCAGACATTACCGATGTTGAACATTTTGCACTAAAGCCACAAACAATTAAAGAGGTGCTAGAACGTAAGCAACCAAAAACAACAAGATCGGATATGTTTACGTAAGTTGTATTTTACTGCATGCGGTGACTTAACTTGTCGCAGCATGCAGTAAAACCCACACTAATGATAACTGGCCACTAATGGTTCATGATCTTCAATCGTAATTCCAAGGATCAGAATATTTATCATATAAAATAGTACAATAATTGTCCCAATCTTCACTTTGTTTATATTTTCTAAACTCTTGTGCAATTCTAGTTCTAGCTTCAGCTCGCATCATTTGCCGAGCTGTTGCGTTGAGCATACGATTATTGCTTTTATAATTATCTGAAAAATATCTAATTGCATCATGCAAAACCACATCGCTCTGCATACTAAAGATTGATTTGAAAACCCACCCACTGGTTCTTTTATGAAACCCATAAAACTCATATGGAAATTTAACCCGTCTAAATGTTCTACTCATAACTTACTCCTTAAGTATATTACTTAAGGCTCACTAGCGGTATATCTCATTTTTGAAATCTTTTTAAATTGTTTACTTGAATACATAAATTAATTAAAATATAATTTAACAACGAAGCTATTACAACTTGTATATGATGTACATTAAGTGCTTCACGCGAGCATAAGCTATGTGATTGATAAATCCAAGCAGGATTGTATTATGCCATAAATTCGCTGGTTTTAACAGGTAAACACAATTCTCAATTAGGTGGCCAATAGATAATGTATACTTAATTTAACATAAAATTAATTAGAGAATTAGTTTTTTGCAAGTTGTATCTAAAGGTGCTATAATAACCCAATATGACACCTTTGGTGTATTTAAGTTGGAGAATAAAATGAACTATAAAACCGTTAAGCTACCAGCTGATTTTATTGATGAAGTAAAAAACTCTGCTACAGAAGAATTCAGATCTGTTTCTCAACAATTATTATATTGGGCAACTCTGGGTAGAAATGTTGCACAATCATATTTTACAGATGAGGATGATTCAGAACTTGGTCAATTAGCATTAAAACGTTATCAAGAAGAAAAACATTTAGCTGTAAAAGTTAGCCTAAATGACTTATGAATTAAATTTTACTCCGTCTGCCAAAAAAGAATGGGATAAACTAGATAATTCAGTTAAACAAATGTTTAAAAAAGCTCTAGCTAAACGACTTATTAATCCAATAGTACCAGTATCTAAACTTAGAGATCTGCCAATTGACTGTTATAAAATAAAGCTTCGAACAATTGGTTATAGATTAGTTTATACAATTGAAAATAATAAATTGATTTTGTTGGTATTAACTATAAACCGACGGGATGTTGTTTATGATAAGCTAAACGAAATTTTAAAATAACTATTTTGACAGTAATAGGGAATTTGACCATAGATTTGCAAATTGCGACAATATGCACTATAATCTCAGAATGAAATTTATAGGAGCTTTACCATGGGGTTTATATCAATTAGATTGCCAGAAGAATTTATTGGCGAAACCAAAGATTTTGCAGAAAAAGATTACCGGACAATTCCACAACAAATTATGTATTGGGCTGAGCTAGGTAAACAGCAAGAATTACGGAATTGGCAGATTGAAAAAATGCGTTTAGGATTACAGCAAGCACAGAATGGGATAGTTGCTACTGAAAGCGATATATCAAGAGTATTCAACAAATGCAAAAAATAACTTGGACGCTAGAGGCATTAAATGATTTCGAAGACTATATTGACTGGTATTTGCAAAACGCTAATGAAGTGATAGCAGGTGGGTTTATTGAAGCTGTTGAAAAAGCATTGGACTCTATAAAAGATAATAACTCTATTGCCAGAATGGTAGATGAAATACCTGAATTAAGGGAATATGTTGTACAACAATTTCATTTTCTAATTTCTTATTGGATTAAGGATCGTACTGAAATAGTTATTACATCTTTTTTACATCAAAAAAAGAAAAAATAGTTCACGGCTAGGGGTAACGCGTTCAGTTTGCAATCTATTTTCAGCATTTTTCAACGCTAACAACTAATGTGAATTGCTTTGCGGTGCAAATACCACCTAATCGAAACAGCTGGGAGGTATAATAACGTACTAATATAGCCAGTTCGCATAAACAAACCAATTCAAGGATACGTCGTTATGGCAATATCATCATTTGATGCTGATTTCACTCTTACCGAAGAGTCATCAATACGTCTAATTGAAGAATTATTAAATCCTGATCCTGCTTCTCGTATAATTAGAACTGATTTAGTTA
>JBDKHK010000108.1:0-10761 GCA_039797705.1 Bacteroidota bacterium
CAATCTGATATTGATTATTTATGGGAGAAAAATATCGCCAAATTTCCACCGATGGATGTTGTAAAAAATATATACAATGCCGTTTGTAATCACCTGGGAATAGCTGTTGGCAGTGGCAAAATGCTTACGTATGATTTTGATATGAGTGATTTTTGTACACTTTTTAAATTAGATGCAACAACGGTGTATAATTGTCTTAAAATTTTACAACAGGAAAATTATATGCAATTGAGTGAAAGCATTTACATGCCGTCTAGAGCTATTTTTAAAATTGATAGTTTAAATTTATATAAATATGAAGTAGCCAACTCCTCTTATTCTGCTATCATAAAAGCATTGTTGCGAATGTATGGCGGAATTTTAGATCATTATATAAAAATTAGTGAATCGCAGATAGCCAGAGTAATTAATATAACAGAAACCGAAGTAGTAAAACAATTGAAATTTTTACAACGCAGCAAGATTCTTACTTATATTCCAGCGAACGATAAGCCAACTATTTTGTTGTTAAACGAACGACTGCACGATAATAATTTACGTATTGATACAAAATATTTACAACAAAGAAAACAAGTTATAGAAACTCAGTTGAAAGCGATGATTTATTTTGTAGAACAATCAAAAATCTGTCGTCAAACTATTATTTGCAACTATTTTGGAGAAAAGGATGTTGAGAAATGTGGCAAGTGTGATATTTGTTTGGAAGAAAAGAAAAAGTTAGAAGCTAATGAAGAATTTAAAAAAATAAAAGAATACATTTTATTAAAAACAAATGATAATTGGGTAAAAATAGATGATATATTGCCTAAAAATGCGCATTTTACATTGCAATTATATAAAGAGGTTATCCGATTTATGTTAGATGAAAAACTATTGCAAACAAATGAAAAAAACGAAATAAAAAGTGTCTAATTCAACTATTATTTGTACAGTAACAAATGACTTGGTGCACGACCAGCGTATGCAGCGCATTTGTTCTTCTTTGCAAAAAATGAATTTTTCAACACACTTGATAGGACGAGTATTAAAAGATTCAACACCATTAGAAAAAAAAATATTTTCACAAAAAAGATTAAAATGTTTTTTTAATAAAGGCTTTTTATTTTATGCAGAATATAATATTCGCTTATTTTTTTTCTTGTTGTTTCATTCATTTGATATTGTTTGCGGTTGCGATTTAGACACACTTCCTGCAGCGTTTTTTGCAGCCAAAATAAAACGAAAAAAAATTGTGTATGATGCACATGAATATTTCCCTGAAAGCCCTGAATTAATTGGTAAACCGAACAAACAAAGTGTGTGGCTTTTTATCGAAAAATTATTAGTACCAAGGGTGGATGGATTATATACAGTATCCAATTCTATTGCTCATTTATTTAATAAAAAATACAAAGTGAATTGTAAGTTAATTCGCAACTTACCCTTAAAAAATAAGAATCAAAAAAACATAGCATTGCCAATAAATCAACGACCCATTTTATTGTATCAAGGTGCTGTAAATATTGGTCGTGGATTAAATGAAATGTTATTGGCAATGTTGAAAATAGAAAATGCAGAATTTCACATAGCAGGCAGTGGCGATGAATTTGAGAATATACAAAAGCATATTCACGAATTGAAATTGGAACATAAAGTAAAATTATTAGGAAAGAAAACACCCGAAGAATTAAAAACAATTACACAACAAGCATACATTGGAATTAATTTATTGGAAAATCGTGGATTGAGTTATTATTATTCATTAGGCAATAAAACATTTGATTATATACAAGCGGGCATTCCGCAAGTTTTAATCGGATTTCCCGAATATATCGCATTGAACAAACAATACAATATTGGCTTGATAGTAGATGAGCTAAAAGCAGAACAAATAATAAATACTATCCAGCAATTATTGAACGATAAAGAATTGTATAAACGCTTGCAACTAAATTGTCAGAAGTCGAGAAATGCATTGTGCTGGGAAAAGGAAGAAGATAAATTGATTGAAATTTACCAACAAGTAAGTAAGAGAAAATAAAAAATATGTCGTCAGAAAATTCACCTCTTATATCAAAATCGCTCAACATTGTTTGTTTGGATGTGCCTTTCCCAGCTGATTATGGAGGCGCAATAGAAGCGTTTTATAAATTAAAATCATTCAGCGAATTAGGTGTAAAAATTTACTTGCACTGTTTTGTATATGGCGACAGAAAACCGCAAGAATATTTGAATCAACTTTGTGAAAAAGTCTATTATTACCCAAGAGAAAGAAGTATAAAATACTTATTTTCAAATACGCCGTTTATAGTGAAATCCCGCAGGAATGTTGATTTGCTGAACAACTTGCGAAGCAATGATTTTCCCATTCTGTTTGATGCCACACATACTACCGGTTTTTTGAATCATCCTGATTTAAAGGATAGGAAAAAAATAGTTCGTTTGCATAATATTGAATGGATTTATTATCGCATTTTATTAGATTCTTCATTTAGCATTAAAGAAAAATTTTTCTATTTTTCTGAATATAAAAAACTAAGAGAGTATGATGCTGTTTTAAAAGAGGCAGCGATTTTATCTTGTTTATCGCAATCAGATGAAGAATATTACCGTGAAAAATTTCCAGAAAAAAATATAAGTTTGGAATGTGTATTTCATGAAAATAAAACAGTAACAAGCAAAGCAGGTAAGGGAAATTACATTTTATATCATGGCAATTTATCGCTGTTGGATAATTATCAAATCATTTTTCAACTCTTAAAAAATGAATTGAAAGATTGCCAATATCCAATTATTCTTGCAGGAAAAAATCCAGACAAATCCTTGTTTGACTTAATCAAATCCAGGCCAAATATTCAAATTATTGCAAATCCTTCCTCTGTCGAGATGCAAGCATTATTGCAAGAAGCACATATTTGTTTGGCTATTGCAAAAAATCCGTCAGGCGTAAAATTAAAATTGATAAACTCTCTTTTTGCTACTCGTTTTGTCGTTAGTAATGAAAATGCGTTAGCTGGCAGCGGTTTGGATGATTTATGCATGGTGCCGACTTCTGAAGATTTTGCAACTATCATCAATACGCTGATGCAGCAATCATTTGATGATTCACAAATACAACATAGAAAACAAATTTTGGAAGAGAAGTATAACAATAGCAGCAATGCAAAGAAATTAATAAATCATATCTTTGGTTTAGATTTAAATATCTCCAATGAAATATAAAAACCTTTTCATAGTATTAGTCATAGCATTTATTGCGTTATTGCTTTTTGTACTATATACGGGCAAAACTCCACCGCCATCACCTATTGCAAAAACGACGTTGATGGAAGTCTTTCCAGAACAATTAAGAACAGGAAAAGTAGAAATAAAATTACATTTTAAAGGACAAGTAACAATAGTTAGCTATTTTAAATCTTGGTGCAGAGATTGCAGACGCGAATTGCCCGAATTAGCAGCATTACAAAATACAGTAGGTGAAAATAATTTGAAAGTGATTTTAATTACAGATGAAGCAGCAGATGCCGTTGCTGTTTACATAGATGCTACTAAAACAAATTTCCCTATTTATCACTCAGTACAAAGCTTGGATGAGTTGGGTATTAAACGCTTTCCGACAACATATCTATTAGATAAAAATGCTGAAGTAGTAGCAGCCAAAGTAGAAGGCATTCGCTGGAATACTAAAAAAAATCAAGCGTTAATAAAATCTTTGAATCGTTAATTCAAACTTTCTTTTATGCGTTGCATAGAAGTTGGATACGATATTTTTGAAGTCCATCCTAAAAGTGTTTTTGCTTTTTCGGTTGAAACCAATCTGTTGGTCCCAGTAGCAATCGCAGATTTTTTTGCTAATGGTGGATTTTTTCCAAATAATGGAAATAAAATTTCTGCAATGGATGCCAATAAGAATGCAAGTGTAAACGGAATAGAATTACTAATTTTTTTCCCTTTCATTACACCTAAGTCTGTAAAATATTGCTTCCAGGAAACCTCCCAATCATCCATAAAGAAAAAGGTTTGATTGTGTGCGGCTTCTTTTGTCATACATAAAAAAATGCCATTAGCTAAATTTTCTGCATCTATCAAACAGGCGGGCTGTTTCCCGTGGTCAATTAATTTTAATCCCAATTTGGTATCCATTCTTTTCAATGGCTCCGTTACCCAAACACTGCCTTTGCCTATCACCGCAGTCGGACGAATGATAGTGTAGTATAGATTGTTTTTAGTACAAAAGTTTCTCACCAAAATTTCAGTATCAATTTTTACATCATCATAATGAATACCTGTTTTTTTCACAGGAACAGTTTCGTCTGGAATAATTTTATTCCTATCGATACTACTGGCAGCGCCTACAGAACTAACATAAATGAAATGCTGCACACCATTTTTTTTCGCATCTTTCAATAAATAATGGGTGGCATCATAATGCGCTGCATAAAATTGTTGCTTTGTTCCAAAATCCATTACCCGTGCTGCCGAATGAACAACTATTGCGCAATCTTTTGTAATGTTCTTAATGCTATTTTCATTAGAAATATCAGCATAACGCATTTCTATTCCTTGCTGTTTATATTCTTCTAAATTTCTATTAGAAAAATAGGTCCCACGTATGTCATTGTAATTATTTTGCAATAATACTTGCATCACATGGTTGCCAATCAATCCTGTAATTCCGGTGATAATAATTTTCATAAAATTAAATAATACCTAACGTTTCGGCAGTGTAAAAACTATTTTCATTCATTTTATATCGCAACCAATAATTTAGTGTATTCAAATAATTTGAATTATTTAAGTTGGTTTTTAAAAAATCTAACCACAATAAAGCAATGGTTGCTTCTGCAATATAAAATGCAATATCTCTAGAAGATGCTTCTAACGTTTCTTTGTTTTTAATATTTTTTATAAAAGAAAATAACGCATTTGTTTTTCTTTCAATAATTTCTTTTTGTTCAGTTAATTCTTGCGGTGCATTGATTAAATATTCATCAACAAAAACTTTAAACCCTTCTAATGTATTTTCTTTTTCCATAGAGCGCAACATATCCAATGATAACACATTAGTAGTTCCTTCCCATATACTCAATGTTTGTGTGTCGCGCAGCATTACAGGAATACCCGTGTCTTCCAAATAGCCCAATCCACCAAACATTTCTATATGTTCAGACGCATATTTTATGGATTGTTTGGCGGTATATAATTTTGCCACAGGAGTTAAAATGCGCAATAATATTTTTTCTGTATCTGTTGCTTTATTGCAATCTTCTTTTCCTAATAATTGCGCTAAAAACAATCCAAACATCGTATTGGATTGGTAAGCCATTTCTAATTCACGCAAACTTTTTTTATGCAAGAGATGGTTTTCAATTTTCTTGCCAAAAGCAACCCGTTGTTTGCTATATTCTTTGCTTAATGCGTATGCTCTGCGTATGTAGGAAACAGCACTAATGGTGTTGTAAATTCGAGTTATATTAAAAAGAGTGGAAATAAGTCGAACTCCTTTTCCTTTTTCTCCAACCATTTTTGCTTTAGTACCTGTTAAAAGTAATTGTGCAGTAGGCAACGCACGTGTGCCCAATTTATCTTTTAATGCTTCTACTTCAATGCCGTTTAAACTACCATCTTGATGACGGATAGGCAAGTAAAATAAAGAAAGTGGCAATCTATCCGTGTCCGCATGTTCGGTAGAGGCTAAGGTAAAAGCCATATCTGCTGTGATGGCAGAAGTAAACCATTTGTGTCCATGCAATACATAATCATCCCCATTAGGCGTAGCAAATGTCATAGAGCGCGACACATCAGAGCCACCGCTTCGTTCGGTCATCCACTGTCCGCTGGTTTTAAAAGTAGTTGGATTGCGAGAAATAAGATATTGATAGGCATTTTCTTTTAACCAATCATCACCATATACTTCAATTAAACGAGCTGCACCGTCTGTCATAGCAAGAGGACAAGTAAAAATAGCAGAAGATGGCGTGTATAGATATAATTTTATAAATTGATACAACCTTGAAAATTCACCGTATTTGCGCTCGTATCCAATGGCAACTAAACCTTCTTCTGCGGCAGCTTTTTCTAAATTTTTCCAACCTTGCGCCACTTTTATTTCATCTATTCTTTTTCCCCAAGCATTGAATTGAGTGAGCGTAGGTTCGTTTTCTTGTGCATCTTTTGCCCATTCTAATAATTCACCCGTGGTTCGTTTTCCTAAGTTTTCTAAATCAGGAATTATTTCTTGTAATTTATCCGTAGGGAAATAGGTTTTTAAATAATCTTGTAAGAAAATATCGGCAGTAAATTCATTCGTAAGCTTTGGTATAGATTGAGTAAATCCAAAATATTTAGTATGCGTTGACATGACAGAAAATTTTATCTAAGGTAACAAAATCACCCGAATTTTTGAAGGATATTATGGAAGTCTGTTTCTGGTAATTCACAGGTTTTATTATGACAAACATAAAATAGTGTTTTGTTAGAAATATACCTTCCTTCTGTTAATGGCATTTTGCTTTCTTTAGTGCTTCCAGCAATTAATACATTAGGTAAATAATTTGTTTGAATTTGTTTTAAACTTTCTAAAGCATTTTCACCCATTACAACTAACTCTGTATTAAGATGCAAATGCATGTCTAAAACAATAGCCCAATTGGAATAAAAGGCTGGATTTTTTTGTGCTTCATTTAGTACATTATTCAACATAGTCCAACTGATTTTTTCGTATTCAACGTTGTCAAAATATTTGCCCAGCAATAAAAGACTTTTTGCCATAGCAGAGTTGGCAGCAGGAATTACATTATCGCTGCTGTCTATACATCGTGTGATTAATTGGGTGTCTATATCGGAAGTAATATAAAACATGCCATTTTCTTGGTTGTAAAAATGAGCCATCACATACTCATTAAAATGCAGTGCCTCTTGCAGATAAAATTCATTCAAAGTTATTTGATACATTGAAATTAAAGCCTCTATAAAAAAGGCATAATCTGGTAAAAAACCATTGATAGAGGAGGTATTATTTTTATAATTTCTGTCTAATCTGTAATCGTCTTTTTTACAATTTTTTAAAATAAAATGTGTAATGTTTTCTGCTTTTTCTAAATAGTGTTTTTGGGAAAATGCTTTATAAGCATCGCACAAACCTTTAATGGCAAGTGCATTCCATTCGGTTAAGATTTTATCATCTGTAGCGGGTCGTATTTTTAAATTTCTTTTTTCTAATAAAATAGAATGAATGGTATTTAATTTTTGCTGAAATACTTCATTGCTGATTTGATATTTCTCCATGAAATACTCATGATCTTTTGTTCGGAATAATACATTTAAATCATGTTCAAAATTTCCACCTTTTTCGATATTATAAACATCAAAAAAGAAGGAAGCATCTTCGCCCAAAATAGTTACCAATTCATCATACGTCCAGCAGTAAAATTTTCCTTCTATACCTTCACTATCTGCATCTAAAGAAGAATACAATCCACCACTTGAGGCAGTCATTTCTTTGTTATACCAATTTGCCATTTTCTCTACTACATTTTTATATAAAGGACGTTTGGTAAGTTGGTAGGCTTGCGAATAAATACTCATCAATTGTGCGTTGTCATAAAGCATTTTTTCGAAATGTGGAACTTTCCAATATGCATCAACACTATATCTAGCAAAGCCACCACCAATTATATCGTGTATTCCGCCAAATGCCATTCTCTTTAAAGTTGTTTTGATATAACTACCTACATTTATATTTTGAGTTCTTTTATAATAACGCAATAAATACGCATAATTGCTTGGCATAGCAAATTTGGGTGCGCCCATTCTTCCACCCCAATCCACGTCTATTTTATCTTTCCAATTTTCCCATATATTATCCTCAATGGAAATTTCTAAAATATGCTCTTTTTCATTTAATGAAATATGTTCTACACTATGCAATCCTTTTGTAATTTGCTCCGCTTGATGTGTTAGTTTTTCGGGTTCTTTTTTATATAAATCGGCAAAGTACAGAAGAACTTGCATCCATTTTTGTTTGGGAAAATAAGTACCTGCAAAAATTGGTTTTCCGTTTGGCAGTGCAATTATATTAAGCGGCCAACCACCCTGCCCGGTAGTCAGCATAGCTGCATTCATATAAATTTGGTCAATATCAGGACGCTCTTCTCTATCAACTTTTATGGATACATAATAAAAATTCATGAGGTCTGCCACTTCATTATCCTCGAAGCTTTCGTGTTCCATTACATGGCACCAATGGCAGGCAGCATAACCAACAGATATAATCAACAGTTTGTTTTTTTCTTTAGCAATGTCTAAAGCCTTATCTGACCATGGATACCAGTCAACAGGATTATTTTTATGTTGAAGCAAATAAGGAGAGGTTTCAAATTGTAAGAAATTCATGTCGTTTTTCTTGATATAGATTAAATATAAAAAGGAATATAGTGTTAAATAATTTTAGAATGTACTACTTTTTTAATATTCTCTTATTTTTGTATGTCAAATCAATATTTTATGAAGAAAAGATTACAAGCGTTTTTTTTATTTTTCTTGTTTATAATAACAACTAATACTTACGCATATAATAAACTTAATAGCAAAGCAGACGGATGGTGCGGTTCTGTTGCACCAAGTATTGAGTGGGAAAATCATTTCCAAAAATTAATACTTGCACAAAACAAAAAGCAACTAACAAATGGAAGAACGACTGAAACAAGTTATACAATCCCGGTGATAGTACATATATGCTATTGGAATAGCTCTCAAAATATTTCTGAAGCACAAGTGCAATCTCAAATAGAAACACTAAATAATGATTTTGCAGGAATTGGATTTAATTCTAACAATATTCCATTGGCATTTGCGCCATTAAAAGCCGATACAAAAATTACGTTCTGTTTGGCAAAATTAGGATCAAATAATGAAATATTAGCAGAACCAGGTATTGAAAGAATTGATGCAAAGGGAAAAAATTGGACGAATCCAGGAACAAAAGGTTGGACTCCCGATTATATTGATGGAACGATAAAGCCAGCAACTATATGGAATCCTAATTTCTATTTAAATGTATGGGTAGTTCCAGGTATCGCAACCTCTACTTCTGGAGTAACTTTAGGTTATGCAACTTTCCCTGGTTTAACCGGATTACCCGGAATGCCTTCAGATGCTGGAGATCCATTAAATGATGGTTTTGTCTGTCGCTCTAATTATTTCGGAAATGGAGTAGGGACAGCTACCAATTCTAAAGGAAGAACAGCTACTCACGAAATTGGACATTGGTTAGGATTAAGACATATTTGGGGAGATGAAGAATGTGGAACTGATTATGTAGAGGATACGCCGACGGCTCAGAAAGACAATGGAGGATGTCCTACTTTTCCTCATCTAACTTGCGGAAATTCAACCAGTGGAGATATGTTTATGAATTTCATGGATTATACCAATGATAATTGTATGGCATTGTTTACTATGGGACAATCCGAAAGATTTCAAGCAACCATGCTGAATGGAAGTTTTAGAAATAATTTAGCGAATTCTCCAGTTTGCAATACAATACCAATAAAACCAGCAGCAAATTTTAATTCCACAAAAAACAATGCACCACTTTGTACAACCACTCAATCTTATAATTTCATTGATAAAAGTTTTTTTGCTCCAACAACATGGCAATGGACTTTTCAAGGAGGCAATCCCTCTACCTCTACACAGCAAAATCCATCTGCAGTACTTTTTAACACACCTGGTTTTCATAAGGTAACATTAATCGTTGCGAATGCAAAAGGTTCAGATACTATTGAAAAGCAAATAAATGTACAAATAACAGGAACAGCCATTCTGCCATTGAAAGAAAATTTTGAAGGTGTTGTATTTCCACCCTTTGGATGGGATTTTGTAAATAGAAATGGAAACCCTGCTATCAACTGGGAAATAATGAATGGTATTAGTGCTTTCGGAATCGGAAATCAATGTATGCGTTTTAGAAATACTGAATACGATACAAAAAAGAAGAAAGATGATATAATGACACCCAAATTAGATTTTACAGGCGCATCCTCCGCTACTTTAAAATTTGATCTTTCTCATGCACCTTTTTATGGGCCTATTGTGAAAAATGGTCCAGATGTAAATTTATGGGATACTTTGGAAGTACTAATTACAGATAACTGTCAAACACTTACACAGCAAATTTATAGAAAAGGAGCAAGTGATTTAGCAACAGTTTTGCCTGGGCAAGGAGACGAATTTTATCCAGCACCCAACCAATGGAGAACAGAAACAGTTACCATTCCAGCATCCTATTTGAATAAAAAAGATATACAAATTATTTTTAGAAATTATGGTGATTTTGGACACACTATTTATATTGATAATGTCAATATTACTGCAGTAACTTCCACACCCACGGCTACAGCAAGTTTTACAATAAGCGATTCCACGGTATGCATAGGTAGTAATCTATTATTTACCAATACATCGACAGCAACTGCAGGCAATCCAGATTCTGTAAAATGGACAATACAAGGAGGCATCCCGAGTACCTCTACTTCTGTAACTTCTGTAAATCCAACCTTTAACACTGCTGGTACTTATACCATTAGTTTAGTCGCTTACAAATTAGGCAATGCAAGCGCAGCTTATACAAAAACTATTAGAGTGAAAAATAAGCCAACCATAATGGTAAATTCTCCCAACAGTTGTTCTGGAGATTTAGTAACGCTGACAGCAACTGGAGCCACAACTTATACTTGGAGCAATGCCACAAGCGGAGCAAGCATAAACGTAAGTCCAGCA
>JBDKHK010000109.1:0-6050 GCA_039797705.1 Bacteroidota bacterium
CTCATCTAAAAAATTTAATAAATAATTATTTTCGTCTTGTTTATTCATATCCGAAAATTTATCATCTAAAATTGTAGCTTTAAATAAGCATGCCGACGTAGAATAAAGTTTTTTTGGTGTAAATTTAAACCCAATTTCTTGATGATGTTCACATAGTTTTTCCAATTCTTCCATCATTTTAGCTGAGTTTCCATCAACATTCGCTTTTTCTCTTTGCTTAGCACAATATATTAATACATCTTTAATTAAGTTACCTTTAGTTATCTGACTTGCACATGAAACAACCCATGTATCAAACAAAACTACTTCCAATAAATCATTATTTTCTGATTTAGCCTCAAATAGAGTAGCGATTTCACATGCTAATAATCCTCCAAAAGAATAACCTACAAGCACAATAGGAGTTTTTAAATTATTGATTATTTCATGATAGTAATTACTTGCCATATGTTCCATGCTTAATAATTTTAACTGATTGCTATGTAACAATGGATCTTCAATGCCATAACAAGGATTATCAAAAGAGAGCTTTTCCATTAATTTACTAAAGCAACTTAAGCCTCCTCCCGCAGGATGGATAAATACGATGGCTGGTAAGTTGTCATTACCACTTTTTAATAAACGCAGTGCTGTTTTTTTCATATTGCCTTTGGGTTTTTCGATTAAATTTGCCAAAAGGGCAACCGTTGGATTCTCATATAAATCACTAGGACGCAAATTAATTTCTTTAAATGTATTATTAATTTTGCTAATTAATGATACCGCTTGAATAGAACTACAACCCCAAGCAAAAAAATCAGCTTCTATATTATTCGGAAAACAAGATAATTCTTGTTTAAATATTTTTAATAGTTTTCTCTCATTCCCTAATATTTCTTTAGGGAAAATATTATCATTTATCTTTAATTGATATTCTTCAAGCCATTTTACATCTAGTTTTCCATTAGTATTCGTCTTAAAAATCTCCACTTGGCAGTAGAGGGCCGGAAACATATAAGAAGATATGCTTTCTTTTAGAAAATTACGAAACTCTAGGTTAGTAGGCTTAGTAACATTTTCATGCAAAATATAAAAAGCAATTATTTGATTAAACCCATCTAATTTTTTAATGATAATTTCAGTTTGCTTAATCGCCGGGTGCCTCGATAAATTTTTTCTAACTTCTTCCAAAGAAACAAGATTTCCATTAATTTTAATTTGTTGTTTATTGGCTCGACCCACGAACATTATTTGATGGTATTTTGAATCAAATTTGACTAAGTCACCCGTTAGAAATTCTCTTTGTTCTGGGTTACCGATAAATCGTTCTTTTTCTAATTCTGGTAAGTTTAAATAACTTCCCACGCCATCTCCTGATATTAATAATTCGCCTATAGCACCGATTGGAGCTAAGCTTCCTAATGGAGTTAATATTTTTAATGTCGTGTTATTAATAGGGATACCAATCGGCGATGTAACAAAATTTTTAAGTGTCTGTTTATGAAAAGTATAGGTCAGTGCAAAAATACTTGTCTCGGTAGGACCATAGCCATTGATAATGATAGGAGATTTTTCGAATTCTAAAATTTTTGAGACGGTGTCTTTATAAACGACGTCCCCTCCAAGCATTAAATATTTTAAGCTGTTAAACAAATCCAATTTAACATTGGCAAGGGTATTGAATAACCCTGCTGTTAACCACATATGAGTAATCTTTTCATGAGTTAGCTTGCTTTGCAATGAACTAGTATTTAAGATAGTTTCTTTATCGAAAAGAACTAAAGATGCCCCATTATTCCAGGCAAGCCAGCATTCGAGCTGTGCGGCATCAAAGGCTTGATTAGCAGTTTGTGCTATTTTGTCCCCAGGTAAAACATTTACAAATTTTGGCGACTCAACAACCCGAAAAATTCCTTTTTCCTGCAGAATAACACCTTTTGGCCTTCCAGTAGATCCCGATGTATAGAGTATACAGAATCTATCTTCCAAAGTCTTACCACGAAGCGGGAGGAGATCTCTATCCAAACTAGCACATTCCGCAGAATGAATAGGAATTAACGTGCTTGCTTGAAAATCTGTATCAAATAAGCCTTTGGTTGCATTATCTACAATAAAAAATTTAATGTTGGCGTCTTCAATAATGGATTTTAGACGATCATAGGGATCTTCTTTAGAAAGCGGAATAAAAACAGCGCCAATTTTTAAAGCCGCTAATTCTGCGATAAAAAAACAATGATTTGCTGCTAAGTAAATTCCAACATTATCACCTTGCTGTACCCCCGCTTGAATTAAGGCTTGGGCTAAATTTGTGGATTGTTGATTCAACTCTTTATAACTAAGGCGTATCCCACCATAACAAAGCGCAATATCGTCGGGATATTTTTCTACATTTCGTTTAAATCTGTTGGCTAAATTATCCTCTATAGCATAATCAAGTTTCGGTCCTTGCCCCAGGCTTATCAACTTATTGCGCTCTTCAACACAAACAACGGAGATATCATGCAGCATCTGGTTAGGATTGCTACAAACATTCCCAATAGTATGCAACAAATTTTCAGCAATGTTTTTAATAAATGATTCACTAAACAAATCTTTAGCATATTCAATAACGAAGCTAAGTTCTTGATCATTTTCTTGTGCAAAAAGCGTGAAATAACCGAAGCGACATGTCTTTCTCATATCAAAAATAATGGCTTGCTTAGGTAATACTAGTTCTGCTATTTCCTCATCCAGCTTTAGCTGGGGAATAGCATAACTTTGATAAATAAATGCCGGACTTGACAAAATATCTTTAATCCCTTGCTTTTGTAAAATCTCTTGTTTTTTATCAAAAGGGAAGTCCTGAAATTCTTGACTAACTGAGAATTTTTTATTGACCTGCTTTAGATACTCATCCAATGACTGATCTTTTTCTAAATCAAATTGTTGAATTAATAGATTAACAAAAAACCCAACCATTTTATCAAAAGAAGGATGCCCACCTCTCCCGTTAGTTGCCGTAATCAACGTAATATTTTTTTGGAAGGTATAAGAAGCGATTAATAAACCATATAAAGCATTAAGTACGATAAAACTAGTAACCCCTTTTGATTTTGCCAAAGCTTTTAATGCGATTAGATCTTCGGAAGATAAAGAAAATGTATATCTTTTGGCTATTTGTTCAGTAGCTGGTTTGAATATCGATATAGGTTGATCAATAGGTAATGTTGTTACTGTTTCTATTTTTGATAATGCATTCTTCCAAAAATTATATGCCACCGTTTGATAAGCTTCATTTGCTAACTTTTTCTTTTGATCAAAAATAAACTGAGTATATTGGGGAGGATTATCAATAAATCCGGATACATTCGGTGTTAGTGTATTTTGATATAGTTGGGATAAAGTATCGAGGCAATTTTTAAGTGAAACTGCATCAAAGATTGCATGATGAATATGCATAAAAATATGATAATTTTGAGTAGCTTCAAATATAACAAAACGGATAAGCGGATCCTTACTTTGCATACTCCAAGGTTTACTGATTTCAAGCTGAATAGCATTCTCTAATGATATCTCTAGATTTTTAACTTGAAAATTTAACTTCCTTGCTCCAGGGGATAAAATTGATAGTTTTAAGTCATTATCCTGTATAAAAAAAGTAGCGCCAAATACATCGTAAAATTTTATGAGTTCTTGGCAAGCAGTTTCAAAACGTTGAATATCTAAGTTTTTACTTATTTTATAACAGGCTGTCATATGATAGTTTGCACTATTATCAGCTGATTCTCGCTGCTCAGCTATCCAGATTCTTTGCTGCTGCAATGAGGCGAATAAAGTTACATTGTAGAAATTAGCATTTTTTGCAAGTATTTCTTCTAAAGATTTTTTTTGAGATTTGATATATTCAATTAGACTAAAAGCAGTTGTTTTTTCACAGAGCAATTTTGGAATAGAAATATTAACTTGATCACATTCAAATAAATAATAACGCAATTCTGTAGCCTTCAAGGAATCCAAACCACGTGCCACTAGTGATTTATCCTTCTCTTCTTCGCCTAATAAATTATTACATATTAAATTTACCCTATCCTCTAAGTTTGCGATAGATTTGATTGCTTTATTATCTATTGAAAAATCATTTAACAGTAGTGAATCTGTGATTTGCTTTAATTTTAGTAAATATTTTTCACTTATATCGTTATTAGCTAGTGTTGCACTATTACTTTGTAGTTGAGGTCCTTCAGAAACATTTAAGCTTGCGCGGATTAAAGAATCTATCTCAAGTTCTATTATTTTTTGAGTTGACAATGTGAAAATAAATTTTTCGTTTAATTCAAGTGAGTTAAAATCCAAACAAATATTTAATTTTTTAAATAAAAACTTAAGACCATCCTGAATCCAAGCATAATTTTCGGTTTTATTCAATAAGAATCTGGAAATTGGATCATTATTGGTTTTGTTGCTTAATATATTTAAGAAACTACTGACCGGAATATTTTTTTGAGATTTTTTAAATTCAAGCTTGATATTTTTTAAACCTTTTTTTTGAGAAAATTGAGCTATGTGCTTCAACATCTCATACTCCATCCCTCTACGAAAAACTCTACAACTAACGAAAAAATTATTAATAGTTATACTATTTCTATTCAAGCTAGTTATTGCTATAGCAGTAATATCTTCAGCAGAAAATTTATCCTTGATCCTACCAATAAAAATTTCTCTTTCGACATTCTTTACTATCGCATTTATTTCATTAATTTCTTTGGCTTTAGATTCAGGAAACAAGTTAAACTGATTAGTTTTTCCAGATAATTGACTCACTCTTTGAATTGTCTCCACATCTTCTTCAGAATCAATCTTACTTATGATGATAGTTTGACCTAGCTCATGAGATCTTAAGTATTCCACAGGATCATGAAACCTTATCGCCAATGCTGCCTTAATCTCGGCTTGCTTATAGAACTCAGTTCGCTTTTTATCCGTTTCAGTAACTACTGAATGTTCATCTAAATCGAAAGCCCAATTATTCCTAAAATCTTCTAAATTTTGCGGCATAGTAATACATGAAATTCCTGGAATTTGACTTACGTCGTCAATTTCTGTGGGATTATCATCAATAAAACGGAAACTATCTGGAAAAAGATTTAATTGTAGTGCAAGTTCTTTAATATTCTTAGACTTAATTTCCCAATTTATTTTATACTCACTGATATGTTCTATTTTTAAAGGCATCTTAGATCGATTTTGGTTAAAAACATCTAATACGGTTTGCTTCTCATTTTTGCTACATAAACAAATAAGTATTCCCTTTTCATGTTGTTTAACCAGATATTCCTGTAATAAAATATTGTGCTCTTTAAATACTATTCCTTCAACGCCATCATCTGCTGCAACTCCTGTCCATAAAGTATTGTCGCAATCAACCGCAATAACCTTATACGATTTTTGGATAATTGCATGCAATTTTCTTGCTAATGAACATGCTAAAATAGTGTAAAATTTAGGGCTATAGGGAACGTGTGTATCGTCTTCTATGGGGTTTTCAAATTCAGTTATCGCATATTTTTCTTGAATATCCGCCAAGGTCAATGCATGGATCTTATTTTCATTTAATTTTTCTACAAATAATTTTTCTATAACTTCTAATCGTGAGTTAATATAAAAACTGCTAGGACTAGGGCATAAAAAAACCAAAAAAGGTAATCTTTTTTCATGCTTAAATGCGGTAATTTGATTTATAATAAGATTAAGATGTTCTGTTAATTTAGCTTCGGCGATAATCGAGCTTTCCATAAAATCACATATTCGAAATAAAACGGCATATGATTTTTCCAGAGATGAATTTAAATTTAAAATTTCACCTATTAAATTTTTATTAACATATTTTATTGTTACAGATTCGGAAGTAAATTCTTTAAGTAAAGAATATAGGGGGGGTTGAGAAATATCCAAAGTAAATGTAGAAAGAATTAACATTTTTTTTATTCCATTTTTGTTGTAAGAATTCGTGCAAGGTAAATTATATTACCATTTTAAACATATTAAAAGTATTTAAAAAATAATTTTTTAAAGCAACTGATCTTATAAATAAA
>JBDKHK010000110.1:0-4652 GCA_039797705.1 Bacteroidota bacterium
AAAATACCAAGTTAAAATTAATGAAGTATTAAAAGCTTATGCTGAAGCAGTTAGTAAAAAAATTGCACACTAAAAATAAAACCATTAAAGGTTATGCTTTTCTATAAGTATAACCTAGTCGCGATTGTTCCTGCAGAACCAAACACCGTGCGTCCAACTCACAACAATAAAAATATCTCTATTGTGGCGGTAATAGTGAATTACAAGCATAACACTTTAAATAAGTTTACATAATGTCAAGTATATGCTATAATTCAGCATCGGGTATTTAGTGTAATATAAATACATACTAAAACCAATACAAAAATTAATATTGATAGGAATTTTAAAATGGCTACTTCATCTTTTACCAAAGAATTTACTTTGGATAGTAAGCAAGCAGTAGAATCATTTGTAAAAATAGTTTCTACTCCAACAACATCAGTAAAAATAGATAGAACATTAACCTCACAAAAAAAGCTTAAAGAAGGTGCACAAAAATTACGTTCTTTATCACTTCGCTAAAAGATTTTATTCTACAATATGAAGAGCAAGAATTACAAGATTTTCTTGCTCTTTTCACATGTGTAAAAGATCCTGATATTGCTTATTTTCTAAAAACAAAAGCATTGAAAAATGAAAGAACCGGAAAAAGTAGAACTTTTTTAGTTTGTGATGAGTTAGATAATAAAGTCCAAATAGTTGCATATTTCACATTAGCAATTCAAATCCTCAATATTCCAGAAACCTTTAGTGGCAAACAAATTAAAAACTTGGATGGTTTTGGCTCAAAAATTAATGGTAAATTAATAACGGAAGTACCTGCTATATTAATCGGTCAGATTGGCAAAAATGATTTGCATAAAGACCGCATTACGGGAAGTCTTTTAATGCAATATTGTATGAGTACCGTCTTAGATGGTCAGGCTCGCTTAGGCGGAAGAGTAGTATTGTTAGAATGCAAAAATATTGATTATCTCGTTAAAGCCTTTTACCCAAGCTATGGATTTAAGAAGTTGGAAAAAGAATATAGTGCGGATGAATTAATTCAATTTATAAGAACCTTAAACGAAGATGAACTGATATCATCTTAACATGATATTTCACCCTCGAAATTGTAAAAAAACTACGTTACAAAAAACAATTTATGTTTATGGCTAAACTGAAAGTGTAGCCATAAACATACGAAAAATCATTACCTGGACAAACCAAGCCCCATTAAAGAATGAAGTGCACCACCCCTAGTGTCTGACTAAAAAAGAAAAGACCAGTTGTGTATTCGGGGGGTACTTACCTAGCCTATTGGTATCTCTTCTATGGCTATTAAAGTATCTTTTAAATCGATTGTAGTTAGATACTACTGTCATTATTGTTGGCATAGCTCAAATTGATAGAGTAGACCCCTCCTAAGGGTAAGGTTGCAAGTTCGAGTCTTGCTGTCGACACCAGAATATTAAGGAAATTATTATGAAACAATACACACAACAAGAAATCAACAACTTAATTAAAATAGCTGACGTTCACTGCCACATAGGTAGCTTAGAAAATTTATAGCTATTTAGACTAACTGGTAAAAACGATAATTTAATGGTATAATCATAAAATTAATAGGAGGACTTACCATGGGTGCAGCGCTTAATTTATATGATCAAGATTTTTTTGCTTGGACACAAGAGCAAGCAAAATTAATCAAAGAAAAAAACTTTGATAAGCTAGATTTAACCAATTTAATTGAAGAAGTTGAAAGCATGGGAAATCAAAATAAAACAGAACTTAGAAATCATTTAGCTGTGCTTTTAATGCATCTTTTAAAATGGAAATATCAACCTGAGTTAAAAGGTAATAGCTGGTATTTAACCATTGCAAATCAAAGATCAGATATTGCAGATTTAATTGAAGATAACCCAAGCTTGAAGCACTTTCTACCTGAGTTATTTGCGAGGGCTTATACAAGGTCTGTTACAAAAGCAAGTATTGAAACAGGGATTAAAAAAGCAGCATTTCCTCAAGAAAGTGAATGGAGTATTGAACAAACACTAGATGAAGAATTTTTTCCAAACTAAACTTTGAGTAAAAAAACAGCGCCAATTTATAGCACTGTTTAGCAACGTTGCGACTTGTGTAAATTGAAATATTTCTTTACCGCGAGTAACCGCATTGAATAATATCCCGATGATAGATTTATTTTATACTTAGCAAATTTTAAATTATATTTACTTAATGAGTATGTGATTTTTTATATTGTCTTACTAGCAATAGCAATGCTTCATTGATTTTGCTTTGATATCGTTTGCTATTTTCTTTAAAAAAATCAATTATTTCTTTATTTAGTCTTAAATTAACAGTTACTTTTTCTGATTCAGGCTGTTCAATAACTGCCGCAAACTCTTTGTTAATTTCTGACAGTCTCACCCAACCCGTAAAATCAGTCACAGGTGGAATATCTGAGTAGTCAATCTCTTCATCAGGCATTTCAACTAATAATTTTAGTCGTTCCTCTGCTGACATTTCGCTAAATTTATTTTTGGTGCTCATAATATTTACCTCTCTCAATTTTACTAGCTTTACGCGCTGATATTATCCTTGTGCTTTCATTGCGTTCGGTATAAGCAACTATTATAATTACAATATCTAGTATTTTACCAATTATTTGTATGCGCTCTTCATCTCCAACTAAGCGGCTAAACTCTATTAAAGAGGTTTCGTCATCAAAAACTTTCGATGCGTCTTCAAATGTAATACCATGTTTTTCAGTGTTTGATTTATTCTTATTGATATCCCATTCAAATTTCATCTTTAGCCTTTCTTTAATTAGAGTTATTATATTATATAATGTTGACGTTTGTCAATATAGAGGTAAAAACAGTCCATTGCATGGCTTAATATTTTCATGTTTTAGCTGTTTACTGCCACATAGGCAGCTTAGAAATTTAACTTTTAAAATTTTAGTTATAAAAGTTATCAACAAGATAGCGGTGGTGCAACTTTTGCTTAGTCTTAGCTGGACAATTTGAAATATTGCGCTTGCCGTTGGTGGTGATTATGGCAATTCCATTTGCATTATTTGGTGCGTGGTCAATTTTGTTAATGCGTGGACTAAATAACGATTTGTATTTCCAAATTAGTTTGATCACGCTGCTCGGGCTCTCCGCCAAGAACTCGATTCTGATTACCGAGTTTGCAATTGAGCATTGGCGAGCTGGAACTTCAACGGTTGATTCGGCATTAATTGCTGCGCGGCAACGGTTTAGAGCGATTATTATGACCTCGTTAGCCTTTATTTGCCCCGTGTTTTTTGATATGAATTTTAAATTATTGAATAACCAATGGCATCTTTTTTATAATAAAATAATTTAAGAATAAATTTGGTATAATCAACGTTTTGTTGTTTTAATTGAAGAGAGTTTAAATGATGGATCAAATCTCAAGTAAATTAGTTGAACAATTAATTTATTCTTCAGATCATCCCGCACATTTAAAAGATAATAGTGGGAAGTATCTTGTCTCTAATGATGTTAACAATAGTTTATTTATTACTAATGGAATAAGTAGCATTGTTGGTCACACAATTTGGGACTTGAATACTTACATGGAGCCGTTGTGGGGTAGTATGGCTGTAGATATTGAGGCAATTGAATCTCATTTGAAGGCAACACAACAAATATATAGCAAAAACCAATATCCGTTTTTAGATGTGAATGGTTTTGTAGTTATTCAATCAGTTAAAAAATATCCAGTTTTAAATCTTGATAAAATTGTTACGAGTATTTTATCAATTGGTGAGATTATTACTAAGAATGTTAATTTATTTGAACTCTTTAAATTATACTTGCAATATTATCCGAGTAGTTGCCAAGGAAGGCAAAAATTTCTAAAATATCTCGGTATATTAAATGATTTTTATGAGTTACCAACTGACAGAGAAACTATTATATTAATAGCTAAAAAATATTATTATCATCCCAAGTTAATAGCATCTAATTTAGGTATTGAAACAAAAACCGTAGAATCGCATATATATAAAATAAAACTAAAATTAAAGAGTGACCTAAATTCGGTTGTACTCTCCATGAGATTAAAATCTGGAGAGCCAGTTTAAACTGAATCAATTTAGATAATTACTTGTTTCGATTATAATAAATAATTAAAATTTGCCCGATTACTGCCATTATGGCGATTAAACTAGCTAAATTGGTAAGCATTGCTGCAGAGATTTTGGCACTGAGTAAGATGCCACCAAGTATCGCTCCAACGGCGCCACCTAAATAATTGATGGAACTGTTTAATGCTACTGCTGTTGCTGCATGGCGTGGTTCAACATTAATTAGCGCATGTTGCTGTGGTGTTTGAGATGCCCACCCCATAATACCCCATAATACAAATGGAATAAAAGAGATAATGGGGAGGTCAATTGTAATCGGAATTGCAAATAATGCAAACGCTAGTAAAATCAATATAAATATCATTACAATTCGTGGAGCGCGAGTTTTATCAATGATTTTACCAATTGCAAAACTACCTATCATTCCACCGACACCCCACACCCAAAAGTATTCAGTTAAACTGTGACTAGCATGTAAATTGGTAACAATTAAAGATATAAAAGTATAAAGACCAAGACTAGCAATTGCAGTTAAGAAAGAAATTCCTACGATTACTGCAACATTGTGATT
>JBDKHK010000111.1:0-5928 GCA_039797705.1 Bacteroidota bacterium
AACCATTAGTGGATATAGGAATTGCATTTCCAGTTGGTGATTATAATGCTTTTGAAAAAACATTATTATTTTTTTTAGAAAATAATCATTGGCAGACAGACATCATAAAAAAATCTGCGCATTTTTTTTCCAATACACAGCAAATTTCTGAAAGAATAATAGATGAGATTCTGTATTCCTAAAACAAAAAATCCTGCATTTTATTTGCAGGATTTTTTTTGATATTGATGTAAAACTAATTGTATCTTTTTTGAAGTATCAGCATAAAGCGTTCTACCGTTGGTGTTTTGGTATTCCAATTAAATTTATTCCAAAGTTGATCTTTACAATATCCTTCAGCAGCTTCAAATGAGTTTATTTTTTCTAACTGTTTTAATCCATTTTCATATTCATTAAATTGATTTCCAAATAGCTCTCGAACAAAAATAAATTTATCATTTAACGCTATTGATTCACTCAAAGTTTGTGTAGTACTTGTATTAAATGTTTCAACGGATTTCTTTGGTTTAAAGATGTCGTTTAAAGAGGATGGAGTCATTTCTTCAACAATTGTTTCGACTTCTTTTTCTTCTACTAATAAGGTAGAATGATGCTCTGCAAATAAAGTGGTAGAAGAAATTGGAAATTCTATATTTTCAGTCTTTTGTTCCATTACAATAGATTCTTCTTCCGCTGAAGTAAACAAAGAAGACTGCAAGGTTTGCTCTAAATGCGCTGCTAACAAAGGAGTATCATTTTTAGTTTCATTTAATGCATCCAAAAAAGAGATAGGTTTTTTTTCTTCAAATTGGCTGACCAAAGAGTTCGGTTCATTTTCCGTAGTTTCCATAAATGGCACATACGATTTTTCTTTATTTTCAGTTGAAGCAATCAATGGTTGAACTACAGTTGGAGATTCTTCTTTTGGTTCTACTGAATTTATTTCAGTATTTGCATTTGACGGCAGGATAGATTCTATGTTCGCAAATACTGTTGTTGTATTATTTTGTTCATTTACCAAAGCAGGGTTGCTTGTTTCTACGGCACTTCCGAATAATGTATTCAATGAATTATCTTCCGAAACAAAACTTTCTGCAAAAGATTTTGCAATTGGTGTTGATGTTTCAACTTCTTTATCATCTTCTACTGTTTCCATCATTGGCGTAACATCCACTATATTTGTTGCTTGTACCGCTACAACTTCATCTGCTAAAATATTTTTTTCTTCCGCTATTGCTTCTACTGGTTGTTCTACTTTAAATTCTTCTATTATTGGATGTATTTCTATTTTAAGTTCTTCCTCTGGTGGACTTACTTCTTGAACTATTTCTTCATTTTTATCTTCAGAAACTATTTCAGATAACACCTCTTTTACTTGTGCTTTATTATTATCTTCTGGTTCGTTTTCCAATATTGCTTCCACTTCCTCTACATGTGCGGAAGTAGCAACTTCTACTATTTCATTTTGTTTTGGCGGTGTAAACGTATTTTCAATTGGTGTTGATGGAGTGAATGATTTATCCTCCCGTTTATCTATTACCAATGAGCGTTCTATATCTTCGATGCGATCGATGCTTGTATATAAATACTTTTTCATCAAGAGTAATTCATCTCTCGACATCGTTCCTTCGGATAAAATAGTTTTATTTAAATTAGAAACTACGGTAAGATAGTTTTCTATTTTTTGTAATGCATTTCTTATTTCCATCAGTTTTCGTAATTTGAAGTCGAATTTATAAGGTAATCTGCAAATTTCGTACATGTTTTTAGAACCAAATGTTAATAACTCTAAAACCGGCTGGATAGAAGTGGTTTGTGGCTCTATGTTTTCAGGCAAAACAGAAGAGCTTATCCGGCGTTTAAAACGAGCTAAAATAGCCAATTTAAAAGTGGAAATATTTAAACCACAAGTGGACACAAGATACCATGAAACAGCCGTGGTTTCGCATGATTCCAACTCTATTACAAGTACGCCCGTAGCGAGTTCTCAAAATATTTTATTATTAAGTAATGATGTTGCAGTAGTGGGCATTGATGAGGCACAATTTTTTGACGATGGATTACCCGATGTTTGCGAACAATTAGCCAACAAAGGCATTCGGGTGATTATTGCGGGCTTGGATATGGATTTTTTGGGACGACCATTTGGTCCCATGCCGGCATTGCTTGCAAAAGCGGAATACATAACAAAAGTGCATGCCATTTGCGTTCGCTGCGGCGCACTTGCCAATCATTCTTATCGCTTGGTAGAAAATGAAAACAAGGTTATGCTGGGAGAAAAAGAAAGCTATGAACCACGCTGTAGAGAATGTTTTCAAAAAGGAATGAATCAATAAAATAAAATGATACTTATGAAAGTAGCAGGTATAGAATTAGTCACTAAAATCAACCTCAATAAAGTTGATTTATTTTTAAATGGAGCATCCGTAAGAACGAAATTTTTTATGCATACGTACATTATTTCCTTATATGCTGCCTCTCCTATTCGAGATGCGCAACAAGGAGTTGAAAGTGCAATTGAAAGAAGTTTGCGTATGAAAATTATTACTCCTTTGGCAACTGCCAAAGCAGTCAGTGACAGTATTCTTCAGGAGATGAAAACTGGACTGGGTGAATTATATATTCATCAAAAAGATTTGGTAGAAGACCTTATAAATGTTATTGAAAACTCTGGTGTGCAGTACAAAGATATTATTGATATTTACTATACAAAAACGAACGAATTAAAACTATACAAAAACGAAAAAGAAATTTACCATAATAAAGAGGGGAAATTATTTGCTGAAAGTATATTGGGTATGTATCTTGGAAAAAATCCAAAAGACAAAAAAATAAAAGAAGCTTTATTGAAAGGATTTTAATTCATTCTAAAAAATAATTATCATGTTTCGGAAAATCACTCTATTTCTTTTAACTGTAATTATTATTCTACTTGCAGTGGTTGGAATAAAAACAATTACAGCACCTGATTTACAAAGAAAAATTACAGCTTTACCAGCACCGGTTTTATCCGATTCCACTTTATTGCATTTCCGACAAGCTATACAATTTAAAACAATTTCTTATGATGATGCTACCCAATGGGACTCTGTGCCTTTTATTCAATTCAGGCAATTTTTAGAAACTACTTATCCTTTAATTCATAAAAATTTGCAGCGTGAAATGGTGAGTGGATATAGTTATATATATAAATGGGAAGGAAAAAATAAAAGCTTAGAACCTTATATTTTAATGGCACATCAGGATGTAGTGCCTATTGAAGAAGCTACTAAAAGTATGTGGACTTGCGAGCCGTTTGCAGGCACTATCAAAGACGGCTATATTTGGGGACGTGGCACCACGGATGATAAAATCAATTTGATTTCTATCATGGAGAGTGCGGAAAAATTACTAAAAGAAGGCTACCAACCCGAGCGAACTGTATATTTTGTATTTGGGCATGATGAAGAAATAAGCGGAAAACAAGGAGCAAAAAAAATTGCCGCTTTATTTGAAGAGCGAAAAATAAAAGCTGCAATGGTATTGGATGAAGGTGGATTTGTAACAACAGAAAAAGTACCGGGCATGAAAAAACCGGTTGCTTTAATCGGCACGGCAGAAAAAGGTTATATGACTATACAATTTTCTGTTACCAAACCGGGCGGTCATTCTTCTATGCCCGAAAAGGAAACCGCTTTGGATATTTTATTAAAAGCTATTGTTCAATTAAGAGCCACTCCTTTTGAAGCACGCTTTACAGAATCTACACAGGATTTTATGCGCTACTTAGCGCCTTATATGTCTTTCCCGAATAATATGGCGATGGCAAATCCTGTTTTATTTAAAAAATTAATTGTTCAAAATTATGAAAAAACCGGAAGCGGGAATGCCATGATAAGAACGACGGATGTTCCAACGATTATTCATAGTGGCATGAAGGAAAATGTCATTCCAACACTGGCAACAGCAACCATTAATTTCAGGTTATTGCCGGGTGATTCTGCTTCTTTTATCATTAAAAAAGTGCGGGAAATCATCCATGACAATCGAGTGGTGATTACTGTTGTAGATAATAACATCCATGAAGGGACTCGAACTGCTTCTGCAAAAAGTGAAGCCTTTCAAAAAATTGATAGTTTAGTAAAACGTAGTTATGCCAATACATTAAGTGCGCCGTTTTTATTAATTGGCGCCACGGATTCTCGATATTTTGCAACTATTTCTGATAATATTTTCAAATTCAGTCCGATGTTTGATCCGATAGGATTTCACGGTATCGACGAGCGGGTGAGCTTAGAGGGTTTTAGAAATTCGCTTTGGTTTTTCGAGCAGTTAATGAGGAGTGCTAATTAATTACGACAACAGTTTGATAAGTTTTTTTGCTATTTTTGAATAGTATTTATTTAAAAAATCTTTTTCGTGTTCTACAATAAATTTTTTTGCGTTAGCAGAACTCCCACCTTGCTTATGTTTTACAACGATTTGAGGTGTGTAATAAATTTCATAGCCTAATTGTCTGATTTGATAACACCATAGCCTGTCTTCGCCATACATAAAAAGTTCATCATCTAATTTTTGATTGGGTAGTTTTTCTAAAACATCTCTTCTAAACATAAAATAAGCTCCCCATATCCAATCTGGATAACCTTCTTTTTCACTATCAAAATAAAAGCCTTGTATATAACTACTTCTCCAGTTTTTTGGCATTAATTTTTGCAATCGTAATTTTTCTACTAATAGTTTTTGCCATGATGGAAAAGATTGACAATTATATTGATATCTACCATCTTCGAATATCAGTTTGCCTGTTAATACTCCAATATTTTTATCTTCTTGAATTTTTTTTAGCCCGATGGTAGTTGAATTATCTATCAAATAAGCATCACTGTTTAGCAATAGAAAAGTATCGTATTTTGCGTGTTGTATTCCTATATTATTTCCACCGGCAAAACCTAAGTTCGTATCGCTTTTTATTAGAATGATATTTGGAAATTTCTCTTTAAATAAATCAGGATTACATTCTTTAGAAGCATTGTCCACCAAAATAACTTCGTATTCAAAACCATCGTTGTATTGATATAAACTTTCTATACACTTACAAGTAAGTTCATAGGTATTATAGTTGATGATGATAAAGGAAAGAGACATTTATTATATTTGTAGAAACTGAAATAATTTGGAGAGCCGTGAATAATAAAGGGAGTTTTTAAGTTTTAATTCCCAATCTGAAAGGAAAAACTTAGGCACTACAATATTTTGAATTAATTCTTGTGTATTGCTTGCTTTAACATATTCCAAGTGTTCCCAAGTGGACGGGTTTGCAGGGTGAAAATTGAAAAAAAATTGATAGTTGTATTCATTTACAATCTTCCATAGATTATAATATGAATTTCTAATATCTGTTACATTTAGTTCTTCAGCTGCATGCCCCCAGTTATCAATTTTGTATTTCATTTCTTCTTCACTTCTTGCCCAAGTATCGTGTATTACATATTGCTTTGTATATATATTGAAATAACCACTTTGTCTTGCTCGCTTATATTTTGGACGGTTGGTTGCCATTGGAATTATCTCTAAAGATTTCTCGTTGTTTACCACATACAAATAACCCATTTCTGTTTTTTTAAAAATAGGTATAAACGGACAACATACATTTATAGGAAATTCATTTCCTGTTGGGTTCTTATGAATTTTCTTCAATTCTTTTACAAAACTAGAAAAGTCTAAAAAATATTCATCGCTGTCCACTTGGATATGCCAACCTCCTTTGCCCATTCGTTCTGCTAATTTCATCCTTTGCCTGGTATCATTCTGCATGTTTGACAACTGTTTCAGATGAAAATCATCTTCATAAATATCTATTTTATTTTGAGAATCTATTTCTTTAATAAATTGATAGAAGGCATCATTATTAAAAGCATACAAATTGCCTCCCCAGGAGATTCTGTCTTTATCTATTGCCAAACATAT
>JBDKHK010000112.1:0-4373 GCA_039797705.1 Bacteroidota bacterium
CAATTATTAATGGAACAGTTAATACATCTAATGTATTAACTGATGTTGAAAGAAATTTTTCTGGGTTTAATAATGGTGAGGGTTTTATAGATAATGTATTTTGGTATTATGGACCAAATGCTAATTTAAGTGTTTGTAATTATTTCTATAATGTTTTTAATACGAATTTGGGAAATAATATTTATTATCGATTCCCAGGTGGTATGATTGCGAATGATTACCTCAGATGGAATGGCGGTTATGGCAATATTAAACTAGTTCTGCTCCTAACATAAATAGTGTTGTTAGGGCAGACAATCCTATTTATATGCCGACTACGTATATGAATACTAACAATAGGAATACATTTTATGCAGGAAGTAATCCTCGTTATTTTAATTATTTAAAACTGATTCTACTGCTATGAGAAATAAAAAACTATTATTAATTATTATTTTAGGTTTTACGCTTAGAATATTATTATTTATATTTTTAGCTCCATGGAATTTAGATTTAAATAAAGATATTATATTTTTTGGTGATGCAAACGGCTACCATTTATTAGCTATTAGTATCTTAAAATATTTTTCTTTTGCAGATAATCAATTACGAACACCTATATATCCTGCTTTTATTTCTTTTTTTTATTTTTGGAATAAAACCATATATAGTTTTATTCTTTCAGATTTTAATAAATACATTTTGTATTTTAATACTTTATAAAATTTGTCTTCTATTATTCAATAAAAAAAATATTGCACTAATTAGTGCATTTATTTTTGCAATTGACCCAACTCAAATATTATTTAGTACGTATCTGTTTTCAGAAAGTTTATTTTTATTTTTTTTTACTATGCATGATATATTTTTTGGTTAAAGGAACAAAAAATAATAAAATAAGTAGTCTTGCTTTAAGTGGCAGTATTCTAGGATTAGCTATCTTAACCAGGCCTATTGCTCAATATTTTATTCTTCCTGTAATTTTATTTATTTTTTATTAGCTAATGAAACTCTTTTAAGCAAGACAAAATCAGTATTAATCATTTTTATTAGTTGTATCATTGTTGTATCGCCTGGGTATATAGAAACTACTCTAAATTTGGGTATGCAAAAATTAGTAGTTCAAAGGATTGTAACTTATTAATACTGACAGCAAACTATACAGCATCTCGTGGTCAACATATCAACCCCGACACAGCAATAGCCTACTTTGTAAATCGTATGGTTAAATTAGCGCCATCGGAATTAAAAGGAAAAACACCCAAAAATGCAAGTGAGATTATTAGCACTACCGATTTTAAGATGTCAGAATTATATGCAAAAGTGGCAAATGAATATTTAAAAGAGCATAAAAAATATTTATTTATAGCTTGTGTAAAAGGATTAATTAATTTACATGCAAACATGGGAACAGAAGCATATATGATGCGTTTGCACTTACCAACAATAAGATGGAGTATTGAAGAAAAAACATCTTTAGGTCCATTTGATGCTGCAATTAAATTTTTTAAAACAAAAAGCATATCAGAAATTTTAATTGGGTTATTAATAATTTCATTTTTAGGATTAGTCTATCTCTCTTTTATAGTTGGTATTTTAATTTTAGCCTTTAAGAAAAAGTATATTACTGTTGTAATTTCTATTCTTTTAATTATCGGATATTTTGTAGCAGCATCTTGTATTTATCCAACACCAAGATTTAGAATGCCAATAATGCCATTTTATATTCTATTGTCTTCAGTTGGAATAGATTATCTAATTAAAAGATGGAAATATAGAATGCAATAACTCCCTGCCTGCTTTATATTTAGTATTTCAATCCTCTCCTGATATCGCAAGTTTGTAGTATAGGTTTAGCATGGCTAGCTTTTGTCGATAAATAAATAAAGTTTATAACTTACTAAAAAATAAAATTAATAGCTGAAATCAGTATGCAACAACAGGAATAGATTCCATTATTCAATTAAATATAAAAAGATTCAGGTTTGAATATTAGGTGCATAGACTCCATTCTCGTAAGTTTAGTAAAGTGAAGTATATGTGTTAACTTGTGTAATTTATGAGTGCAAAGTAAGTTATAAGCCTATATTATTTATCGTCATAAGTCAACCATTATAACTTATACTACACACTTGCGACTGCTAAGGCAATTTATAATATACGAATAAACGTTCTAACCTTTTCCACTTATTTCATTCATTGCATATTGCTAATTCCACACTTGTAACAAAGGTTACTAATAATTGAGTTTACGAAGTATATCTTTGTACTCATTATGGAAAACGTAAATAAAAAATATATAGTAGTAGGAGCAGTTGCCGGCGGTGCCAGTGCTGCTGCCAGATTAAGACGCTTGGACGAACATGCGTCTATTATTTTGTTTGAAAAAGGTGCTTATGTGTCGTATGCCAATTGCGGATTGCCTTATTATATCGGTAATGTCATCGAAGATCGAAATAAATTATTTGTACAAACAGCACAATCTTTCCATGAACGATTTAATATAGATGTTCGCATCCAAACAGAAGTGATTGCTGTAAATCCTGAAAAAAAAGAAATAACAGCAAGAGATGTTTTAACAGGAAATATCTATATAGAAAGTTATGATAAATTAGTGCTTTCTCCGGGTGCAGAACCGGTAGTGCCACCATTCCCGGGCGTTCAAAGCAATAAGATTTTCACCCTTAGAAACGTACCAGACACAGATACTATTAAATCATTTGTTTCCTCTAAAAAAAATGCAAAAGCTCTAGTAATTGGTGCTGGATTTATCGGACTTGAAATGGCAGAAAACTTACATCATCTTGGGCATGAAGTAACAGTAGTAGAAATGAATAATCAAATTTTAGCACCATTAGATTTTCCTATTGCAGCTATTGCACAGCAACATCTGCGGGAGAAAGGATTAGAGTTGATGCTGAACACAGCAGTTGAAAGTTTTGAAGATAAAGGGGAAACATTGTTGGTGAATTTTAAAGGAGGCATGCAGATGGAAGTAGATTATGTAATTCTCTCTATCGGAGTTCGTCCGGATACAAGATTGGCAGCAGCAGCCGGATTGCAAATAGGAGAAGCGAGAGGAATAGTAGTAAATGAATATTTGCAAACCACCCATCCTGATATTTATGCAGTAGGCGATGCTATTGAATTTAAGCACCCGATTACACAAAAAATAGGCAATACTTTCTTAGCGGGACCAGCTAATAAGCAAGGTAGAATCTGCGCAAATAATATCGTCTTTAATAATACCAATATTTACAACGGTGCAATAAATACGGCAATTGTAAAATTATTTGATTTAACAGTTGGCACTACCGGAATGGCAGCAAAACATTTAAAAGCAGCGGGTATTTCATATTTGGTTTCTACGACGCGTTCTTCTTCGCATGCCAGTTATTATCCAAATTCAAAACAAATTACTATTCAAATTACGTTCTCTCCTGATACTAAAAAATTATTGGGAGCTCAAGTGATTGGCGAAGACGGCGCAGACAAACGCTTGGATATTTTGGCTACGCTTATTAAAAATAATGGCACCATTTACGATTTGACAGAATTAGAACATGCGTATGCGCCGCCTTATTCTTCTGCAAAAGATCCTGTAAATATGGCTGGTTTCGTAGCAGAAAATATTTTAAATGGGATATTAAAAGTAGAACAATGGGATGGTTTTGAAACAACATTTGCTGCTGACGAAAATGCCATGATGATAGATGTTAGAAATCCAGATGAAGTGGTGAGTGGTGCAATGGAGGGTTCCATAAATATTCCTTTGGATACCCTTCGTTCAAACTTAAACAATATCCCAAAAGATAAAACCATTTTTGTTTATTGTGCAGTAGGATTGAGAGGTTATTTGGCACAACGTATTTTGATGCAAAGTGGATATAAAAACGTAATTAACCTTTCTGGCGGATATAATTTATGGAATGTCTGCAAAACAGAATTGCAATTATCAGAAAAAAATATTCAACATAAAAGTGTAGAATTAGTATAATAGATTTTTCTCAGGCTGGGTTTGGAATATGTATTTCAAATTCAGCTTTTTAATATAAAATCTTCAATTGCTTTTGGGTAAAATTGATGTTCTAATTGCTGAACGGCAGTTGCAATTTCTTTGGGAGAATCTGCTTTAGAAATATCCGTTTTTGCTTGTAATAAAATTCTCCCTTTATCAAATTCTTTGTTGCACAAATGAATAGTGATGCCACTTTCTTTTTCTTTGTTGGCAAAAACAACTTCATGCACATGCTTTCCATACATTCCTTTTCCACCATATTTTGGCAATAATGCCGGATGAATATTGATAATATGATTCGGATATACTTCCAATAAATTTTCTGGAATTAACCAAAGAAAACCCGCTAAAACAACTGTGTCAATTTGATATTCTT
>JBDKHK010000113.1:0-4015 GCA_039797705.1 Bacteroidota bacterium
GTAGCCCGTAGGGGAATCGAACCCCTGTTTGAAGAATGAAAATCTCCTGTCCTAACCCCTAGACGAACGGGCCGTTCGTTAAAAGCGAGTGCAAATATACCAACTTTTTACATTCTTACAACCTCTTAACATAAATTTCTTTTTCATTTTTTTAAATTTCTTTTTTTCAGGTTTAAAATCTTCTACTTTTACAAAAAAAATCTCCTAATTATGTCTAAACCAAGAATTGCTATTAATGGACTCGGGCGAATCGGTCGTTTGGTTTTCCAAATTTTATTCGATAAAAATAATGTTGACATTGTAGCCATCAATGATATTGCTCCTAACGATGCATTGATTTATCTTTTAAAACACGATACTGCTCAAGGTAAATGGAATAAAAATATTACGGCAAAAGAAAATCACCTCTTAATTGAAGGAAAGGAAATTATTAGCACCGCCATTACCGAACCTCAGTATCTTCCCTGGAAAGAATTGAATGTAGATATTGTAATTGAATGTAGCGGCAGATTTCGTGATAGAGAAATGTTGCAAGAACATATAAATGCCGGAGCCAAAAAGGTTGTCATATCCGCACCGGCAGATAAAACAGTCAAAACAATTGTATTAGGAATAAACGATGCAACATTAACAAAAGAAGATACTATTCTTTCTAATGCTTCTTGCACTACCAATTGTTTGGCGCCAATGGTGAAAGTAATGTTGGATAATTTTGGAATAAAAAATGCTTTTATGAATACCGTGCATGCCTATACCGGCGACCAACGATTGCACGATGGAATCCATGGTTCGGATTTTAGAAGAGCAAGAGCAGCCGCACAAAATATAGTGCCAACTTCTACCAATGCCAGCAAAGCATTGGAATGGGTAATGCCAGAAATAAAAGGAAAAATAAAAGGAGGTGCCGTTAGAGTGCCTGTAATTGTAGGCTCTACAACCGAATTATATTGCAATATTGAAAGAAGTACTACTGTAGAAGAAATAAATGCTGCTTTTAAAATAGCTGCTGAAACAAATTTAAAAAATATTCTCGCATATACAGAAGAACCTATTGTTTCCAGTGATATTATTCATACACCGGTTTCTTGCACTTTTGATGCTGGCTTAACGCAACAAATTGGTGATTTAGTGAAAATTGTAGGCTGGTACGACAATGAATATGGATATGCCAATCGTTTAGCAGAATTAGTAGAAAAAGTAGCATTATTGTAAATTGGTCATTGATATTTTATTTTTTAATTTCACCACATATTTAATATAATTATGCAAACCGTAGAAACTATTTCATTCAAAAACAAACGTGCTTTAATTCGTGTAGATTTTAATGTGCCTTTCGACAAGCAATTTAATATCACGGATGATACTCGAATTAAAGCAGCACTGCCCACCATTCAAAAAATTTTAAAAGAAGGAGGTAGTGTTGTGTTGATGTCGCATTTGGGACGACCATTAAAGAAATTAAAAGAAGATGGAACTATTGACAGAGAAAAATTTTCTTTAAAACATATTATAAAACATTTATCTGATTTATTGGGTAAAGAAGTAAAATTTGCTAATGATTGTATTGATGAAGACAGTCAAGCAATGTCAGCAAGCTTACAACCTGGAGAAATATTATTATTAGAAAATACCCGCTTCTACAAAGAAGAAGAAAAAGGCGAAGAAAACTTTGCAAAAAAATTAGCCTCGCACGGCGATATTTATGTAAATGATGCTTTCGGCTCTGCGCATCGAGCGCATGCAAGTACAACAATCGTAGCCAACTCCTTTTCAAAAGAAAATAAATGTTTCGGATATTTAATGGCTGCAGAGGTTGCCAATGCAGACAAAGTATTGCATAAAGCAGCAAAACCATTTACCGCAATTTTAGGAGGGGCTAAAGTATCTGACAAAATCCTCATCATCGAAAATTTATTGAATATTGCAGATAATATAATTATTGGTGGAGGAATGGCTTATACTTTTTTTAAAGCAAAAGGTGGAAATATTGGAAATTCATTAGTAGAAGCAGATAAATTAGATTTGGCCTTAGAAGTGTTAGAGCGTGCAAAAGCAAAAGGCGTGCAAATCCTTTTGCCCGAAGATTCCATCATTGCAGATAAATTTGATAACGATGCAGCTACTCAGATTTCAGACAATATGAATATTCCTGATGGCTGGATGGGATTAGATATTGGTCATAATGCCATTGCGACTTTTGAAGAAGTGATTGAAAATTCTAAAACCATTTTATGGAATGGCCCAATGGGTGTTTTTGAAATGGATAATTTTCAAAATGGAACTAAAAGCATCGCTTTAGCCGTTGCCGATGCCACCAAAAATGGAGCATTTAGTTTAGTGGGTGGTGGCGATAGTGTTGCAGCGGTTAATAAATTTCAATTAGCAGATAAAGTGAGTTATGTTTCTACGGGCGGAGGTGCATTATTAGAATTTTTTGAAGGCAAAACATTACCAGGTGTAGCCGCATTATTGTAAAAAATGAAATGTAATATTGTCAAATCATTCTTTTCTTTTCATTTTTTCACCTTGACCAAACCCGATGTTCAAATAAAAATCTACACCGGTAAATTTTTTCTTAGCAAATGAAGTGATAATAGTACTACTGCCTAAAGTAACTTGTCCCAAACGCATTCCAATTCCGGCATTAAAGCCACTGTATTGATTATAATTGATAGGCAAATATACGGAAGCAATCTTGTGTTCAAAACGAGGTGTAACGGTAATATCAAGCGGTAAATTAGCCACCGGCATACCTCGTTTAAATGAAAAAGGATTAAATTGCATATTTACGTTTACATAAAACATTTTTACTACCCGTACATCTGCAAATATATTTACAGTGGTAGGTGTTTTTATTTTATACTTCTCCATAGGAATACTCTTGGTGCCTAACGAATCTAATACATCATCAATGCTGATTGTATTGCCTTCAGTATCTACCAAATGTTCTGCCGGCACATCTTTATTGTTTCCTACAAAGGAACGACTATACTTCCCACTTTTATATTTATTAAATCCTATGTCATTAATAGAAGCACCTACCATTACAAAATGCTCTTCACTATTTTTTACTTTGAATTTATAAATAATACCCGCATCTATTCCAAATCCATTAATTCCAAATTTATATTTATATCCATCATCAATAGCAGAAGAAACCCGCAAATCAAATTTTGAATTGCCCACATTAATAAAGCTGTCAGCGATGCCGTGATATACTTTGTTGAAATCTATATTATTGGCTGCAAATTGTGCATTAAAAATATTAGAATTCATTTTTACGGTTGTACCAAAACTTAATGAATGTCGCTCGCCGATATTAAAACTACGCCCATAACCAGCATATATTTCTGAATACACATTTACGGCGGCAGTTGCCCGTTCATCCGAAAAGTTTGGAAGCCATTGTAGTATTTCTTCAAAATGATTATACAAGGAATACACCAAATCTTGATTCATATCGTTGAAAGTGGCAACGGCGCGTGCTTTTATTCCAAAATGGATAGCATTGTTTTTTTTGAATCTTATAAATGCACCAGGGCCCAATACGGTGGCGTTTAAATGTAATTGCTTACGTTTTCCATCTAAATTTTGTCCGATGTTTACCTCTTTGTCAAAATTTTTAACGATGCCTCTAAGTTTGCCATTAATGGAGAAATAATTATTTCCAGCTTCTGTGCTAAATCCGATAAGGTTTACTTGCCATTTCATGGCACCCGCTACTCCAGCAGCAGGATTAATAGTATTACTCAAGATGGCTTCTCTTGGCGTAAATTGACTTCCTAAAAAGGATTGACTAAACGTAAAATGGATGGAACATACTAATAATGTTAGTGAAAATAGTATTTCCTTTTTCATGGTTTTTGTTCTTTTTGAAACTAATTAAAATAAGCGTATTTGACTTTTCTAGCTTTTACAGGTTTTTTATGACCTGGTAGTATTACTTTTTTAATACAGCTTTTCGACCTTTTTTTGCGATAACCACCAGCATAACTATTGTTCTGTAAAGACAAAA
>JBDKHK010000114.1:0-45201 GCA_039797705.1 Bacteroidota bacterium
TAATTAGCAAAAATTACAGTAAAAAATCACTGACAAATTGTCATTTAATCTTGTTTTTTGTATCTTTGCAGTACTTTTTAATTATGAATGAATTAATAGATTATATACAACAAAAACAACACGATGAATCTCGACAGGGAGAAGCATTGAGTATAGAATTAATTGCACCCGAATATAAAAACAACAAACATTTTTATATTGAAAGCTACGGTTGTGCTATGAATTTTAGCGACAGCGAAATTGTGGCGTCTGTATTGGCAAAACAAGGTTATAGCCTCACTTCCAATATTTTTGATGCTGACTTAGTATTTTTAAATACATGTTCCATTCGGGAAAAAGCAGAACAAACTGTTCGCCAGCGTCTTCGTTCTATTAATGAAATAAAAGACCAAAAACCTGGTATGTTAGTAGGCGTATTGGGCTGCATGGCAGAACGCCTGAAATCTAAATTAATAGAAGAAGAAAAATTAGTAGATCTTGTTGTTGGTCCCGACGCTTATCGTTCGTTGCCAGAGTTGGTAACAGAAGCAGAAGGTGGACAAAAGGCTGTAAACGTATTATTATCTCGCGAGGAAACGTACGCAGACATCTCTCCTGTTCGCTTGGATAAAAATGGTATCACTGGATTTATTTCCATTATGCGTGGTTGTGATAATATGTGTTCCTTTTGTGTGGTTCCTTTTACCAGGGGCAGAGAGCGCAGCAGAAATCCAGAAACAATCATTCAAGAAGCAAAAGATTTATTCGAAAAAGGCTATCGCGAGGTTACGCTCTTAGGACAAAATGTGGATTCTTACAAATGGAAAGGCGAAGGAAAAAATGACGATAAAACAGCGGAAACATTAGTCAATTTTGCACAATTAATAGAGCAAGTAGCTTTAGTACATCCCGATTTGCGTGTGCGCTTTTCCACTTCTCATCCAAAAGATATTACAGATGAAGTATTGGAAACAATAGCTAAACACGAAAATATTTGTAAATATATTCACTTACCGGTTCAATCGGGCAGCTCTTCTTGCTTGGAACGTATGAATCGCACCTACGACCGAGAGTGGTATATTAATAGAATAGAAGCCATCCGACGTATATTGCCAGATGGTGGTATTTCATCCGATGTGATTGCAGGATTTTGTGGCGAAACAGAAGAAGAACATCAAGAGACTTTATCTATGATGCAATTTGCAAAATATGATTTCAGCTATATGTTCTTTTATTCTGAACGACCCGGCACAATGGCTGCACGAAAATATAAAGATGATGTGCCAGAGGAAACCAAGAAAAGACGATTGAGTGAAATTGTAGAACTGCAAACTCAACTTTCCTTAGAAAGTAATTTACAAGATATTGGAAAAATTTATAAAGTTTTAATTGAAAAAGAATCCAAGAAAAGCGACAAAGAATGGTGCGGTAGAAATTCTCAAAATAAAATGATTGTTTTTGCAAAAGGGAATCACAAACCGGGTGATTATGTAAATGTATTAGTAGAAAGTGCCAACAAAGCAACGCTAAGAGGAAGAGTAGTATAGAAATTAATGATGAATGACCAATGCTAATTTGTTCTTTCATTTTAAATATTAATCAAATCATTTATCATTAAGTAATATGGAATTACAATCATTAAAACAACGATTTGGAATAATAGGAAATGCCCCTATGCTCAATCGTGCATTGGAAATTGCGGTACGCGTGGCTCCTACTAATTTATCTATTTTAATTACAGGAGAAAGTGGTGTAGGAAAAGAAATATTTTCACAAATTATCCATAATTTATCTACCAGAAAACACGAAAACTTTATTGCGGTTAACTGTGGTGCAATTCCCGAAGGTACCATAGATTCTGAATTATTTGGACACGAAAAAGGTGCTTTTACCGGTGCACACGACAAACGAAAAGGATATTTTGAAACGGTAAATGGAGGCACTATTTTTTTAGATGAAATTGGCGAAATGCCCTTAGGAACTCAAGCTCGATTATTACGTCTTTTAGAAAGCGGAGATTTTATAAAAGTAGGTTCTTCTGTGGTACAAAAAACAGATGCCAGAATTTTAGCCGCAACCAATGTAGATTTGCCTAAATTAATCAAGCAAGGAAAATTTAGAGAAGATTTATATTATAGATTAAACACTGTTCCTATTGCTGTTCCGCCATTGCGAGAACGAAAAGAAGACATCGTGATGCTGTTTAGAAAATTTGCTTCCGATTTTTCAGAAAAATACCGAATGCAACCTGTACAACTTTCGGAAGATGCCAAACAAATACTTGTTAATTACCGGTTTCCAGGAAATATTCGCGAACTAAAAAATATTGCAGAACAAGTGTCTGTGTTATCAAAAGACAAAATGGTTTCCAAAGAAGAATTAGCTAAATTTATTCCAAATGCAGAAATTTCTACTCTACCAACCGTTATCAATACCAACGAATCCACCTCTTACAGTGACAGAGAATTATTGTATAAAATGATTTTCGACATCAAACACGATTTGAATGATTTAAAACGTTTTGTTTGGAATATGAGCAACGGAAATTACGATGCTTCCAAAATAGATTTTAGCGATGTAGCCAACTTAGAACATACTACTGCTCCACTTCCAAACACCACTATTTACACACCAAAACATATTGTAGAAAGTGGCAATAACAACAATCCGACGATTATTATCAATGATGAACCGCATTATGAAGAAGAAAGTGTAGAAACAAGTTTGTCGCTGGCGGATATGGAAAAAAATATGATTCTAAAAGCATTGGAAAAACATAGAGGAAAACGGAGAGATGCTGCTTTAGATCTTGGAATTTCAGAACGAACTTTATACCGAAAAATCAAAGAATATGAACTCGAAGACTAACAAACATTCTTTGAAGAAACGAAAATTATTGCTCAACAAGATTCAATCAAAAATATTGTTGCTTGCTTTCACAATAATTACCCTTTCCATCTCTTCTTGTAAAATTTACCGTTTTACAGATGCAAGTGTAGATCCAAATTGGAAATCATTTTCTGTTGCTCAAACTACTAATATTGCCACTCTTCAAAACACAAATGCCGCACCGGCTTTTACAGATAAAATAAAAGATAAATTTTTGCGTGATACACGTCTTTCTTTAACAAGAGAGAATGGAGATTTAGAATTTAGCGCAACTATTACTGAATACAATGTAGATCCGGTGGCCATCACTAATACTGAAACAACAGCACAAAACCGTTTAAATATTTCAGTAAAAATAGAATGTATAAACAAAAAAGATGCTAACAAAAGTTTTTCGCAAACATTTAGAGATGGCGAAAACTATGATGCAAATAGACAATTATCAGATGTTGAAAATAGTTTAATAAATACTATATTTGACAGACTGGCGCAACAAATATTCAATCGTACTTTTGGAAATTGGTAAAATGAATTTTCAACTTAGTGACATATTATCCAATCCGATGCTTCTACACGAAGTACCAGAAAATATTTTATCCAAATGGGTGCAAGAGTATCCTTATGTTTCTCTGTTTCATTTATTTACTTTAAAAAAGAAGGAAAATTATTCAGAAATAAATCTTCATCAAACTGCTTTTTATTTTAACAATAGAGAAAAATTGTATTATTTATTAAACAGTAAACAAGTAAAAAAAACAGAAAATACTATAGAAAACAAACCTATAAATAAAAATATTGAAGAAACAGAAATAGAAAATACTCAGGAAGAACCAATAAAACAGCCTATTGTTGCTCCTGAAATAGTATCAACTCAAAAAAATATTATTGAAAATGAAATTACGTCATTAGAAGAACCAACATTGCGTGATACAACTAATGATGTGGTAGAAAAGAGTGAAATTCCAATTAACATAGAAACACCTACTATACCAGAAATTCAAGTTCCTGAAAAAGTAGAAACAACAATAGAAGACAAGCCTCTTTCCATTGCTGATAAAATTTTATTAGAAATTGAAGAATTAAAAGCAGAACGTGCAAAAAGAAGTGCTGACATTACAACTTCTAAAGAGAAAAAAGAAGAAATAATAGAAACTCCTGTTGATTTAAAAGATGAAAAAATACAAATTCCAACTACAACAGTAGAAGCAAAACCAGCAGAGATAATCGCAGAGCAGCCACTTTCAATCCAAGATGAAATAATTGCAAGAATACAACAAATACAAGAAGAACGAACGAATGGAAAAACAGAAGAAATAAAACCAACAGTAGTAATTCAAGAAAAAATTGAAAATCCGATTGCTGAAACAAAAGAAGAAAAAGAAATCGTTTTTGTAGAATCTAAAACTCCAATTGAAATTGGAGAAAATGTTCCTGAAAAGCCAACAGAAGTAGAACAAAAAATTATAGAAACATCAAAAATAGAAACCCCAAATATTAATGAAGAATTTGCAATAGAACATGCTCCCGAATTTTTTCCAGAACCAATTCTTGTAAAAATTGAAGTAGATAAGAAACCTGAAATTAAGAAAGATAAATTCATTGAAAATAATACCACCACCACTCCTATTACAGAAGATATTGCCAACAAAACAATCACACCAATTTCTCCTGAAATAATTCACATTCCAGAACCAATAACTATTGAACCACCAAAGGTGGAAAAAATATCAATACCTGAAAATGAAATCGTTATTCCAATTAACAAACAAGAAGATAAAATAATAACTAAAGAAGATGCTGAAAAAAATATAGAAAAATCAGAGCAACCAATTTCAACACACGAAGAAGAATATCCAACTGCAGTATTGGAACAAAATAATATAGACACCACATCTACTCCTTTATTCTTTCCAACGGTATTAGAAGATGAAATAGAAATTCATACAACACCTGATGTCATTTCAGACAAAGCAATTCCATCGGTACAATCTATAGGGGATGAAATAAATGTGAAAATTATTAGTGAAGAAGTAAAAAAAGAACCACATACATTTGTAGAATGGTTAAAACTACTGGATGGGAATTTGCAAATTCAGACAACAGAAATACCTAAAACAACAGAAAATTGGATGGAAATTCCACAATATGAAGTGGAACAAACTATTGCCAACAAAAAAGCCATTCAGCAAGAGGAACAAAAATTATTTGAACCAAATTTTGAAGAAGGTGAAGTGGATTTATTTACGGATATAGATGAAGAAGTAAGTAAAGTAGCTTCAGAATCTGTAGAATTTAAACAGGAAATGATGACAGAAACCTTAGCAAAAATATATGCTAAACAAGGAAAAATTGATAAAGCTTTAGATATTTATAATGCACTTCGTTTGAAATTTCCCGAAAAAAGTGTTTACTTTGCATCTTTAATAGAAAAAATAGAAAAAGAAAAATAATATGTTTACCTTTTTAACTGTACTAATTATCTTAGTTTGCTTATTTATAATCTTGGTTGTATTAATCCAAAATCCTAAAGGCGGCGGACTAACGGGAAGCCTTGGCTCTACAGCATCCAGCGTTATTGGCGTTCAAAGTGCCGGTGATGTAATGGAAAAAGCTACTTGGGGCGGTGCAATATTTTTATTAGCACTTTGCGTAATGACTGCATTTGTAGTGCCTAAGGTTGGCGAAAAAGGTCAAATTAAAACTTTAACAGAAAGTGCCGCTAAAGGAACCATTCCTTCTGTACCTACTCCTGCACCAGCAGCACCAGCAGCACCAGCGAAATAAAATTTACTTTTTGAAATATAAAAAAACTCCCTTTATGAGGGAGTTTTTTATTTTAATTATATTAGGATTGAGCACACATTCAATTTGAGGTATATTTTCTAAAAGGTTTTTACTTATGAACCATGGAACAACCGCAGATTATGGTATTTTGTAGAAATTTACAAACCTGTATTTAATTGCCTTTTCTTTAAAGAGATAAAAAAATATCCTGTTAAAAAACAGCTCTAAGTTGTGCTCTTCCTGTATTTATTAATTTTGCAGCCCCCGTTTTTCTCCCTTCATAGGATAAACTCAGCTCTAAATTTTGAGAAATATTACGGGTATAAGTTGCACTCCATATATAATTTTTTCCAGGTTGTAGTCCTTCTAAAATTGTATAAGATTTAGTAGTACCGTTTTCGCCCGTATATTTTACCAATACAAATGAAAACTTTGTTTCTAAAGTATTTTTTAGTGCTTTGCTATAGCGCAATTCGAATTCTAATTTATTAGACAAAGCATATTCGCCGCCTAAATTTGCAGCATTTTTTTTCTGTGTAAATCCATAATTTACAGATGTTCGCAAGGTAGTTTTATAATTATAGGTAAATTTTGGTTCTAAATAATATCCTTTAACTTTATAATCATTGGCATGAAAATAATTAGAGACTAAGGATATTTTGGATTGTATAAATTTTAGATTTAAAGTAAACTTTTGACTTAAATTATAATACGCTTCTATAATATTATCCATTCGTTTTCTGGTGTCAAATCCATTGATTAACAATACTTTATCATTAACCAACTGATTAGTATAGGAGAAAGAATAAATGGGGTCTCCTGAATTAAAAATAAACGTATTTCGAACATTAGAATTAAGTGCAATAGTGTTAGAATCTGATGTATTAAACACAAATGGATTAAAAATATTTTTAATTTTTCCTTTATATGTTTTCCGTTTCAGTTGCATATAGGATTGTATTGTAATCTTCGAAAGAAAACCTTTAAATCCAGATTTATTAAACCAAATAGCTTTAGGTTGAATAGTAATATTTTGGGTATATGCGGTTGAATTTGCTCGAACATATTCATTCAAATTTGTCATTACACGAACATATTGAGCACTGTCATTAAATAGAGAAGGTACAAATTCATTCAGCTCGCGAATGCCGTTATGATTTTGGTCTATCCACTTAAAATAACCCTGTCCGGAGGGAACTTCCACATACGTAAACTGACGTACCGGCTCTCTACCGCCTCCTAATTCATAAATAAAATTCAGCCGCAATGCCCCTTTCTTTATGCGAGCGCCATATTCTGTTCTTCCTAAAAATGTTTGCTCCGATTGTTGTTGTACGGTCGTATCTTTTACCGATAAATTTCTATAGGTAAAAGTCCAATTAAACGTTTGATTTTTCAATTGATTTGCACTACCCTTAAATTCAACGGTGTGTGCCATCGTAGAATCTTTAAACAGTGCATTTCTCACTTCTACATCTTTCCTAAATTTATATTCCAACATAAAGCTCCACTTTGCAGAATCGGGCAAAAAGATGCGTAAGGAAAGATTATTATTTCTATAAGAATTAGATTGTAATTCATTGGTTTTTTTGTTTCGAAATACATTATTTTCTTGATAAAAACCAATGCCTACCCCCAATCCTTTTGCTTTTTTAATAGAATAAGTTGCAGTCATAGTCGGACGAACAAATAATGATTTATACAAAGTATCTTGTGTGGTTAAAATGCGAGCATCTGCGGTTATTTTCAATCCCTTGTAATCTGTGTTGAAAAACAAGCTATTCTCAAATCCTTTGTAAACTGATTGTCTGATAAATGTAGAAAATTTATACCCAGCACTAATGTTGTGTTTAATATCTGTCAATTGTGTTTGGTACCTCGCAATATGTTCTGTATAATTTAATTGCGTTCCTATGTTCCAATCACGAGCAAACTCTACATTTCTATAAGGTTCTATCTGTTGAAAATGTTGTGATTTAAATTCATAATTCATGCTATTGGAAAACACCAACTGATGTTTAAAAGAATCCACTCTATTTAATTGTACCGCAGTTGCATATCCTATATTTTCTTTTCTACCTAAGGGTGAAAATAAATTTTTATCATAATTTGATAACGCCATTTCAGTTTTTATCGTAGTTTTTTTATCAATTTTGTACGAAGCTCCAAGGTTAAATAGTAATTGACTTTTGGGTGTAACCAACAAAATAAGGGGCTCATACGATCCTTGTGGTATGCCACTTACTGGAGCAATCCATTTATAAACTCGAACATTATTGGCATTTTGAGAAGGAATATAATTTCCCTTATTCGGTCCTATGTATGAAAAATTTAGAATATACTTTGCATTATTTGGATTCGTTTCATATACAAATATCGAATCAAAAGTAGTAGAATTTACAGTCGAATCCGTCATTCTATATTGCACACGATTGGGATCAAAAGTGGCTTCCCGAACGCCTGAAGCATAAGCGTTAGAAATATTATTTCCAATTCCCGATAAATAATCTTTTATACTATCTGTCAATGAATTTGTAATCGGTTTACTTTTTGCATCTTGTTCAGAATAAACCTGCGTGTATAAAGTCAAATTTTTCCATTGAAAATTAATAGCTTCATGAACTGTAGTACGGAAATAATTTTTATCTGAATATTCAAATTCCACCACAATACGAGAATCTTTTGTAATCAAAAATCTTGGCATAAATACCAATTCTCCAGTGTTATAATCCATCACATAATCCAACAACTCTCCTCTTTGCAAGCGAATACCATCCACATATACCTTTTCACTTCCAGCCAACACAATAATAAAGGTTTCATTATTATTTCCCACCAAACGATAAGGACCTTGATTTCCTTCCGTTCCTTGAAAAACATTCCGAGCAAATTTACCTCTGCTAACAGCGAATGAAGTAGAAGTTTGTAACCTCATTCCTTTTTTAAATTTTAAATCATTCACATAGCTAACACCTTGCAGCTGTTTGGAAAATCGTGTAAAATAGCTTTCATAGTTTTTTAAATTATAATCTCCGGCAATAATTAAATGCGGGTCTTTTTTGAGTTGAATATATACTTTATCAAAATCTTGAATTTGCTGCGTGGTTCCATCGGGCTGTAGTGGAATATTATTATCTGTCAACGATGCTGTAATTTCAATTCCATTGCCAATTTTTCCACTTAATCTTAAATCTAAATTAGAATTTAGAGTTAAATCCTGATTGGAACCAAACTGTATGCCTCTTGCAAAATTTCCACTATAGTTTAAACCACCAAATTCTATAAATGATGCTGTTTTTTCTGTAGTGGGCAAATAATACATTCTTTCATATACTAAAGAATCCCCTTTCTTTATCAAGGTTTTGTTCTTGTGTTGTACTATTTTTGACAATGAAACAGGGAAAGAACGATAGGTTATTAATATTGAATCAGGCTTTACCGTTGTTGTAAAAATTATTTTACCAGAAGTAAAGTCAATTTTATAATTTTCATTAGAAATAATTTCATTTGTTATTAAATTTCTCATTTGAAACGTATTGGGAAAAATACTCAATGTATCAATACGTAACGTATCAGAAAGCACCCGCATCGTTTTGCTTCTAAGGTTAGACAAGGTGCTATACTCAAGCAGAGGTACTTGAGCGAGAGTAGCAAAACTCATCCAAACAAAGTAAAACAAGAGAATTCTTTTCAATAGCATTTTGTAATAAAGGTAAAAATAAAGACATTATTGTATATCCGTACATTTTTTGATTACTGTTGCTTACATTTGCCTATTATGAGTATAGAAAAAATCATAAAACAACGCCGAAGCATAGACCCGGATCATTACAATGGTAAGCCGGTAGCAAAAGAAATCATTGAAAAAATGTTAGAGGCTGCCAATTGGGCTCCAACGCACGGACTCACCGAACCTTGGCGTTTTGTAGTATATTCTGGCGAACAAGTTCCTGCATTTGGGGCAATGCATGCTGATATATATAAACAATTTACACCAGCCGAGCAGTTTTTACAAAAAAAATACGACAAAATAAGCAATCGTTCCATGCATTGTTCTCATGTAATCGTTTGTGCTATGCATCCTGGAAATAAAAAAAACATTCCTGAATTGGAAGAAATAGCAGCAACTGCTTGCGCGATACAAAATATGCTATTAGTGGCTACCGAATATCATATTGGTACATTTTGGAGTACGGGTGGAATGTGTTATCATCCAGAAATGAAAAAAAATATTGGATTTGAAGATACAGACCAAATTTTAGCAATCCTATATATCGGGCATTATGATATAGACACTCCAAATGGAATTCGTCCATCGGGATGGGAAGATAAAGTGATTTGGAAGTAGAAATTATTATTTTAATCAAAGGAAAGCATTTTAATGTATTCAAAAAATTGATGATGGATGACCAACGAAGAATATCGAAGAAGAATAAATTCTACACGCTCAACAAAAAATAATCATTATCAATAATTAAGGTAATGTATAAGTTTTAATTAAAATAAAATATTGACTTTCTTATATCGTCAGACTCCTTAATTTCGCAACTTCATTCATCAATTAAAAAATAAAAACACTATGAAAGTTGGTATTGAAGCTGCTTCATTTTATATCCCGTATTTATATTTAGATATTAAAGATTTAGCTGCTCAAAGAGGAATCGACCCATTAAAATTAGAAAATGGATTAGGACTGCAAAAAATGGCTTTCCCTGATGCACAGGAAGATACCGCAACATTTGCAGCGGAAGCATTACTCCAATTAATTATTGATTTCAATATTTCTCCTACAGACATCAATAGAATTTATTTGGGAACAGAAAGTGCCTTAGATGCCGCCAAGCCTACTTCTACTTATGCCTTACAAATGGTGGAAAGTGTTTTGGAAGAAAATTTTGGCAAACGTTGTTTTAAAAATTGCGATGCAGTAGATATGATATTTGCTTGTATTGGTGGCGTAGATGCGTTACACAATGCATTGGATTTTGTAAGAATAAATCCACATAAAAAAGCTGTAGTTATTGCTGCAGATTATGCAAAATATGGATTACAATCGAGTGGAGAATATACGCAGGGTGGCGGAGCGGTGGCTTTATTAATTTCCACCCAACCTGATTTATTAGAAATTGAAAACTATTGGGGTGTAAGCACTGAAAGTGTTTTAGATTTTTTTAAACCACGGCGATACATACCAAAAACTGATTTAATTTCAGCAACAGAAAATATGCCTGAAACGATAGAAATTTTTTCTGATGAGCCTGTTTTTGATGGACAGTTTTCCAATGATTGTTTTAAGAACAGGATTCGAGAAGCATATTATCATTTTAAAGAGGAAAAAGACATTTCAACTAATCTGATTGACGAATGGAATTTCTTAATTTTTCACTTGCCTTATGCCTTTCATGGAAAAAGAATTTTTACGGAAATATTTGCAATAGAAAATCAACTTCCATTTGAAAGTAATGAGGATTTAAAAATGGTAGCAAATTCTGATGCTTACAAGAAATTGGTGAATGAAAAAATTAAAAATTCTCAAACAGCTTCTTCCGAAATTGGCAATATGTACACGGCATCTATTTTTATGGCATTGCTTTCTACGCTTCAATCTGCTTTAGATAATAAGCAGGAATTAACAGGAAATAAAATAGGATTTTTTGCTTATGGTAGTGGTTCTAAAGCAAAAGTATTTGAAGCGAAAGTAAATGCAAACTGGAAACATGTGGCGAAAAAATGGAACCTATTTGAAACACTGCAACAACGTACCGCTATTGACTTTGAAACGTATGAAAAATTACACAAAAAACAATTGAAACAACCTATTTTTCCTAATAAAAAAGGATTTCATTTAGATTGCATTGCATCTGAGCCGGAAACATTAAAAGGGGCAAGATTTTATAAATATATCCAATAATATTTTCACAAAAAATCAAGAAGAAATATTTTGTAAAAAATCTATTAATTGTTGCGTTGCTTCTGCTCTATGGCTAATTTTTGATTTTTCATCTAGCATTAATTCGGCTAAATGTCTTCCATCGGGCAATACAAAAATTGGGTCGTATCCAAAGCCATACAATCCTTTTTTTTCAAAACTAATGGTTCCTTTTAACAACCCTGTAAATTGATGTTTTTGTCCATTTAAAATAAGTGTAATAACGGTTTTAAATTGTGCATTTCTATTCGCTATTCCATCTAATTTTTCCAATACTTTATTCATGTTTTTATCAGCATCTCTATCGCCAGCATAAAAGGCACTATCCACGCCGGGCGCGCCGTTCAATGCTTCTACTTCTAAGCCAGAGTCTTCCGAAAAACAGTTTATTAAATATTTATGGGCAACATATTCTGCTTTTTCTGCTGAGTTTTCCTCTATTGTTCTATGTGTTTCTGGTAATTCTTCCAAGCAATTGATATCAGACAAATTTTTTATGCTAAAATTTTCTGGAAGCAGAATTTCTATTTCTTTTATTTTATTGGGATTATTGGTTGCAAAAACAATAGTTATCATGCTTGAATATTAAAGGTAATTAATAATTGCTGCCACAGTTTGCTCTTTTTATTTTTATCTTTTTCCAATACTTCTGGAGCATCTGCTTTTATAAAATCTGTATTTATTATTTTTGTTAACTGATAAAATGGAATCGTCGCATTTAAACCTATTTCATTTTCATTAACCCCAAAAAGAAAGCATTTTTTAATTCCAATTTCTTTGTGAATAGTTGCAAAGCGCGGGGACGTAGAAGCTACATCAATAAAAAGAAATTGTTGCAACGGCAATTGTAATGCTTTGCTAATTAGTTTTGAAAATAAATCTTGTTGGACTGCTGCTATTGAAGCATCTTTGCTTTTTTTATAAAAAATAACATTTCCTGCATACTGTGGATCTGTTTTAAAGTCCTCTTTATCATTTAATACAAAAAAAGTATCCATATTCAATAAAACTATCTTAAAATAAAGTTCCTCAAAGTAAATACCTTTTTTTGTAACTTTGAACAAAACATACGCACATGTCAGCAGAATTTATGGACATACAACCTATACCTACCATAGAAATTGAAACGGTAAAAGAAAGTAAACTTTCCAGTATCGACTTTAATGATTTACCATTTGGAAAAACATTTTCTGATCACATGCTTATTTGTGAATATTATGATGGCAAATGGCAAACCGCCAAAATTCAACCATATCAAAATATTTCACTCAGTCCTGCTTGTAATGTATTTCATTATGGGCAAGCCATTTTTGAAGGCATGAAAGCTTATTATAAAGAAGACGAAAGTGGCGTGGTTATTTTTAGACCAGAAATGAATCTTGCTCGATTAAATAAATCTGCCATACGCATGTCTATGCCGGAAGTTCCGGAAGAATTGTTTATGGAGGGATTGAAGAAATTAATAGAATTAGACAAAGATTTTATTCCAAAAAATGGTGGCAGTTCTTTATACATTCGTCCGTTTATGATTGGCACCGAACCATTTATCGGAGTAAAAACATCTAATCGCTATTTGTTTATGATTATCATAGGTCCGGTGGGAGCTTATTACTCAGAAGCTATTTCCGTTTTAGTATATGATTCTTATATCCGTGCAACGATTGGCGGATATGGAAGTGCAAAGGCTGCCGGAAATTATGCTGGCACACTCTATCCTGTTGAATTAGCACGCCAACAAGGATATAAGGATGTATTATGGTTGGACGGTGAACATAAAAAATATGCCAACGAAGTAGGTACTATGAATATCTTTTTTGTTATAGATGGAAAATTAATTACACCAAATACTGATGGAGCTATTTTAGAAGGCATCACCAGAGATAGTGTAATTACCATTGCCCGCGATTTAGGTTATACTGTAGAAGAGCGACCAATATCTATTGATGAAGTAATGGAAGCTCATAAAAACGGTACATTAACAGAAGTGTTTGGAACGGGGACTGCGGCGGTAGTTACACCGGTAAATCGTTTTGGATACAAAGGAAATGATTATACTTTAGATGATGCCTCATTTACCATTGCACCAAAATTAAAAGAGACTTTAGTAAATATTCAAAAATGTATCTCTGCGGATAAATTTGGGTGGGTAAGAGAAATATAAATTATTTGTACTTATTTTTCTCTTTCCGGATGCGGCTTAAAGTAGCAGGTTCTATTCCTAAAAACAGGGCAATATCTTGCGAAGAAAAACGCATGAAAACCTCTGGATTCTCTACTAACAAAGCATCGTACCGCTGTTTAGCATCCATCGATTGAAAACTATACATTCTATTGGTTAGATAATTAAGCATTTTTAAATTAATATTTTGAATGAAAGAAGCAAAATCATTTCGTTTCATTAAAATCAAAAAATTTTTTAAAGAAATTTTTAAACCATAGCAATTCTCCACACAAAGTGCAGCTTCCTCTGATGGTTGCTTCGTTAAAAAACCAACAACAGGAGAACAAAAATTACATTCTGTTAAAAATCCTAATATATTTTTTAATTTTTTTTCCTCTTTGTAAAAAACAAAAGCGCCTGATACAATAAAATTCAAATAACTGTGCTCTTCACCTGTCTTAAATAAATGATTATTCTTTTTCCAATGCCCATATTCTAATGCAGGAATCATATTCTCAAAAGTAGATTCACTAAACTCATCAAAGGATTTTAAAAAACTTAAAAAATACTCTATACACTCCTGATGCGATGGCTTAGAAGAAATTTTGAATTTTATTTTTGGTGTTTTTTCTGGATAAAAAACATTCGGCATATTTCAAGTTTATAATGAAAATAATTTTTTTTACTAAAATGTAATATACGAAAATAATAAGCAAAAACAAAAAATATACAAAAAAATACCTCCAATTTTCATGGAGGCATTTATGATTATTTTATATAAAAATGGACTTACATTTTCAAAATTTTCACTTCTGTTCTTCTGTTATTTTGATGACATTCACAATCCCCTTTTGAATCAGTAGGACATCCTGGTACTTGAGAACAATCTTGTAATAATCGGCTTTTACCATATCCAACTGCTGTCAATCTACTCTTGTCTATTCCTCTTTTTATTAAATAATCAACGGCACTTTCGGCTCTACATTGTGATAGTTTTAGATTATAGGCATCTGTACCGCGTTGGTCAGTATGGGACGACAATTCTATAGTCATATTTTTATATTGCTTTAGAATATCCACCAAATGATCTAATTCTTTAGAGGCATCATTTCGGATATTACATTTGTCAAAATCATAGTAAATATTGCGCAATACAAATGTTTTGCCTACTTCTAATTGTTCTACGCACAATTTAAGTTTTACATATAAAGTTTTATTTCTATCTAAATCTTTAGTGTTTATTTCTTCAATATTAGAGTAGTAGCCATCTTTTGTACCCACAACAGTATATTCAGTATTAGAATTTAGATGGAAGGTGAATTTGCCATCTTGGTCAGTAGTAGTTTTTTCTACTTTTCCTGTAATTTTATTGGTCAATTCTACTTCAACGCCTGCCATTACTTTATTTTTATTACCACATTCTAATGTTACGCCTTCCAAAATGAATCCTGGGTCTTCATAAATTATTTCTTTATAGATATTTCCTCTGTTTTCAAACTCTTGTTTAGCTACAGAAGCACTTGTCGTTTTTACGCCTTCTCTATCTCCTTTTATGCCATAAACTCCTTGTTTTACTTTAGGGAATACCACCTTGCCGTCTTTAGCAGTTTTTTGCGTACCTATTACATTACCGCTTTCATCTGTAAGTGTTACATCTGTTTTATCTACTGGTATGCCCGTAAACTTATCTTTTACCGTAACAATAATATCTTTAATATATGCCTTTGGAGCTTTCTCTATCTGTTTAGTTTTTTCCACTCTAAACACTAATCCGGCAGAAATAGCTAAGTGATTAATATCTAATTTTTTTACAGGATAATCATCTAATGTTTGTTTATTATCAAAATACCGCCAATACGAAAAATCTCCGCTTGCCATAAAATCTTCGGGTCTTAAATATTTTAATTTATAATCACTATCTCCAATTATTTTGCTGTTTTTAACAAAAGTGTGCACATAATCAATGCCCGCAGTAATACCTACATTTTTATGAAACCAATAATTGAAATACAACCCAACTTTTAACCCCGCAGCATTAATTGCTTTGTTATAATCATAATCCATTATAGATTTTCTGTAATATTGAGATTCCAAATATTGTCTTGAAATGGTATCTATTCCAACCGATAGAGAACCCATGCGCAGATGACTCAAGCCTACTCGTAAATTTAAATCAACATCTATCTTATCATTCGTAAAAAGCTTTGCACTTGGTCCTATTCCAAAAAAAACTAACTGTTGATTTCTTCTATTACTTTCAATAATTTTAGTAGTGATATTTTGAGGATTCGCCTGTTGAAGTCTTACTTTTCCAGGATTGCCTTTATTTACCAACTCAATAAAATTTGACAAAATTGGTGATTCAATAAATTTGAATCCATTATTAAAATAATCAATATCCACTCCAAAGCCAATATTTTTATGAAAGTAAAAATCAAAATTAGCTCCTCCGTATCCGCCCCATTTAGATTTTAGGAAATCCTGTTTGTCATCTATTCTATTGGTTGGATTAACTGCTCCACCAGATAAAACAGATACATTATGATTTTCTAGGTTAGAAGGATACGATTTAAAATTAGTTCCGGCTCCTCCCTTTACTCTTGCCTGAAATTTAAAGTACCTGTTTTTCAAAACACTCGTAGAGGCAGAATCTGCTGCTATTAATGAATGACTAAAAAAGAATAGTAACATTAAATAGACAAAATGATTTTTGGTTATCTTTTTCATAGTATTTATTTTGATGTAAATTTAGTACAGAATAAATATACTACGCTATGAATTTATCAAACAGTACAATTCATTGAGAATTCGGGAAAACACATAAAAAAAACGCCAAATAAATTTGACGTTTTTGGAGGTCGATGGCGGATTCGAACCGCCGTACGAGCTTTTGCAGAGCTCTGCCTAGCCTCTCGGCCAACCGACCGTGTTTTTTTATGAAATGCAAATGTACGTTTTTTTATACTTAAAACAAATTTTATCTAAAAATTTGTTCGGCAATATATGGTTTTAATCTTCAATTTCCACTACACTTGCTAGAACATGACCGCCTAAAGGTGGATTCATTTTTTTTATTTTTATTCTTACAATATCATCCTTTGCTACAAAAGATTTAATTTCTTGAAGTATATTTTGAGCTAAATGTTCTATCAATTTGACCGATTTTTTCATGTTATTATTTACAGCGTTATAAATTAATTCATAATTTACTGTTCCATTCAAATCATCTGACAGTCTTGCTTTTTCGGCATCCGTATAAACCCAAATATCTACGACATACCTCCCTCCTATTTTTTGTTCTTCTTCATATACGCCATGAAACGCATAAAATTCCATGCCCTCTAATCCTATCCATGTCTTTTTTTGCATACTTTTGTTTTGTACAAAAATAAAATATTATGTCCAATAGATATGCTTCTTCTTTTCGTGGGTTTGATTATTTAAATTTAGACGAACAATTAACCAATGAACAAAAATTAATAAGAGATAGTGTAAGAAATTGGATCAATACGGCTGTTATTCCTATTATAGATGATTGTGCTGAAAATAATCATTTTCCAAAACATCTTATAAAAGAATTAGGAAGTATTGGTGCTTTCGGTCCGCATATTCCTACAGAATATGGTGGCGGAGGGCTGGATGCCATTTCTTATGGATTGATTATGCAAGAATTAGAACGCGGTGACTCTGCCATTCGCAGTTGTGCCAGTGTGCAAAGCTCTTTAGTAATGTATCCAATTTGGAAATTTGGTAGTGAAGCTCAAAAACAATATTATTTACCCAAACTGGCAAAAGGTGAATTTATAGGAAGTTTTGGTTTAACAGAGCCTAATCATGGTAGCGACCCCAATAGCATGGAAACACGCTTAATTAAAAAAGGAAATAAATATTATTTGAATGGTGCAAAAATGTGGATTACCAATTCTCCTATTTGCGACATTGCGGTAGTGTGGGCAAAAAATGAAAATGCAAAAGTAGTAGGCTGTATTGTTGAAAGAAATATGAAAGGATTTTCCACTCCCGAAATTAAAGGAAAATGGAGTTTGCGGGCATCCATTACCGGTGAAATGATTTTTGATGAGGTAGAAATTTCGGAAGAAAATATTTTGCCCTTTGCCAAAGGATTAAAAGCACCGCTTTCTTGTCTTTCTTCTGCGAGATTTGGTATAGCTTGCGGTGCGTTGGGCGCTGCCATGGATTGCCTCCACCATGCCGTAGAATATAGTAAAGAACGTGCACAGTTTGGAAAACCTTTAGCCGCTTTTCAGCTTACGCAAAAAAAATTAGCAGAAATGCTGACAGACTTAACAAAAGCACAATTATTAGCTTTTCAATTAGGAAAATTAAATATGGAAGGAAAAATAACACCAGCTCAAATATCTATGGGTAAAAGGAATAATGTAGAAATTGCTTTACGCATAGCTCGTGAATGTCGTCAGATATGCGGTGCAATGGGCATCACACAAGATTTTCCATTTATGCGACATGCCATGAATTTAGAAAGTGTGATTACTTATGAAGGAACCCATGAAGTGCATTTATTAATAACCGGAATGGATATTACCGGAATAAATGCATTTGAATAACAGCAATTTTTATTTTATAATGTTCCTATTTTAATATATTTTACAATAGATATAAACATTTTTTTATACTTTAAAAGTACTGAAAAAATATATGTATAAAACAGCAAAAACACCCAAATTACTCAATATCAACCGCTAAACATTTTGTTTCACAGTTGATAATTCTACCTATAAGAAATACACATCTATTATTAACATAAAAAGTTGACTCTTCTGTAAAATGGATAGAACATAATATTGTATATTCGTTACCCCATGGAAGAAAAATCAACCGGAAATATTACAAAGAAAAACACCCGTTTTACAAGAAATAAAACAGAAGATATTTCAAATTTATTATATGGAAAAATTCCACCTCAAGCACGAGAATTAGAAGAAGCGGTGCTGGGGGCAATATTGATAGAAAAAGATGCTATTTCGTATGTTTCAGATATTTTAAAAACAGATAGTTTTTATGTAGATGCTCATGCTACTATTTACCGTGCCATCCAAAACTTGTTTGGAAAATCACAACCGATTGATTTATTAACGGTAACAGAAGAATTACGTAAAAACGGAAAACTAGAAGAAGTAGGTGGTGCGTATTATCTGAGTGAATTAACCAATAAAATTGCATCTTCTGCCAATGTTGAATATCATGCACGTATCATTATACAAAAATTTATACAACGTGAATTAATTAGAATTTCTAATGAAATAATTCGGGATGCGTATGAAGATACCACAGATGTATTTGACTTGTTAGACATGGCGGAAAAACGTATTTATGAAATTACGGATAAAAACTTGCGCAACTCTGTACAAGGAATTGGACAATTAGTATCTAAATCTATTTTACAAATTGATGGTTTACTAAACAGAGAAGATGGATTGTTAGAGGACTCTGTTCCGTCGGGTTATTTAGAATTAGATAAAATGACTTCGGGCTGGAAGGCAACAGATTTAGTCATTATTGCAGCACGACCATCCATGGGTAAAACTGCCTTCGTATTGAATTTGGCAAAAAATGCTGCGGTGGATTATAATATGCCAGTAGCAATTTTTTCTTTAGAAATGGGCGCAGTTCAACTCGCAAAACGTTTAATTTCTTTGGAATGTGAAATTGATGCTCAAAAGGTAGCCAATGGCAAAATGAGCGACAATGAATTTTCTATATTACGAGATAAAGTAGAAAAACTTTCCTCTGCACCTATTTATATTAATGACCAACCCGCCATTAATGTATATGAATTAAGAGCTCAATGCCGTCGTTTGCAAAATGCACATGGCATCAAAATGGTTATCATTGATTACTTGCAATTAATGAGTGGCGGCGGCGACAAAGGCATGAACCGAGAGCAAGAAATTTCTACTATTTCTCGCTCCTTAAAGGGATTAGCAAAAGAATTAAATATTCCTGTAATTGCATTATCTCAATTAAACCGAAGCGTAGAAACTCGTGGTGGCGACAAAAAACCACAACTCTCCGATTTGCGTGAATCAGGTTCTATTGAGCAAGATGCCGATATGGTGATGTTTTTGTATCGTCCGGAATATTATAACTTAAACAATGGAGAAGATGGAGCTAACACAAAAGGGGTGGCAGAGGTAATTATTGCAAAACACAGAAATGGACCCACCGGATCTGTGGAATTACGCTTTAATAAAAACTTCGGTCGGTTTTATGATGCTGGAGGTTTATATGAAGAAATGCAAGAATTTAGTAGCTATAAAACCCTTCCATCCAAGGGGAATTTTATGAAAGATGAAGAAAATAAAGACGCACAGAATTTTGATGTGTTTTGATAATTAAAATTAATTTTAATTAATAAATATCTTTTATTTTCTAGAAGGCAACCGTAAAATAGCAATAGGATTTTCTTTTACTTCATTGACGTAATTTTCAACCTCTTCTTTAATAGTATGCACACTTGGAATGCCAAATTTGGATAATGCTTCATCTATTCTTACCTGAAAGGAGGTATTAATCGTATCGTATTGTTCTCGTAATTTTATAAAAAAATCATCTACTAAACGCTTTCCTTCGTCTTCTGTAAATTGGTCATTTTGAATTAAATCTTCCATTAATTCTTTAAACTTCTCATTAGTGACAGACGCAACACCAATGGACATATAAATTGCTTTTTTTACAAGTGCTGACATAGTGCAAAGGTAACTTTATTAAAATAAATATGAAATTATAGAATACACTTTTACTCAAAAATAACACAATAACTCTCCTTTTATATTCTATATTCATTATTCACACTTCTTCTTTATGGATGAATTAGACAATAGTTGATTGAAATAATTCTTTGCGATTTTTATAAAAAATTCTTTATTACGATTACAATTCAATAAATTTGACAGAATCAATATTATGCTAACAACGAAACGCTGGACATATATACAAGCAAACGAAGGAGAGGTGAATGAATTGCAAAAGCAATTAAACATACATAAAACAATATGTCAATTATTGGTTGCAAGAGGCATAAAAACGTATGAAGAAGCTAAAAAATTCTTCCGACCAAGTTTAGAACAATTACATGATCCATTCTTAATGAAAGACATGGAAAAAGCTATTGACAGAATAGAAAAAGCTATTGCTAAAAATGAAACTATATTAATATATGGAGATTATGATGTAGATGGAACAACAGCCGTTTCATTGGTATATTCATTTTTTATTGAAATTTATAAAAATGTATTATATTATATACCAGACAGATATACAGAAGGATATGGAATTTCATTTCAAGGAATTGATTACTCAAAAGAAAATAATGCTACTCTAATTATTGCATTAGATTGTGGAATAAAAGCACACGATAAAATTAATTATGCTACAGAAAAAGGAATTGATTTTATCATCTGCGACCATCACCTTCCAGATGATACGCTTCCTGATGCTGTGGCTGTTTTGGACCCCAAACGAACAGATTGCACCTACCCTTTTGATGAATTAAGTGGATGTGGAATAGGATTTAAACTTATACAAGCTTATGCACAAAAAAACAATATCTCATCAGAAAAAATATACGAACAACTTGATTTAGTAGCCGTCAGCATAGCCTCTGACTTAGTACCCGTTACTGGAGAAAATAGAATATTGGCAAAATTTGGTGTAGATAAAGTAAATAATAAGCCAAGGGCCGGCTTTAAGGCACTAATGAGTGAGTTAAAATTAACCAGAAGCCTTGATATTACAGATTTAGTTTTTATTATAGGACCACGAATTAATGCTGCAGGAAGAATTGCACATGGCTCCGAAGCCGTTACCCTCTTGATAGAAGAAAACTATGAAACCGCTTTAGAAAAAACAAAAAAAATACAACAAAACAATACAGATAGAAAGAGTCTTGATAAAGATATTACCGAAGAAGCATTCTCCATGATTGATTCGAATGAAATTTTAATTCAAAAAAAATCAACCGTTTTATATCAAGAACATTGGCACAAAGGAGTTATAGGAATTGTTGCTTCCAGATTAATAGAAAAATATCATCGTCCTACAATTATTTTAGCCGCTTCCAATGGAAAAGCAGTAGGCTCCGGACGCTCTGTTCCCGGTTTTGACCTCCACAATGCCATTGATGCCTGTAGCGAACATCTCATTCAATTTGGCGGACATAAATATGCCGCCGGCTTAACCATTGAAATAAACAAAATAGATGATTTCATACATGCATTTGACAAAATAGTATCAGAACGAATTTTAGATGAACAACTCATCCCACAAATTGAAATAGATGCCGAGATAGAACTAACCGACATTAATGAAAAATTTTTCAATATTGTAGAGCAAATGGGACCATTTGGACCTGGAAACATGCGACCAATTTTTATTACAAAAAATGTATATGATACAGGATATAGTAAAGTTTTGAATGGAAACCACTTAAAATTAAATATTCTAAAAGACAAACAAGACCCAAAAAATGGCATTGGTTTTGGAATGGGAGATTATATGAAAATTACAGAAAAAAATGAAACATTCGACATTTGCTATCAGCTATATGCTAATGTATGGAATGGACAAACAAAAATTGAATTTAGACTGAAAGATTTGAGATGATTTTTTATTGAGTATTAAAAATTAAGCACTAAGAATAAAAAATAAAGCAACTAATAACAAAAATGATACTCCGAGCAGAACATTTAGTAAAAACATACAGCAAGCGAAAGGTTGTAAATGATGTTTCTATCCAAGTTAATCAAGGTGAAATTGTTGGATTATTAGGGCCCAATGGTGCCGGAAAAACAACTACTTTCTATATTACTGTTGGCTTAGTAACTCCCGATGAAGGAAAAGTTTTTTTAGATGATAAAAATATTTCGAATGTTGCCATGTATAAACGCGCCAAATTGGGCATTGGTTATTTGCCACAAGAAAACTCAGTATTCAGAACATTAAGCGTAGAAGATAACATAAAAGCTATCCTAGAATTTACCCCCTTATCCAAAGCACAACAAAAAGTAAAATTAGAGTCTTTAATAGAAGAATTTGGACTCAATCATGTGCGAAAAACAAAAGGAAAATTGCTATCTGGTGGAGAACGAAGACGAACAGAAATTGCACGTGCTTTAGCTTCTGATCCTAAATTTATTTTATTAGATGAACCGTTTGCGGGGATTGACCCAATCGCAGTAGAAGATATCCAGCATATCGTAGAAAAATTAAAAAATAAAAATATTGGGATTCTTATAACAGACCATAATGTACAAGAAACCCTCAGTATCACCGACAGAGCCTATTTGTTATTTGAAGGGAAAATACTAAAACAAGGCACTGCACAAGAATTAGCCTCTGACGAACAAGTACGCAAAGTATATTTAGGACAAAATTTTGAATTGAAGAAAAAATAATTATTTCGGCAGCAATCTTTTATCAAATTCAAACAAACTAATTTGCTTAACTTTTATTTTATAAAAATCTTGATGCAATGGATTAATCAAAAAATTTGCCTCTTCTGGAATTACTACCGATGGGATTTTTAAAAGTAAAGAACTATGCCCTTTCAACCAAGCATCACCAATGGATTTAAAATTACTACTTAAACCATTTGTTTTTAATTCATCTTTTATGGTTACATAGCTAACTTCCTCCAAGCTATTTTCAGGAACATCAATAACCACTAAAGAAAAATCTATGGATTTTACATTATTAGGTGGCATGTGTACCAAAACCTCCAAAGCAGACAGTGCTCTGGTAGAAGAAGTATAAACAGCTGCATTGCCTACATTATTCCACCTGCCACCATACAATTTAGAACCTATTCCATTCATATCATTCGCAAATCGAGAATTACAAATTCTAAAAACTATCATAACATAAATAATTACTAATAATTAAGAATTTATGCAAAAATACCATGCTCTATTCTGCCTAATTCTTGCTCTAACAATTCAAAGCCAAAAATAGTATCTAAAAACGAAATAGGCTTCTCATTCTCAAAAATAAGAATCGAAGATTTCATCCAGTTTTTAAAATTATCTAAAGTGCCAAAAACCTCCGCCCCCCGTGTATATAAACGTTGTAAATGCAATGCCCTGTCCGAAGCATCTTTACTTAAAATATCCTCTTTGTTATAACGTTGAAGCGTTCGCTCGGAAAGATTTAATATTGCAGCCATTTCTTTTAAAGAAATATCATATAAATTCATATACTTTATTATGCGTTGCATTGGAATGCCTGTTCTGGAGTGCTGAATTAGTGTTTGGGTATCAATAAAAGGAAATACGGTTGAAGAAAATGCATAATATGGAGCTATTGCTTCTTCTACTTTTGGTATTGAAATTTCATCCGGTGTGTTATATTGTGTGGTTTTCCTTTTCATACTTTACGACATTTGTCACAAATATAATGTATTTTGTCGTAATTATCAAGTTTTTTATTCTAAAAAATGTTTTTCATCTTTTGATACATTTTCCAATGTCCATTCTATTCTACGTTGAAACGGAAATATACGATGAGAACAATCCTGTTTAAGACAACTTTTACAAGAATTTGGAAGGCAAGGATCTGCATGAATAAATGTTTCTAAATTATTAGGGATAATTTCTTTAATATTTGCCTCAATTAATTTCAGCTCTGTATGAACCTCTCGGGCATTAAAATACCAAGGAACGGTTGCATGACAATCTATATGAATTTTTTCACCAAATTTTATGATGCGCATATTATGCGTATCTATCCAGTTATCTCGTCTATTTTCGTTCAAGTGGAATACTACTTTTTCTAATAAAGCAAAATCTGCTTCATCCATAATACCTGCCACAGATTTTTTAAGAATTTTGTATCCACTAAAAATAATTAGAACACCCATTAATATTGCTACAACATTATCCAGCCATGGTAAATCTGACAATAAAATAAACCCTAAACCAACGATTAAACCAATGGAAGAATAAGCATCCGATTTTAAATGTTCGCCACTGGCAATTAAGGTAAGTGAGCTGTTTTTTTCACCATTTTTTACCGCAATATGTCCAATTATATAATTCACCATTCCGGCAAAAAAAACTAAAACCAATCCAACATCCAGATGACCGATAGAAGATGGAACAAAGAAATTGTAAATAGATTTTACAATCATAATACCACCTGCAGCAGCTATTAATCCTCCTTCTATAGTAGCTGAAATAAATTCAATTTTGCCATGCCCATAAGGATGATCTTCGTCGTGGGGTTTGGAGGCTAGATATAAACTATACATGCCAAAACTCCCAGCCACCACATTTATAATACTTTCCAATGCATCCGTCAAAATTGCATTAGAATTGGTTTTAAAAAAAGCAAAAAACTTTAATGACATTAAAAAAATTCCGACACTTAATACAAGTACCTGTATTAATATTTTTTCTCTGTTATTGGGTATCTGTTTTGCAATACTCATACTGATATTAGATTAATAATTTCGTTCAGTAATATAATTTACCAAATCAATTAACCCTATTTTAGCCTCTGAATGTTCTATTGTTTTAATAATGTCAAATGCACGATGTTTGTATTCATACATTTTGTCTTCTGTATATTTCATTCCACCTTTTGAATGGATAAATTTAATTAACTCATTTACCTTGGTCGTATCTTCATTATGATTTTTGACAATATTAATAATCCACTTTTTTTCTGCCTTTGTGCAATTATTTAAAGTATAAATTAAAGGCAAGGTCATTTTGCGTTCTTTAATATCTATTCCGCGTGGCTTTCCAATATCTGCTTCGCCATAGTCAAATAAGTCATCTTTTATTTGAAATGCAATTCCTATCAACTCTCCTATTTGATGCATTTTTGCAATTAATTCAATATCGTCTGTAGCAGATGCAGCACCCACTTCGCATGCGGCCGCAATTAATGAAGCTGTTTTATTTTTTATAATTTCAAAATAAATACTTTCATCAATATCTAATTTTCTTGCTTTTTCCATTTGCAATAATTCGCCTTCACTCATTCGTTTTACAGCCGTAGAAATAATATGCAATAAATTATAATTATGAGTATCTAATGCCAGCAATAAGCCTTTAGACAAAAAATAATCTCCTACCAAAACGGCAATTTTATTTTTCCATATAGCATTGACAGAAAAAAAACCTCTGCGTTCATACGCATCATCTACCACATCATCGTGTACTAAGGTAGCGGTGTGTAATAATTCCACCAAAGATGCTCCAATATAAGTAGCCTCCGTTACGCCTCCACACATTTTGGCAGCCAAAAAAATAAACATCGGACGCACTTGTTTCCCCTTGCGTTGGTAAATGTAATAATTTACCTTATCCAGTAAGGAAACATGGCTACGCATTACCTCTTTGAATTTTTGCTCAAACAATTCAAGCTCTTCTTCAATCGGGCCTTTCAGATTATCTACAACGTTACTCAAGTTTATTTAATTTTGTAAAAATACATTTTTAAAAACAGCACAATATACAAACTTTAACTATGCAAAAAACAGAATTAAGCATTGAGGGTTCTAAACAAAAGTCTATAAATTTAGACATTACCTATTTTAAAAACAATGTAAAAAAACCTATAATCATTTTTTGCCATGGATTTAAAGGATTTAAAGACTGGGGGCATTTTAATTTAATTGCAGCTGCATTTGCGAAAGAAAATTTTATATTTCTTAAATTTTCATTTTCCTATAATGGAACAACAAAGGAGCATCCTGCAGATTTTGCCGATTTAGAAGCTTTTGGAGAAAATAATTTCACCATTGAATTAGATGATGTAGCTTTAATAATTGATTTTATAGAAAACAATACAGAAAAATATGAAATCAATAAAAATGAAATATATTTAATGGGTCACAGTCGCGGTGGTGGAATTTCCATTTTAAAATCTGCCGAGGATAAGCGAATAAAGAAGCTAATAACATGGGCGAGTGTAAAAGATTTAAGTGATTTTTTTAAACATCAAGATATTTTAAAATGGAAAGAAACAGGAATTATTTACACTTATAATTCACGCACAAAGCAAAATATGCCTTTACATTTTCAATTGTACGAAAATTACATCTACAATAAAAACAGACTGGATATTCCAGTTGCCTCCACCAATATTAATATACCATGGTTAATGGTGCACGGCGCAAATGACGAATCGGTTGCTGTTGAATGTGCCCATCAATTACATTTATGGAATCAATCCAGTGAATTGGTCATTATCCAACAAGCAGATCATACTTTTGGGGGAAAACATCCGTGGGAAAATATGTATTTACCCCAACCAACTATTCAATCAATAGAGGTTTCCGTTGATTTTTTAAGGAAATAGAGTGCCGACTAAATTATTCAGGTTTCGGCTTATTATCGTTGTTTTTCCTGTTTCTATTATTATTATTGTTGTTATTGCGTCTTTGTGGTCTTTGTTGATTTTGTTGATTTTTATCCACAGTCGGTGCTGATGTTTCTGAATTTGGCTTCGGCTTTTCCTGTTTGGCGGAAGTACTTTTATTTTTTGAGTGATGCTGTTTTTTACTCTTTCTATCCAAACTCGCCAACGTAATCTGACCGACAACATCTGCAAATTCAATGTTTTCTTCTGCTGCTTTTTCAACCACTTCTGCCAGATCGGATAATTCTGCCGGTTTCTTTCCATTTGCATTCATTTCTAAAACCAACTTCACATTTTCAAAAGTCAATGGATAAAATATACCCGAACCTTTCGTGGTATAATACATCAATCCTTTTAAAATATCCGTCTTCATCAACTTGGCATCTCCTGTTTCAATTTGCAGAAATTCAGCGTTTTCGGGTACAAATCTTAAAGCATCTAAATAGGTATCTAATTCATAATTCAAACAGCATTTTAAGCGACCACATTGTCCGCTTAACTTTGTTTGATTGATAGATAAATTTTGATAGCGGGCTGCACTGGTATTTACTGATTTAAAACTTGTCAACCACGTAGAACAACATAACTCACGACCACAAGAACCAATTCCGCCAACAATTCCAGCCTCTTGACGTGCACCAATTTGGCGCATTTCAATTTTTACTTTAAATTCTGTTGCTAACACTTTGATTAGTTCCCGAAAATCTACTCTACCTTCAGCTGTATAATAAAAAGTTGCTTTTTTGCCATCTGCTTGATATTGAACATCGCCTAATTTCATATCCAATCCAAGACTTCTGGCTAAAACTCTCGCTTTCAGCATCGTTTGCTTTTCTTTTGCACGTGCTTGCGCCATCAAGTCCAACTCGTTGTCTTTGGCAATTCTTAAAATATTTCGGATGTCTTCTGAAGTCTCTTTTACTTTTTTCTTTCGCATTTGCAAGCGAACCAATTCACCACTAAGGGTAACTTGCCCTAAATCGTATCCTTGTACTGCTTCAACTATCACATAATCACCGGTATATACATCAAATCGTTTATCATTTCTATAAAAGCCTTTGCGGGCTCCGTCTTTAAAACTTACTTCGAAGATATTATATTTAGTAAAAGAATCAACGCTGATATCGCTGAGCCAATCATGCACTTCTAATTTTGAGCACCCTCCAGTAGCGCAGTGTCCATTATTTCTACAACCTGCGGGTGATGAACCCGAAGTTCCACAACCATTACAACCCATTCTATTTATATTTTACGATTTATACATCTATTTTTAGTTGATTTATAAACCTGCTTGAAACAATATTTTAACAAAAGTACATTAAAAATTTGAAAAATTTTCAATCAATTTGTTCGTAAATGTTAATGAAAAAAGCCTCCAGAAAGGAGGCTTTAGACTTTGTAGCGGGAGCTGGACTCGAACCAACGACCTTCGGGTTATGAGCCCGACGAGCTACCAACTGCTCCATCCCGCGATGTGGATGCAAAGATATGTTTTCTATTGCATTTTACAACATTAACTTACCGTAAATAAAAAAAAGACTCTCTGACGAGAGTCTAAAATGTATTTTATATTTTATTTTTTTAAAAATTAGAATCTTTCTAACTGGCTAAAGAAGAAACTTCCTTCTATGGCTGCATTTTCATCAGAGTCAGAACCGTGCACGGCATTTTCTCCAATAGATTTTGCAAAACGCTTGCGGATAGTGCCGTCTTCTGCTTGTGCTGGATTAGTAGCGCCAATCAATTTTCGGAAACTTTCTACTGCATTGTCTTTTTCTAAAATTGCTGCAACAATTGGTCCTCTGCTCATAAATTCTACCAATTCACCATAAAAAGGACGTTCGTTGTGAACTTCATAGAATTTGCCTGCTTGCTCTTCAGATAGTTTTGTATATTTCATTGCCACGATTTTGAAGCCTGCTTCTGTAATCATCGCTAAAATGGAGCCAATGTTATTAGCTTCTACCGCATCCGGTTTAATCATTGTAAAAGTTCTGTTTGTTGACATTCGTATATTTTTTACAAAATTAACTATTCGGCATAAGTTATTGGTTATTAACAAAAATATTTACTGAAAATTAACTTAAACTACTTTCTTTTAATTCTGCTTCAATTTATTATCAATTTCACCTTCACTCTCATTCTCACATTTCTTATCTTTGAGGCAATGGAAAATATTGCTACGCTCAAAGATTTTTTAAAAACACCTAAAAACATTATTATCACTACGCACCAAAAACCAGATGGAGATGCTATGGGCTCTTCGTTGGCGTTGTATAATTATTTGTTGCCATTGGGGCACAATATTCGGGTGATTACCCCTACAGAGTATCCGGCTTATTTTGGTTATCTTCCAGGAAATGAAGAAGTTTATAATTATTTAGAAAATCCTAATCTTAGTCAAATTGCCATTGAAGCTGCCGAATTAGTAATATGTCTTGATTTTAATGATTTGAGTCGTATCGAGCCTTTGAATGAGTTTATTTTAAAAAATGAAACTGCAAAAATTGTTTTAGTAGATCATCACTTGCATCCAAAGATTGAAGCAAGCTGGACTTTGCACGACGTAAAAGCTTGTTCTACCTGTGAATTGGTGTATCGTTTATTAAATTTATTAGAAGAAAACTATACTCCCACTAAAGAAGTTGCTGAATGTATTTATACTGGAATTTTGACAGATACCGGAAGTTTTTCCAATGGTGCTACTAATAAAAATGCTTTGCTTATAACGGCTCATTTGTTGGATTGTGGTTTAAATATAATTTATATTCAAGAGCAATTGAATCAAAATGGACGAGAAGAGAAATTGCGTTTTATTGGGAATGCATTATTTAGAAATATGATTATCCGTGAAGATATTGGGATTGGGATTATTGTAATAGATAAAAAAGATGCGTATCGTTTTAATCTTCAAACGGGCGATACAGAAGGATTGGTTAATTATCCATTGAGTATAAAAAATGTGAAAGTGGCTATTTTAATAAAACAAGAACCTAAAATCATAAAATTATCTTTTCGTAGTAAGGGTGAATATTCTGTTGAAAGAATTTGCAGAACCTATTTTGAAGGTGGCGGACACCGCAATGCTTCGGGTGGTCGTTCTTTTCTTACTATTGAACAAACGATTGAAAAGATTATAGATATTTTCCAACAAGAAGAAAATAAGATTGAATTATGACCCGTTTATCTGTCAATTTAAATAAAATTGCTTTAATTAGAAATTCAAGAGGCAGCAATTACCCTGATTTAATTCAAGTAGCCAAAGATTGCGAGCGTTTTGGTGCGCAAGGAATTACGGTTCATCCGCGCCCGGATGAACGCCATTGCAAATTTTCTGATTTGCCTTTATTGAAAGAAGCGTGCACTACCGAATTTAATATTGAAGGCTATCCCAATAGGCATTTTTTGGAGGAAGTAATTAAAGTAAAACCACATCAATGTACGTTGGTTCCTGATGATCCGAATCAAATTACTTCCGACCATGGATGGGATACTATAAAACATAAAAGTTTTTTACAAGAAGTAATTCAGGAGTTAAAACAACACGATATTCGAGTTTCTCTATTTATAGATGCTGATAAAAAACTAATAGAAGGTGCTGCTGCCGTAAATGCCGATAGAATTGAATATTATACTGGACCTTATGCTAAAAACTATTCAAAAAATCCGGAGAATGCCATTAAAGAACTAAAAGAAACTTGCTCTCTTGCTGTGGAATTAGGCTTAGGTATTAATGCTGGGCATGATTTGAATTTGGATAATTTGAAATATTTAAAAGATAATCTACCTCAATTGGATGAAGTGTCTATTGGGCATGCATTGATTTGCGATGCCATATATTTAGGATTGGAAAATACTGTTCGTTTGTATTTGAATAGGTTGCAGTAATTACCGATTCATAATATTCAAAGAATCAATTACTTGCATCATTGAATCTATATTTTTAATTTTTAGCAAAGTAGAATCATGTGAATGGTCATATTCTTGTGATAACATTTTATAGTATTCATCTTTAGTAATTTTTATTTTCTTCTTTACTTTTAATGAATCGAGTTTCAATCTCTCCGTATTATATACCGTATCATTTTTTTCTTTTTCCTGTTTTAATGCCAAAAATGACATAATAATGGAAATGAAGATAAAAATAACGATAAAGGAGTAGTTAAAAGAATTCCATCTCATATCTCTTTTGGATGCTCGCCCCATCACCGGACGATAATGCTTCATCACAATATCTCTATAATCAGGATGAACTTTGGTTTCAAAGATTTCTCGTGGCGTTGGAGGTTTTGAATAATTATCAGCTGAATATTGTTGTTCCTGCAAAAACGTTATATAAGCATTGCAATAATTTGTTCGCTTTGCGTCCTCAGAAAGGAGTTGATAAGCTTCTGAAATTTCTAAAAACTGTTGTTCTGCAAATTTGTTATTTGGATTTTTATCGGGATGATAACGAAATGCAAGTTGGTGATATGCTTTTTTAACTTCATTTACAGAAGCGCCAAATGGCAATCCTAATATTTTGAAATAATTTTTCAGACAATAAAAATAAAAAATGGAACAAAATAAAATTTACAACTATTCTATTTTACATAATATGGAAAAAATGATTTATGAAAAAAAATTAGAAATTCTTTTTTAGCTCATGCCCCATTTTGTCCCGTTTAGTAATTAGGTATTTTTCATTATGTTTATTTGGGATAATTTGAATAGGAATATTTTCGACAATTTCTAATCCATAACCATTCAATGCTGCTCGTTTTTTAGGATTATTAGTAATTAATTTCAATTTTGTTACGTTTAAATCTCGTAAAATTTGCGCTCCAATACCAAAATCACGCTGATCTGCTTTAAATCCTAAAGCCAAATTTGCATCTACCGTATCCATGCCTTCTTCTTGCAATTTGTAGGCTTTTAGTTTATTCATAAATCCAATGCCTCTTCCCTCTTGCATCATATATAAAATAACTCCTTTCCCTTCGTTTTCTACCATTTTCATGGCATTGTGCAGTTGGTCGCCACAATCACATCTTAAAGAACCTAAAATATCTCCGGTTATACAAGAAGAATGAACACGCACTAAAACCGGCTCCTCTTTTTCCCATTCACCTTTTACTAATGCAAAATGTTCTTCATTGGAAGTGGATTGTTTGTAGGCGATTAATTTGAAATCTCCATATTTGGTAGGCATTTTCACTTCCACCATACGTTCTACCAATCTATCGTGTTGCAGTCTATATTCTACCAAATCTTTGATAGAAATGATAGGCATATCAAATTTTTTGGCAACTGGAAACAAATCTGTTAATCTTGCACATTCACCATCTTCTTTCAAAATTTCTACCAATACACCTGCTGGCTCAAAACCTGCCAAACGTGCCAAATCTATTGCAGCTTCGGTATGTCCAGTTCTGCGAAGTACGCCTTCTTTTTTAGCTTTTAAAGGGAAAATATGTCCTGGCTTTCCTAAATCTTCAGGTTTAGTATTTTTATCTATTAATGCTTGAATCGTTTTAGCTCTATCAGATGCAGAGATTCCGGTGGTGCAGCCGTTTCCAATTAAATCTACAGAAACGGTAAAAGGCGTTTCATAATGGGACGAGTTCATATTCACCATTAAATCCAACCCAAGTTCTACACATCTACTGTCTTCTAAGGGTGCGCAAATAAGCCCACGCCCATGTGTTGCCATAAAATTAATGACTTCGGGAGTAGCATTTCGAGCAGCGGTGATAAAATCGCCCTCGTTTTCACGATCTTCGTCATCTACTACAATAATAATTTTTCCATGACGAATGGCTTCGATGGCGGTTTCGATGGAGTCTAATTTATAATCCGTTTCTTGTTGTTGGTTGCCAGACATTTGTTCTAATTCCTTTACAAAATTTGATAAATCCAATAAACACTGCGATGTTCATTACTATAAAATAGTGAAATCGTCTTAAAGGTTTAAATTCAAATCCAAAAGTAAACAAAAGAGCATCAATAATTGGTAAAAATAAAGTTACGATTAAGATAAACAATGTGTACTTCAACAATAGTATATAGTAAATAATTAAGAGAAAAAAGGGTGTTTTCCAGCGCAATACTTTATGGGATATAAATATTTTACCAATATTAGTATGAGGTTGAAAGGCATATTTTTTAAAATACCATAAATTTTGAAAATTGCCAGCTGCTATTCTCATTTTTCTCCTGAATTCCTGCGACCAATTCGTTGTCACATCTTCATAGCAAACAGCAGATGGATTTAAGATGGTTTTGTAATTTGCAACTGCGATAGAAAATCCAATAAAAAAATCATCGACTAAAAAATTAGGGGGAATGGGTACAAATAAGTTTCTTCTGATAGCATAACAGCCACCAGATGGACCGAGAATTGATCCAAAAACCAAACTTTCATTTTGCTTGATTTCTGTTTCATAATTCCAATATGCCTGTTCATTTGAATTACGGATAACTCCTGGTTTAATACTTGAATCAACTAAACCTATCTCCTTGTTTTTAAAATACTTAACTAATTCAAAAATAGTATTATGGGTAAATAACACATCGGCATCTGTAAAAATCAAAATAGAATCATCTTGTGGTAATTGATTTACGATTTGATTTAAAACAGCCGGTTTTCCCTGTCGTTCCGAAAATTCTGTGATTACAATAGTAGAAAGTGAAAATTTTGAGTGGATAATTTCCAGTGTCGAGTCGGTGCAATTATCTAGACCTACATATATTGTTATTTTAGAGACAGGATAAGATGTTGATATAATGCTATTTATCTTATTTTCTATAATTTTTTCTTCATTGCAAATCGGAATTATAATTTTCACCATAGGCAATTCCTCCTCTATTAGATATGGTGAAAATTTCATTTTTTTCCCAATGGCATTTTTACGCAAGTAAGCAGGGTAAAAAATATAAGTATATATTATTAATAATGAGCAAATTGTAAATAATAAATAAATAAACACTTTAATTATTTTTTCGATTTTTATTAAAAAATTGCATCCATTTTCCTACTGCATTTATATAAACTTCCTTTCTAAATAAAACGGAATCATTGTTTGCCTTATACATTAAAAAGAGCGCAAGCGGCATTAACACCAACGATGACAGCCACATACCTGCAAATGGAGGTATTACCAAGCCTTTGGCTAATTTTTCACCGGTTACATTTAATACATGAAATAACACAAAATACAAAACGGCAATTAAAATAGGCACTCCAAATCCTCCTTTGCGTACAATAGCACCCATAGAACAACCTACAAACAACAAAACAAGGCAAGCAAAGGATAAACTGAACTTGCGATACCATTCGCAATAATAATTTACATAATTGATTTTTTTAAATTCCATGTCTGTATTGGCCATTTGCATATAATCTCTCAAGCTATTTACGTTGGAAATTGCCGTAGTAAGGCAACTCTGTGTAAACTGCCTATCAAATACATTCTGTATATTTATTTTATTTATAATACTATCATTATAAACATATTGAATGGTATCATTTAATTTTTTAAGTGAAGATATATATGTTGCATCATTTTGCTTAATATCTACAATTTTTCGTTCAATTTCCTTCCTACTGGTATCGGCTTCTTGCATCAATTGTTTTGCATTATACATCATAAAATGACCTTTAAACAAAGATTCGTCTGTTCGAGTCATTTTAAATTCTTTTAAATCAAATATTTTCTGCCATCGCTTAAACTCCATAATGGTTTGCTCATTGGAATTTTTTTCAGAATTATCTGTTCTTTTTCTTACATCTTGATATTGTTTTCCATTGTATAGTGTCAAAATAAGATGTTGACCTGTATTGCTCATTTCAATCTTTCCTTTATCTGCAAGTACTACATTATCATTTCCTCTTCCTTGAGAATGGTCATACACCATAATTCCGTATAATGTCTTATTATCTGGGTCCTTTTTTTGTATTTTTAATGCAAATCCACCTATGCCTCTGTAAAAAATCCCTTCTTTAATATCTAATGCCGGTTTCTGTTTTCTGATATCATATAACAATGAATAAAATCTCAAATGGACCTTAGGCAAAATATTATTAGAAAAATAAAACGCTCCAAACGAAAGAAAAATGGTAAAAACAATCAAACTCCCCATAATTCTTACCAACGAAAGCCCACCGGTTTTATAAGCCGTCAGCTCGCTATTTTCCCCCAAAGTACCAATTACCATCGTAGATGCCAACAAGATTGCCAGCGGTAATGCCATAGGAATTATAGTTAAAGTAAACAATGCAACAAGCTTCATTAGTAAACTCATTTCCAAACCCTTACCTACAAAATCATCTATGTATTTCCATAAAAATTGCATCATGAAAATAAAGGAAGTTAAAGCAAACGTTATCAGCAATGGAACGATGAAACTACCTAAGACTACTCTATCTACTCTTTTAAGCATGGATTATTTTCTGTTGCTAAAATAGTTATATTATTACAATTAATGGACGTTAATCTAACATAAAGATGTTGACATTCAGACAGAAAAGCATTACCTTTGCACACCTTTAAAAATTTAACACAACAATACAAAGTATGCGTCAGCTTAAGATTACCAAATCCATTACCAACCGCGAAAGTCAGTCTTTAGAAAAATACTTACAAGAAATAGGAAAAGTTGACTTGTTGACTCCTGAGGAAGAAGTTGATTTAGCCCAACGAATCAGAGCCGGAGATCAAATTGCTTTGGAGCGATTAACTAAAGCCAACTTACGTTTTGTGGTTTCCGTAGCAAAACAATATCAAAACCAAGGATTGACGTTGAGCGACTTAATCAATGAAGGAAATTTAGGATTAATAAAAGCTGCTCAACGCTTTGACGAAACCAGAGGTTTTAAATTCATTTCTTACGCTGTTTGGTGGATTCGTCAATCTATCTTACAAGCTTTGGCTGAGCAATCTCGTATTGTACGTTTACCTTTAAACAAAGTGGGTTCATTAAACAAAATCAACAAAGCATTTTCGAACTTAGAACAAGAATTTGAAAGAGAACCCTCCGCCGAAGAATTAGCAGAAATGTTGGAAATTACTCGCGAAGAAGTAGAAACAACTTTAGGAGTGGCAGCTCGTCACGTATCCGTAGATGCTCCTTTCCAAGAAGGTGAAGAAAACTCTTTATTAGATGTATTGGAAAATACGTCTGCTCCAAGAACAGATTTACAATTAGAATACTTAGAATCTTTACGCAAAGAAATAGAACGCTCTTTATCCACTCTTACAGACCGACAAAAGGATGTTATCAAATATTATTTCGGAATTGGCGTAGAGCATCCAATGTCGTTAGAAGATATTGGCGAAAAATTTGGTTTAACCCGCGAACGTGTTCGTCAAATCAAAGACAAAGCCATCAATAAATTACGCGCAACTTCTAGAAGTAAATTATTAAAAAATTATTTAGGAAATTAAAAAAAAAGAAAAAGTAGTGAGTAGCAAGTAGTAAGTAATAAGATTAATATTTTTCTTGTTAATGGCTAATTGCTTATACTTATCTTAAACAATTAATAATTAATAAAACCTCAAAAAATGAGCAATTGGAATTCAAAAGAAAAAAGTGCAATAGAATTGATAAATATTGCAGGCACTTTATGGTTAGACAAAAATGTTGAGTTGGTTATTTTGCGTAGAAATATCGCAGATGCTCGCTACACAGAAGTATTAAACAACAAAGAATATGCTAAGAAATATTTGAATTTACCTTTATCTATTGAACTCCTTTTAAACTTAGCAAAATCTATTGCAAAATTAGACTTAGCTCCAACTCGTTTAGACTTGGCCTCTCTGGGAAGAGAATGGCTAGAGCAAGGAAAAGGCGATTATGATGCATTTGTGGCAGATAAATTAAAAGAATACGAAAAAAACAAAAGAGTTATCAAACCGATAGATGTTGTTTTATTTGGTTTTGGAAGAATTGGAAGATTAGCTGCTCGTGAATTAATTCAACAACACGGAAGAGGCGAGCAATTGCGCTTGCGTGCTATTGTTACTCGCGGAAAAAATACTGACGAAGAAATTAAAAAACGTTCTTCTTTACTGCGCAAAGATTCTGTTCATGGAAAATTCCGTGGCGTTATCACAGAAGATTTCGAAAACAAAGCATTGATTGCTAATGGCAATACCATTCACATGATTGTTTCCGATGATCCTTCTACTATAGATTATACTGCTTACGGAATCAACGATGCTTTATTAATTGACAACTCTGGAATTTTCAGAGATGAAGAAAAATTAAGCAGCCACTTAAAAGCAAAAGGCATTGCAAAAGTATTATTGACAGCGCCAGGAAAAGGCAGTTTACCAAATATCGTTTACGGAGTAAACCATTTATCTTATAATCCTGATGAAATAAAGATTTTTACAGCTGCTTCTTGTACTACCAATGCCATCTCTCCTATTATTAAAATAATCGGAGATAAATTAGGAATTGAAAGTGGACATATTGAAACCGTTCACTCTTATACAAATGACCAAAATTTATTAGATAATTACCACAAAAGCTATCGCCGTGGACGTTCTGCTCCATTAAACATGGTAATTACTGAAACCGGTGCTGCAAGCGCCATTACTAAAGTAATGCCTTCTATGTCTGGTAAATTTACAGGAAATGCCGTTCGTGTACCAACACCAGATGTTTCATTAGCTATCTTAAACCTAAACCTTTCTAAAGAAATAAGTTCTATTGATGAAGTAAATGAAATCATCAGAGAGGCTGCCACTTTTGGAGAATTAGTAGAACAAATAGATTTTTCCACCTCCAGAGAGTTTGTTTCTACCGATTGTGTTGGAAACCCTCACGCTTCCGTTTTAGATGCACCTGCAACATTGATTTCTCCAAATAAAAAATCTATCGTATTATATGTATGGTATGACAATGAATATGGTTATACTCGTCAAGTAATTCGTTTGGCTAAATATTTAGGCAGAGTACAACGTTTGACGTACTATTAGAGGTAAGTGGTAAGTGATAAGTAGTAAGTGATAAATAAAAAAAATCTAATTATAACTATTATCTGCTAAACGCTTAATCAATTTCCAAAAATAAAAACAATAACATTCAATAATCAAAAACTAATCACTTTTTACTAATCACTAATATCTATAAAAATGTTCGAAAACTTACAGGATAAACTCGATAGTGCATTTAAAAACCTGAAAGGCCAAGGAAAACTGACAGAGTTAAACATTGCAGCTACTGTAAAAGATATTCGTCGTGCTTTAGTGGATGCTGACGTGAATTATAAAATAGCAAAAGAGTTTACCGACACGATAAAAGACAAAGCTTTAGGTCAAAACGTATTGACAGCAGTTGCTCCTGGGCAATTAATGGTCAAAATTGTTAGTGATGAACTGACTCAATTAATGGGTGGTACTGCCAGCGAAATAAATATAAAAGGCTCTCCTGCCGTTATCTTAATTTCAGGATTACAAGGCTCCGGTAAAACAACTTTTTCTGGTAAATTAGCTCATTTTGTAAAAACAAAACTCCATAAAACTCCCTTATTAGTTGCTTGTGATGTGTATCGTCCTGCGGCAGTTAACCAATTAAAAGTATTAGGAGAACAACTTGGCGTAGAAGTTTATTCTGAAATAGAAAATAAAAATCCTGTTTCGATTGCACAAAATGCAATTGCACACGCCAAACAAAAGGGACAAAACGTAGTCATTGTCGATACAGCCGGACGCTTAGCGGTGGACGAAGAAATGATGAATGAGATTTACAATGTAAAACAAGCTATCCAACCGCAGGAAACTTTGTTCGTCGTAGATTCCATGACTGGGCAAGACGCAGTAAATACGGCAAAAGCATTCAACGAAAAAATAAATTTCGATGGTGTTGTTTTGACAAAATTAGATGGTGATACACGCGGTGGTGCTGCTTTATCTATTAAATATACGGTAAACAAACCTATTAAATTTGTTTCTCGTGGAGAGAAATTAATTGACACATTAGATATTTTCTACCCAGAACGTATGTCGCAACGTATCCTCGGAATGGGTGATATTGTTTCTTTCGTTGAAAAAGCGCAAGAGCAATTTGACGAAAAAGAAGCGCAACGATTACAAAAGAAAATTGCTAAGAATCAATTCGACTTTGAAGATTTCTTGCAACAAATCAATCAGATTCGCAAGATGGGAAACATCAAAGATTTGCTGGGCATGATTCCGGGCGTAGGAAAAGCGGTAAAAGATATTGATATCGATGATAATGCTTTCAAAAAAATTGAAGCTATCATATTTTCCATGACTATAGAAGAACGCAGAAATCCTGATATGCTGAACGGCAAACGCAGAGAACGCATCGCCAAAGGCTCTGGAAATACAATACAAGAAGTCAATGCTTTCGTAAAACAATTTGACCAAATGAAAGTAATGATGAAACGTATGCAAGGCATGGGAATGGGTAAACGGTAAGCATTTCATTTTTCTCATAAAGAATTATTTCTCAGAATATTTACCTTCAAATATCCTAACATTTTATTATATTTGAATAAAATCATCTCTCATGATTGTTGAGCGAACTAAAAAAGAAGTAATTATAAAACTTCCCAATACAACAAATATTGATACACTCCAAGATATAATGGATTGGATAGAATTTAGAGAACTTACAAAAAAGTCTAAAGCAACTCAAAAACAAGTTGATAACTTAGTGGCAATTGCAAAAAAAAATCGTTGGGCAAAGACAAAAGGATTGCTGTCTAAATGAGAATAATCATTGATACTAATATTGTCTTTAGTGCTCTCTTAAATACTAATAGTAAAATAGCACGCATTTTATTCCAACCTAAAACAGGATTTAATTTTTATTCAACATCTATATTGTTAGATGAAATAGAAGAACATAGACAAAAAATTCAAACTTATTCTAAACTAACAAACGAAGAACTACAAAGAGTAACAACATTAGTTACTAATAAAATTCGGTTTATAAACTATAATTTGATTCCTTTAGAAACGTATTCTTTTGCTGAAAAGTTGACACACGATATTGATATTAATGACACTGAATTTATTGCATTAACAGAGCATATAAAAGGTAGGTTTTGGACAGGTGATAAAAAACTTATAAAAGGGCTGGCAAAGAAAAATTGGAATAAATTCGTAAGTACAGAAGAGTTATACAACAAACTATAATTGTATCTCTTTCGCTATTAACACAAACATTACCCTTTTATTACAAACATTCTTATTTATTTCATTTAATTTAGAATTCATTTTTTAAATTACTGATAATGGCAAATAAAATTACCGCTGGAATTATTGGTGCTGCCGGATACACTGGTGGTGAATTGATTCGAATATTACTTCAACATCCTAAAATTTCCATAAAATACTGCTATAGCAGGAGCCAACATGGCAAACCGATCAGCAGTGTGCATACCGACTTAGAAGGCGATACTTCTTTATATTTTACTAATGAAATAGACACCGCAATTGATGTAGTATTTTTGTGTTTACCGCACAAAGAAGCTAAACCATTTTTAGAAAACCTATCCTTCTCTCCTACCACTAAAATCATTGATTTGAGTAATGATTTCAGACTAAAAGAAGATGCAAATGGGTTTGTGTATGGTCTTCCAGAATTAAATAAAGAGAAAATTAAAAAGGCTACAAAAGTAGCTAATGCAGGATGTTTTGCGTCATCTATTCAGTTAGCGTTATTGCCTTTAGCATCTAATGGATTTTTAAAAGGCGACATACATATTTCAGGAATAACAGGCAGCACAGGTGCTGGTGTTGGCTTGAGTGAAACTTCTCACTTTAGCTGGAGAAACAACAATGTTTCTGTTTATAAAGCATTTACCCATCAACATATTGGAGAAATTGGAGAATCTTTATCACAACTGCAACCCAATTTCAATTCAGATATTTTCTTTATTCCATATCGGGGCAATTTTACACGCGGTATTCTCATTACAGCTTACACTGAATACGACGGAACTATTGAAGAAGCAAAAGAATTGTATAAAACATTTTATAAAAACGAACCTTTTACCATTATTTCAGAAAAAAATATTCATCTAAAGCAAGTGGTAAACACCAATAAATGCTTGATATATTTAGAAAAACACGGAAACAAATTAATGATTATTTCTGCCATTGATAATTTAGTAAAAGGCGCATCCGGACACGCTATTCAGAACATGAACCTGATGTTTGGATTTGATGAAACAGAAGGATTAAAATTAAAGCCGGTTGCTTATTAAACCCACACTACTTAATACTTAATACTTAATACTATTTATGAAATTATTCAACGTATATCCACTATTTAACATCAACCTTGTAAAAGGCGAAAACTGCTTTGTTTATGACGACAAAGGAACGCAATACCTCGATTTTTATGGAGGTCATGCCGTTATTTCTATTGGTCATGCGCATCCACATTATATACAAAAATTAGAAAATCAGTTACATCAATTATCGTTTTATTCTAACTCCGTACATTTGGATACTCAACAACAAGTATCTGATTTATTAGGTAAATTATCGGGCTATGATGACTATCAATTATTTTTAGTAAACAGTGGTGCAGAGGCCGTTGAGAATGCATTAAAAGTCGCTTCATTTCACAACCAACGAAAGAAAGTAATTTCATTCAAAGGTGCTTTTCATGGCAGAACGGCCGGTGCTGTTGCCGTTACAGATAATCCAAGTATAAAGCCACCTATTAATAGTGATGAACATGTAATTTTTTTAAATTTTAATGACACAGATGCTTTGAAAAAAGCATTTGAAGAAAATGAAATTTGTGCGGTGATTTTAGAGCCCATTCAAGGAGTAAATGGAATCTATGAGCCAAGTGCAGCTTTTATGCAAACTATACAACAGCTTTGCAATAACCACAATGCATTATTTATCGCAGATGAAATACAAAGTGGCTTTGGCAGAAGCGGTAAATTCTTTGCGCATCAATATGCAAATGTTCAACCAGATATTATCACAATGGCCAAAGGAATGGGCAATGGTTTTCCAGTTGCCGGCATTTTAATTCATCCCAAAATAGCAGCAAAATATGGCATGTTGGGCACTACCTTTGGTGGAGCACCCTTAGCTTGTGCTGCAACATTAGCAGTTTTGGAAGTAATGGAAAATGAAAATTTAATCAAAAATTCTGTTGAATTAGGAAACTATTTAATAGAGCAATGCAAGTTACTTCCGAATGTAAAAGAAGTGCGTGGAAAAGGATTAATGATTGGAGTAGAATTTAATTTTCCTATCAAAGAAATAAGAGAAAAATTAGTGTATGAACATCATATTTTTGTAGGCAACTCCAACCAACCAAATACCTTGCGTTTACTGCCTGCCATGACCATCACTAAAGAGCAAATGGATCTATTTTTACATGCCATCAAATCAATTTTGTCATGAGAAATTTTTTAAATGTACACGATGTAGAACATCCAGAATTACTGGCACAACAAGCGATTGCAATAAAAGAAAATCGTTTTGCTCATAAGTATTTAGGTGAAAACAAAACGATGGTTTTATTATTTCTAAATTCAAGTTTGCGTACAAGAATTTCTACACAAAAAGCGGCACAAAATTTAGGCATGAATACCATTGTCTTAAATCTTGGACAAGATAGCTGGCAGATGGAATACGAAGATGGCGCAATCATGAACGGGAATACTGCCGAACACATCAAAGAAGGCGCTGCCGTTATCTCCGAATATGCTGATATTATTGGTATTCGCTCTTTCCCTTCTTTAACCGATAGAGAGAAAGATTATTCAGAATATGTGTTGAATAAATTTTTAGAAAACGTAAAAGTTCCAATTGTCAATATGGAATCTGCAACAGTGCATCCTTTGCAATCCTTGACAGATTTAATGACGATTCGCGAATTTACTACTAAGAAAAAACCAAAAGTAGTATTAAGCTGGGCGCCACATATCAGAGCATTGCCTCAATGCGTTCCAAATTCTTTTGCAGAATGGATGAATAAATCGGAGGTGGAATTTATTATCACGCATCCAAAAGGATATGAATTAAATGAACGTTTTTCGGGGAATGCGCCTATTATTTATAATCAAGAAGAGGCGTTTGAAAATGCCGATTTCATTTATGCAAAAAACTGGAGTTCTTATGCTGATTACGGAAAAATAATAGGGCAACACAATGATTGGATGATTACCGATAAAAAAATGCAATTAACAAATCATGCAAAATTTATGCATTGTTTACCTTTGCGCCGAAATGTAGTTGCTTCTGATGATGTATTGGATTCAGATTATTCAATCGTTATTCAAGAAGCTGCCAATCGCGAATTTGCGGCACAAGCCGTTATAAAAAACATTTTAGAACATCTTCCAAAAGGAATTTAGCCAACCGCTGATAGACTTTAATTATCTTTAGATAAATTGTATTTGTGCTTGATTTTGTTTAACTTAGCAATACAAAACCAATTTTTCTATGAAAAAGAATTACTACACCATGGCGTTAATGTTGTTTTCTATCAATCCAATTTTTGCCATTCCTCCTAATAATATTCTAAAAAAAAATACCAATTTAATTTACGATGTAAATTACAAAGGAAGTAACTATGAACTCACGGTTACAATTAATAAACTCGCTAAAAATTCGCAAGAATTTAAATGGAAAATGATTGGGCCACAAACAACTGAAGGTGTTTTAAATCTAAATGAAGAAACAATAAATAACGCCGAAGGCGTGGTACATTTTTTTCAGGAAGGAGCAATAGATATGACCAATCAGTGTGCTTTCTTTTTAAGTAAAAAAATATTCAATGATTTTAAAAATAGTAATACATCATTGATTAGCACAGACATAGAAAACAACAAAAAAAATATTTTTTATTTTCCTGTAAAACATACACAATCTTTTCAGTACAACAATGATATTTTCAAAGAATTTAACTGCATAACAGTAATGGGGCAAGATAATTCCGATCTACAAATTACGTATGTAGATGATGCTGAATTTCCATTAATTGTAAAACTAGAAGTAGATTGGATATTAAAACTGAAAAGTATTTATAGCAAATAATACGTCCATATTCACTTAATCATCATAATGCGTTATTTTCAAAATAAACCCTTCAAAAACTTGCGATAGATATAAATCTTTCCCAACGACTAATGCCGTTGAAGAGCCTGAAATCATACTGCCGTCATCAGAAAAAATTAATTTTGCGGCACCTGTTTTCTTGTTAATAGAAAACGTTTTGCAGGGAGATTTTGTAGATGGAATGTATGCCAACAAAGCAAATTTTATTTCATCGGCGTGTACTGCAACAATAAGTTCATCTCCATTATCCGATATATTATCCATTCCATTTATTTTAGACAATGTTTTTCTATTACTTAGCGAACCGTCCGGTTGTATAGTATAAGTAAACAACGCATGATTTCTTGAAGTGGCGACGTATAAAGTATTATTTTCATTATACATTCCATTGGGAAAAGCAATAGCACTATCTACTTTTTTCCAAGTATTATCTCCATCACAATACACAACTGAACCTGCATAAGGGTTCGTCAACAATTCCAAAACATCTAATGAATTTCTATCATTTGAAAAATAAAAACTCCCATTTGGCAATACCGTCAAATCATTGGGTGATATCAGTAAAGAGTTTTTAAATTCTTTCTCAAATTCTAAGTTCGATGCATTTATTTTAAATTTCAAAACAGAACTTGTCTTACTTCCATCACTATAATGATTTATGGCATATAAATAATTAATTCCATTTATAGTTTGCATATCAAACCCATGTGGATGAAATGGAATAGGAGGCATTCCAACTAATGGTAAAGTTGAACACTGCGCTGATATTAAATCCAATTGTTGAATTTCTCCATGTTTTGGCATATTATCACGATATTCATTGCATGAAATTAAAATCCGATGATTGGCTTTATCCAATACAATATCCTCAGGACCACGTGTACAGGAAATTTTATTATATGTTCGTTTAATCGTTACTTTCTGACAAGCAAAAATTGAACATAGAATAACACAAGAATATAGTAATTTCATAAACATAAGCGTATTTTAGATGACTTAAAGTTACA
>JBDKHK010000115.1:0-12046 GCA_039797705.1 Bacteroidota bacterium
GGATATTTTTGTTTTATTCGGTTGTATTGCCCCATCAATGGAGTTTCTTTTACTTCTTTCTCTTTTGCCACTGTTGTTAGTTTATTGTTTCACAGAGTTACACGGAGTTTTAACTGAGCATATTTAATAAAATTTTGCGTACTCTGTGTATCTTTATGCCACTCTGTGATATAAATCTCAAAAATACAACTTATGCGAAAATTAAAGTTAGATGAACTGAATAGATTATCAACAGAAGAATTTAAAAAGGCTAATAAAATGCCTATTATTATTGTTTTAGATAATATTCGCAGTGCGGCAAATGTGGGTTCTGTTTTTCGTACGGCAGATGCTTTTTTGATTCAATCTATTTATTTGGTAGGAATATGTGCTACGCCACCCAACCGTGATATACAAAAAGCAGCCTTAGGTGCAACCGAAACGGTTGAATGGAAATATTTTGAAAACATTGAAATTTGTTTGAAGGTTTTAAAGGAAAATGCTTGTTCTATTTTAGCAATTGAACAATCGGATTCTTCTGTAATGCTGAATGATTTTACGCCAAAACATACAGCCACTTATGCTTTAATTTTTGGAAATGAAGTAGAGGGTGTTTCAGAAATTGCGATGCAACAATGCAATGCCTGTATTGAGATTCCTCAATTTGGCATGAAACATTCGTTGAATATTGCTGTTTCTGCTGGTGTTGTTATTTGGGAGTTTGCAAAGAAATTAAAAATGTGATAATTACAAATGCAACAATTCTTCTTGTTCTAATTTGACAAAATTTATTCCGTAATTATATTCTTTGTCGAATAGTTTTAAAAGCTGACGATAGGCGAAAACATTGCTAATCCAGTCAATATTGTTGACATCAATAATGACATATTTATTTTCAGGATTTTGTTTAAAAAACTCAAAATACATTCGCTCCAATTTATTCAAATAAATGCGTGAAATATTTTGTTCATAATCCCTGCCTCGCTTACGAATATTGCGTATTAATTGGTCGGTATCGGCATGCAAATAAAAAATAATTTCTGGCTTTGGTATTTTTTTATAAATTTGGTCAAAGAAATGTTTGTATAATTTATATTCTTGTTTGGATAAATTTACTTTAGCAAACAATAAGCATTTTTTGAGCATATAATCTGTTACCGTAAAATTGGAAAAAATATTGGGTTCGCTAAAAATGCGTGTCAGCTGCTGATAACGTTCTATCAAAAAAGACATTTCTACTTGTAATGCATATTTTTTATTATCCTCATAAAATTTTGGCAAAAATGGATTGTCTTCAAAAGCCTCCAAAATTAATTGTCCTTTGTATTCTTCTGCCAATAAAGAGGCCAACGTAGTTTTTCCTGCGCCAATATTTCCTTCTATGCCGATGAATTTATAAATCATATTTTTCTTTCGTTTCAAAAATACTCACTTTCAAATTATCTGCACTATTTTTTACTAATTCTTCTATTGTTTTTTCAATAACAGGATGTGTATAACTTTTATCGATTTCGAGTAATGGAAGCAACGTAAAATTTCGTAAATGCAAACGAGGATGTGGAATTTCTAAATTTTTTGCTTTCAAAATACAACCTTCAAAAAATAGAATATCAATGTCAATAGTTCGAGCAGAATAATGATGTTTGTTGGTGCGTCCTAATTCTTTTTCGATTTTTTGTAATGTTTTCAATAGTTGAAAGGGCGTTAAATTCGTTTGAATAATCAACGCTTGATTTAAATATTTTGGTTGGTGAATATTTCCCCAAGCTTCTGTTGCATACACAGAAGAAATTTTTCTAATAAATCCTGCATATTGTTGAATCATACAACGTGCTTGTTGCAAATAATGTTGCCTATTGCCTTTGTTGGACCCTAAAAGTAAATGAACCGTTTGCAAGTGATAGATAGATTTTTTAGTGAATAGGAGAGAAGCTCAATCGTTCTCCTTTTTTACGCTCATCAAAAATGCCATTGTTATACGTTAAATGTCCGTTTACAAAAGTATGTGTTACTGTTCCTTTGAAAGTATAATCCTCCATCGGACTCCATGCACATTTGTATAAAATATTTTCTTTAGTAATAGTATATGGAGTTTTGATATCGACAATAGCAACATCGGCAAAATAGCCTTCCCGCAAATAACCACGGTTGTTTATCCTAAAACAATCAGCCGGAGCATGACACATTTTTTCTATTATTTTTTCCAAAGAAATTTTTCCTTGATGATAAAAATCCAACATTACTTGCAAGCTGTGTTGTACCAATGGCAAACCCGATGGTGCGGATAAATATGGATTATCTTTTTCTGCTAAAGTATGAGGCGCATGATCGGTAGCTATTACATCTAATTTATTTTCCAAAAGCCCTTGCAGCAATGCGTCTTTGTCGGTTTTGTACTTTATTGCAGGATTGCATTTTATTTTGCTTCCAAGGCGACTATAATCTCGTTCATCAAAAAATAAATGATGTACACATACTTCAGCGGTGATACGTTTGTCTTTTAAAGGAACATCGTTTCTAAATAAGGATAATTCTTTTGCGGTGGAAACATGAAAAATATGCAAACGAGCGTTGTGTTTTTTGGCTAAATCCACTGCTAATTTGGAAGAGATATAACAGGCTTCATCGTTGCGTATAACCGGATGATAATTCATCGGAATATTTTCTCCAAATTTATCTTTATAAAATTCAGTATTGTTTTTTATAGTTTGTTCATCTTCGCAATGCGTTACGATAATTCCGTTTATATTGGAAAATATCTTATTTAAAATGTGTTCATCGTCCACCAACATATTTCCAGTAGAAGAACCCATAAAAATTTTTAGCGCACCTATTTTTGTAAAATCTGTTTTCATTACTTCCTCATAATTATCATTGGAAGTTCCCATGAAAAAAGTATAATTAGCCAAAGAAGTTGCTTGAGCTATTGCATATTTTTCTTCTAATAATGCTTGTGTTAATGCTGCAGGTTTTGTATTGGGTTGTTCCATAAATGTTGTAACGCCACCTGCAATGGCTGCTTTACTTTCTGTGTAAATACTTGCTTTATGCGTGAGTCCGGGCTCTCGAAAATGTACTTGGTCATCAATAATACCCGGAATGATGTATTTGCCTTGTGCATCAATAACAGTGGCACTTGCATCAGAAATATCAGTATCTATTTTTATAATAAAATTATCATCTATTAAAATATCTTGTTCAGTAATTTTTCCTTCGTTAATAGTTTTTCCGTTCTTGATAAGGTATTTCATTTCCGATTATTAATAACACTTTTATAAAAATTATTTTTTTCTGCCAATTTTATATCCCATTAAAGCATAATATAAAATATAGAGATAAGCGGGAATCATCATTAAATAGGCAATTTGTTTATTGTTTATTATTTCTGATATTTTTGCATAGAAAGGTGGCAGAATTGCACCACCAACTATTCCCATTACCAAAAAGGCAGAACCTATTTTAGTGAATTTTCCCAACCCGTCAATTGCTAATGGCCAAATAGCAGGCCACATTACAGCATTGGTAAATCCTAATAACATAAAACAAACTATTGCAATATATCCTTTGGTAAATACAGCAAGTACCACCAATAAAATACTCAATATTGTGAGGTAATACATTGCTTTTTGTTGTGAAATATATTTGGGAATTGATACAATGCTAAAAATATATCCACCCAGTAATGCATAACCGGTATAAGTGGCAAAGTTTTTTGCCGTGTCTAATGGAAACCCTAAATACTCACCGAAGCCGGCAAAAGTATCATAACTGATAACCTCTACGCCAACATAAAAGAAGATAGCCAATGCGCCTAATAATAAATGAGGAAATTGAAAAATGCTGGTTTTATTTTTAGATGCTTCTGTGTCTGCATTGGTTTCTTCTTCGTGCACTTCTGGCATTTTTATAAAATAGATAGCGACAGAAAGTGTAAATAAAATGATAGCTAAAATGGTATAAGGTTTAATTACACGAGCTGCCAAATTATTTAATTCAATGGCTTTGTCGGCGGCATTTAAGGTTAATAATTTTTCTTTGATGCTATCGGCATTTTTTAAAGCAATAGAACCTAGTAAATAGATGGCGCATATACCGGCTATTTTGTTGCAAATTCCCATGATGGAAATTCGTTGTGCTGCACTTTCAATTGGACCTAAAACGGTAACAAAAGGATTGGCAGCCGTTTGGAGCAGCGCAAGCCCTGTGCCAATTATAAATAAACCTAACAAAAACAATGAATAGGTTCTGGTTTGAGCAGCAGGAATGAATAATAAAGCTCCAACTGCCATGGTAAATAATCCGATAGACATTCCATTTTTAAATCCTGTTTTTTTCAAAATTATAGATGATGGAATTGCCATAATAAAATAAGCGGCAAAAAAAGCAGTTGCCACATAATAAGATTGAGTACTGGTTAGTTCACAAGCAATTTTTAAATAGGGGATAAGCGTACCATTTGCCCAAGTGATAAATCCGAATATGAAAAATAAGACACCGATGATGGTGATTTGATATTTTACAGAAGTATTTTTGTTCTCAGTCATAAAATTATTTAAAGAATATAATCAAATATACAAAAGGGTATCGAAGATACTATTGAAAGTTATCAAGATGCGTTTGGTAAATTTGTTAGTTTTTGCGGGCATTTACTTATATTTATCCCTGAATATTATTTTATATGAGAAAATCACTTTTTACTTGTCTTTTATTGCTTTTGTCTTACATCACTTTTGGCCAAGGAACCTATATTCCTAACGGCTCTGAGGTTTATCGTTACTTAGACAGATTGGAAATAAAAACAGGTTTGGTAAAAGGCTTCCACACGGTAAATAAACCGTATGATAGGAAAATGGTGGTAGATTATATTAATGGGATTGACAGTTTGAATGATATGGATGTAGAAAGTTTAAGTAAGAAAGATAAAGAAAATATAGAATATATATATAAAGATAATTTTGAATTTGATGATACTCATACAGAATTAACAGAAAATCCCAAACTCAAATTTTTGTGGAAACATCCAGCACATTTAATTTCGGTCAAAGTACCACATTTTGCTTTTTCTATAGATCCTGCCATTCAGATAAAGTTAGGCGGTTCATTTGTGGATGAAAAATCCAATAAAGATAAATTCAAATATTTTACCTCCAAAGGATTTGAGTTGCGTGGACAAGTGGATGATATTTTTGGATTTTATGCATTGTTTTTGTCAGAGCAAGGTACATTTCCTAATTATGTACAAAGTTATATTCGTCAAAATGGAGTACCTCCTGGTGCCGGATATTGGAAAGATTATAAAAAAGGAGGATATGATTATTATTTAGCCAAAGGCTACGTAACGATTACACCAACTAAGCATTTTCACATCCAATTCGGGTATGATAATAATTTTATCGGAGATGGTATTCGCTCTACTTTCTTGTCAGATTTTGGAGCTAATTATATGTTTCTAAAACTGAATACAAATATTTGGAAATTTAATTACCAAAATATTTTTGCAGAATTAACAAAGTCATACAACCAAAAAGGAGCGGATAAATTATTGACAAAGAAATACATGGCTATGCACCATTTAAGTGTAAATATTACTAAAAATGTCAATTTTGGTATATTTGAAAGTGTAGTATTTAGTAGAGAAAATGTTTTTGAATTACAATATCTAAATCCATTAATCTTTTATCGTTCCATAGAGCAAGCCTTAGGCTCTCCCGATAATGCCATGTTAGGTTTTGATTTTAAAATCAATATACCCAAACATGTCCAATTATATGGACAGTTGATGTTGGATGAATTTAATTTCCAAAAGGAATTTAGTGTGCCCGGCAAAAACAAATTATATGGATTATTTCACCCGAGAAAATGGTGGGGAAGCAAGTTTGCAGCACAGTTTGGCATTAAATACATAGATGCCTTTGGCGTAGATCATTTAGATTTACAATTAGAAGGAAATATAGCTCGTCCTTATACCTATTCACACACAGATACCACCACTTCCTGGACACATTACAATCAACCCTTAGCACATCCACTGGGTGCAAATTTTAAAGAATTAATCTTTCAAATAAAATATCAACCCTTACAAAAACTCTATATTTCTTCTAGATTTATTTATGACAATAAAGGAGAAGATACAGACTCTTTGAATTGGGGAGGCAATCCAATGAAACCCTATAACACGTTTGTTCGAGAGTATGGCAATTCAACAGGACAAGGGGTGAAATCCAAAACATTCTATGTAGATTTTGTTGCTACTTATGAACCTTGGCACAATATTTTTATCGATTTATCTTATATGTATCGTAAGAAAAAGAGCGAAGACGCCGCCCGCAATATGCAAACTCATTTATTAAATTTAAGCTTGCGATGGAGTATTCCGTATAAGCGGTATGATTTTTAAAAAATTTAATTAGACATTGTTAATAATGTTGACATTTAATAAATAGAGACAAAGAACTTAAATAGATTACTAAAATGTTTAAATACCATTTCAAAAGCGCCAATTATCATAAAATTGAGTAGTTTTGTAAGGTATAATACTTAAAATATGATGAATTTATTTGTTTTGTTGCAGGCAGGAGGTACACCAGGTGGTGGTATGTCAACATTAATTATGATGGGATTAATGTTCGTGGTGTTTTATTTTTTCCTAATTAGACCACAATCTAAAAAAGCTAAAGAAGCCCAAAACTTTATCAGCTCTATAAAAGTAGGCGATAAGGTAATTACCCTTGCAGGTATTCACGGTAAAATTGTTTCAATCAATGATGAAGATAAAACATTCTTAATTCAAATAGATGGTCCCACTCGAATGAAAATAGAGAAAACCGCTGTCAATGCAGAGTTAAGCAAAACATTAAATGTTGCCCCTGCAGAAGTAAAATAATCAGCAATTTAACGCTGTTTGAGCATCTTTATATGATGATAAAAGTTGGAATAACCGGCGGTATTGGAAGCGGAAAAACAACCGTTTGCAAAATTTTTGAAACGTTAGGTATTCCTATTTATTATGCAGATCACAGAGCAAAAGAGTTGATGGTAAAGAATAATGAGATTATTCATAAAATCACCATACTTTTTGGTTCTGATGCATATTTAGAATCTGGTGCCTTAAATAGAAAACTAATTTCACATCAAGTATTTAAGAATAAGCAGTTATTGAGTCAGCTTAATAATATTGTGCATCCAATTGTTTTCCAGGACACCCAAAATTGGTTTCAACTACATCTTGACAAACCTTATTCATTGTATGAAGCAGCTATCATGTTTGAAAGTGGCAGTTATACCATGATGAATAAGATGATTACGGTATTTGCTCCTATAGAAGATAGAATTACTCGTGTAATGAACAGGGACAATATGAGCAGAGAAGATGTATTGGAGCGAATCAATCAACAAATGCCAGAGGAAGAAAAAATTAATAAAGCTGATTTTGTTATTTATAATAATCACACTATTTCTTTAATAGAACAAGTTTTAAATATTCACCATCAATTAATTTCTTTAAAAAGGTAGAACTTATTACTTTTAATGTTTGTTAAAGTTCAAAAATAAAAGATATGATAGAAACTGTAAATTGTTTGATTATTGGTGCAGGTCCTGCGGGATATTCTGCTGCTATTTATGCTGCTCGCGCTAATTTAAAACCTGTTTTATATACTGGAATTGAACCAGGGGGGCAGTTAATGACCACCACAGATGTAGAAAATTTTCCGGGTTATCCAGATGCCGTTACAGGCCCGGTGATGATGGATGATTTCCAAAAACAAGCAGAAAGAGTTGGCACAGAGGTACGTTTTGGAGTAGTAACCAAAGTAGATTTTTCTGAAAAAATACACAAAATATGGGTAGATGAAGAAACCGAAATACATGCAAAAACCGTAATCATTGCTACGGGTGCAAAAGCTAAATTATTAGGAATACCATCTGAGCAACGATTGAATGGAAGTGGTGTTTCTGCATGTGCTGTTTGTGATGGTTTTTTATTTAAAGGAAAAGAAGTTGCCATAGTAGGAGCAGGAGATACAGCCTGCGAAGAAGCCATTTATTTGGCTAATCTTTGTCCTAAAGTGCACATGATAGTAAGAGGTGAAAAAATGAGAGCATCTAAAATTATGCAAGACAGAGTTCTGGCAAAAGAGAATATTCAAATTTATTGGAATAGCGAAACCGATGAAATTTTGGGGGAACATAAAGTACATTCCATTCGTTTAAGGAACAATAAAACAAACGAACTATCTGATATAACAGTAGAAGGATTCTTTGTGGCTATCGGCCATCAACCCAATTCAGCTATTTTTAAAGATTGGATTGATATGGATGATGTTGGCTACATTAAAACAGTACCTGGAACTGCAAAAACTAATATTGCAGGCGTATTTGCTGCTGGTGATGTACAAGATAAAGTATATAGACAGGCCGTAACTTCTGCCGGAACAGGCTGCATGGCTGCTTTGGATGCCGAACGATATTTAGGTGAATTTTTTCATTGATTTTTTAAATAATTAAGTAATTAATAAAAAAATGCTGTGCAAAATTGCACAGCATTTTTTATTTTGAATATAATACTTTCTATCTTAATTTATTATTACATTCTTTACTTCTGCATGTTCTTTAATGAATACATATTTTTTAGAATTTATAGTTTCTACTTTACTTCTAAAAGGACAAACTTCTAAAAATCCAGTTGTTTTTCCTCCAGTTGAACCAGCAGCGGTTACATCCGATGCGCTAAAAGAAACACTGGAAGCTGTTTTGCCTAAATGTTTAATTACAGTCGTTTTACTTCCAATTAAACAAACATAAATTGAATCTGCATTATTGATGCCCGATATATTAAAAGATACCCCTGTAGATGGAACATTTTCTGGCATGGATGCTTTTCCGGTATAGGTTGGAAAGGCATCGGAATAATTGTAGGTAAATGCAGTAACATCGCTGCTTCCACCTACCGACCAATTTCCACCACTTGAAAAGCCTAAGTCACCAGCACCTGAAGTGAGGTTAAATCCACTTTTTACATAGCTTTTATTAGAGAGTTTATCTAAAGTATTACTATTTACAGATACTGCACCTGCATCTTTATATGAAGATGCTGCTAAGTTTCCAAAAAGTGCTGTTGCTACTTCTGAGGTTGCATCAATAGGAGGAACTGGAATAGGTAATTTAATAGGGGAGAATTTTGAAATATCATACGTAAATCCTACACGCACACACACCAATGCACCGTCTACATCAGAAGGTAAGGTAGGAGTGATGGGAGTCGGAACTGGCGAATCCGTTTTGCCTTCAAGTTTGTCTTTTATCTTGTTACAGGAAGAAAGTGAAATACATGCTACTACGCATGTAGCAATCATAATAGATTTTAACGTGTTCATAATTAAATATTTTTTTATAAAAGTAACTGTAAAAATTAAATAGATGAATAGACAATAATAGGTATTTTAAAATACGTGTTTTATGGTATATCTTATTGTATCAATTTGTGTTCTAATGCATATTTAATTAGGCCGACAATCGATTTTGCATTGAATTTTCGAATCATATTTTTTCTATGTGTTTCTACGGTTCGTTCGCTAATAAAAAGTTTCTCTGCGATTTCAGCGTTATTAAATTCTTGAAAAATTAGTTTTAGAATTTCTAATTCACGGTCTGTAAATTTTGGTTTATTTTCTGATGGATGGTTATTGGTATTTTTATGTTTTATCATTTCATCTACTATATCATCGCTAAAATGCATTTTTCCTTGAGATACTCTAAAGATTGCGTCAATTAATTCTTGATTGCCTACATTTTTCAGCACATATCCAGAAATTCCGACATCCAACATTTTATTAATTTCAACAATACTTCCAAACATGGATAAAGCAATTACATGAATGGTTGGATTAATTTTTTTTATTCTTTTAGTTAGCTCGTATCCATCTATTTCAGGCATGCTGATGTCGGTAAAAATAATATCCGGTTGAAGGTTCGGTAATTCTTCTAATAGTAAAAGACCATTGGTATATGTTTTTAAAATTTCAATATTTTCATTAGTAGAAAGCAATGCAGTTAAGCCATCAATCAGCATTTGGTGGTCATCTACTAAAATGATTTTATATTTTTTCATCGCTGTTAAGATAATGGAATTTCGACAATAATAGTAGTACCTTTATTAAGAGCAGAATCTATTTCGATACGACCTTTTAAGATTTCTGTTCGCAGTTGCATATTTCTCAATCCAATGCCATCTTTTTGTTTTACTTCGTTTATATCAAATCCTTTCCCATTATCTTCTATTAATAAAGAAATTTCGTGTACATCGGCAGATAATTGAATCATAATATTTTCGGATTGTCCATATTTTAAAGAGTTATTGACGGCTTCCTGTATGATGCGATAAAGCATTAATTTATCTGTATCATTTAATGAGGATTCTATAAAACCATTAGATTCAAAATGGATATTTGTTTTTTTAGATTGTTGTATCCTTAATACAAAATCATCTATCGCTCGTTGCAATCCATATTTTTGTAAAATGTCCGGAGCCATATTGTGTGATATGTTTCGAATTTCTTTTATAGAATCATCTAAAATAATTATAGAATCATTTAGTTTATTGTTATTGTCTGCTGTGATGGCACTTAGGTTTAATTTGGTAACAGATAATAATTGCCCTACACCATCGTGTAATTCACGGGCAAGCCTTTGTCTTTCGTTTTCTTCCGATTCTAAAATGGCTTTTGCTCTTTTTTCTTCTTCCTTTAATAATTCTTGTTGTAACTTTTGTTCTTGTTTCCATTTATATCTATTGTACCACATCAAATAGGAGATAAGAGATAATATAAAAACACATATTAAGCTAATAATTGAAATATTTCTTCTGCTAATTTTAATTTTTTGTTGCTCTATTTGTTGTTTCTTTTTTTCTGTATCAAATACCGTTTGCATTTCGGCAATCTGTTTTTCAGATGCTTCATTAATCATACTATCTTTCACTAAAATGCTTTGTTGTAATAAACGATAAGCATCTGTTGTTTTTCCTTGTTTGTAAGCAAGGTTACTCAAAGATTCTAAAGCAATTTTCACACCAGTTTTGTACCCTGTTAATCGGCATAATTCAAGACTTTTTTGATAATATTCATTTGCCTTTATAAAGTCTTTTTTTTCTTCGTAAATATTCCCTAAACTATTGTAAGTATCTCCTAAAAGTTTATTATTATTAAAAGTAGAATCTATTGCAATAGCTTTTTTGTGGTATAAAATAGAGGAATCGCTGTTTTTCATAAAATAATAGCAATTAGCAATATTATCATAGAACATTGATTTTTTAAATTCCATATTTAATAACGTGCAAATACTTAATCCAATACTATCTAATTGCATGGCTTCCTTATATTTTCCTTGCATTCCATAAATATTTGCCATGTTATGATAGATATTTGCATGGTTTTGCTGAGGTGGTAAATCTTTTATTATTTCTATAGCGTGTGAAGCAAATTGTGCTGCATTTTTTACATCTTCTTTTGTTTGATACACCATAGAAATACGATTGTAATCAGCGGCATATTCGTTTTTTAATCCTAATTTTTCATTCAATTTGCATGCTTGAAAATGAAATTGAAGTGCTTTGTCGTGGATGCCCCTATGCCAATAATTTACTCCAATAGCACCCCATGTTTGTGCTAAAAAAGTATCGTCTTTATGATTAGTAAAAATGGCTAATGCTTTTTCTTCGTTGACCAATGATAAATTATAATTTCCTTTTATATTTTCCAATTCACCTTTGTCTAAAAATGCCATACCCAATCCTTTTTGGTAATTATGAATTTTAGAAAGTATGTGAATAGAATCTATATAATTTTGAGCACTGTTAATATTTATATATTGATATTGCGTGTATTGAAGGTGATAATCAGCAATTTTTTCTTTGTAATGGTCATTATTGTTTTTGATAAAATTAGTACAACCAGAGCACATCCATAAACTAAAAAATAAAGATTGGATTATTTTTTGCATATTGTATAACTGAAACAAAAAGTTGTTAATTTAGATTAAAATACGCTCCAAAATAAACTATTATTATCAT
>JBDKHK010000116.1:0-2764 GCA_039797705.1 Bacteroidota bacterium
AAAATGAAAGAGCGTAAAAATCATCTTAAACTAAAATGCGCTCAATATAAAATAGATTTAGTGGAAGCAGATATTAATGAAGGATTTCATTCTGTATTGTTGTCTTATTTAGTAAAACGCAGTAAAATGATATAGATGCAACTCAATTATAAAAAGTTTGGCGACAAAGGCTCTACTGTTATTATTCTGCACGGGTTGCTCGGCTCGTTAGACAATTGGCAAACAATAGCCAAACAATTATCCCAACAACATCAAGTATATATTATAGACCAACGCAATCACGGTCGCTCGCCACATACCGATGATATGAATTATGAATTGTTGGCTCAGGACATGGTAGAATTTTGTGCACAACATCAAATTTTTAAAACATCTTTTATGGGTCATTCCATGGGCGGAAAAGTAGTCATGCTTTTGGCATTATTACATCCTAATTTGATAGAAAAATTGATAGTAATAGATGTTGCACCAGCATTTTATAATGGAGGACATGAAACCATTTTGTTTGCCATGGCAGAAGCCCCTTTGAGAGCGACTCAAAATAGAGAAGACATTGATAAATTTTTAGAACCACGTATTCCAGATTTTGGAGTCCGTCAGTTTATTATGAAAAATCTAACACGAGATGAAAATGGCCATTTTATATGGAAATGTAATTTTGAATCGTTGATTACACATTACAGAATTTTGATGGATTTTCCTACAGTAGATAAGCAATACACCAAACAAACTTATTTCTTAAAAGGAGAACTTTCCAACTATATTAATCAGGACAATTGGGGCACTTGCGATCAATATTTTTCCCAAAACAAAATCATCGAAATTAAAAATGCTTCACATTGGGTGCATGCCGACAATCCAAAAGAATTTATTGAAAAAGTGCAAACTATTTTAGCGTAATTTTTATTCAAACAAAAAAAAAGACTGCAAGAAATTTTGCAGTCTTTATACTCAAATTAATTGAAGTCAGTATTGTTCCAGCATATATTTAATAACGTCCGTTGTTGTTACGATGCCTTTTAATTTTCCATCTTCTACAACAGGAAGTGCATGAAATCCTTTAGATGCAAAAATTTCTGCCACTTCTCTAATCGGAGTTTCTACGTCAATTACTTCTGGATTCCCACTCATTACTTGAGGTACAGAAAGCATTTCCAAAATGGCTTCATCAGCACCATCTTGATTTTCAAATAAAGCACCAAAACTCAATCTGTTAATGTCAGTGCTACTGATAATTCCTGAAATTTCGTTTCCTTTGGTTACAGGTAAATGTCTGAATTTGTTTTTGCGAAATAATGCTACCACATTTTGCAAACTTTCCTCTTCTTTAACGCTTAAAACGTTCTCGGTCATAATTTTTTTTACAGGCTCTCTTTTTTTCATACTGCTTTGTTTAGTTAAGAATTATTGATACTATAAAATTGCTATTATATATTTTAATATGCCATGATATATATCAGTACAATGGGTGATAAATATTATGAGTTATGTAAATAATATTTATAAAATGATGGTAAGGTACTTTAATTCATGCTATAATAGCAGGAGATGGGCGTATTCAATTTTTAGATAAGATAGAATTATTTTTTAATCTAAATTCTTTTCAAAATTGCTAAACAATCTCAAAATAAAATCGTTTATTTATAAATCAAAAAGAAGTAATATGAGCTATACAGAAAACTACAAAGGAATTAAATTAGACGTTCAAGCAGTTAATATGATTATTGGAGAAACAGTTAAAACTGAAATACGTGGAATATTAGACCGTTTGAGTAAACATGTTACTCAAATAAATTGGGCTTCTTTTCATTTTGAAGATAAAAGTGCAAAATCAACAGATGCTAAACATGTTGGTATTCGGTTAGGTATTCCAGGGCCAGATGTTTTTGCTTCAGATAATGGCGAAAATTTTATGGCATTATTGGCACATGTGGAAGAAAAATTAAGACGACAATTAGAAAAACGACATAAAGGAGAATAATGAGAATTGTTCTAACGATTAGTTTTATACTATCCTATTTTATTGTATTTCCCCAAAATTTTTATCAAGCTAATGGTAAAAAACATCCTTTTATTGGAGAGCAAGCAAGGCTTGTGTTTACCAATGATGTTGTATTGCCATTGCATAAAAATGTCACAACAAGATTAGTATTCCCAGGCTCATTAATAAGTGAATTATTGCCCTCCCTTATTGATTTAGGTACTAAGATTACAAGTGAAATTATAGAGAATAGATTGAAAAAATATTCAAGTAAATTTTCTGCAAGAAACACTTTTATTGATACTACGCATAAAAAATATATAAGCAGTTTCGAAATTCAACGACAAATAATTTTAAAAGATAAAATAGAAAAGAAATTAGCTTTAAACATTGGATTTATACCGATAAAGACTGATGACAATGCTTTTACTTTTGCTATTGATAAATTTATTGTGAACTACAGCGGAGCTAAGACTAAGAAAAATTTTAATTTCAATGATTATTCAATAGAAATTATAGTTAGTTATTTATTGGATAATGAAAGAGTTGAAAAAAAATCTGAAGTAATTTCTTTGCAATTGTATGACTTAAATTCCGAAGGAAACAAATTTCCACTAAAAGATGGTAATGGAGATTATCTGTATTATTCAAATAAATTTCCTCTAATTGTTAATAATCCTATTTCCGATATTTCTGTGAATATAGTTGAAACCAATACGGCAAAAATCAAATTAGAGAAATTTAAATCTGCTTATGAAAACTATGTAGAAAAGGATGGAAAAA
>JBDKHK010000117.1:0-5854 GCA_039797705.1 Bacteroidota bacterium
GCCCGAAATATATTTATTTCGGAAAAATCAAATTAAAGAACGAAGTCAACCGTGGAATCTCCCGATTATAAATCGGGATGCTCTGAACCAGCTGAGCTATGCGCCCTCTACATTTCTGTAAAGCGAGTGCAAAGATATAAAATACTTTTTAGTAAACAAGCGTACTTTTAAAAAAAAATGTATAATATTTACATTTAGCAATTTATTTATATTCAATGAACTTCTTTCAAAAAAGAAATAGATGGAAAATAGTACTGTTTTTGTTAGCAGTAAGTATCGTGTTTTTTACCTTGTGGTACACCCATCGTTTGGCAGAAGACATTGCTAAAGAAGAAATTAAAAAAGCAACAGAAATTGCAGATGCGTATATTGTATTAAACAGTAATACTTCAGATGAATTGGAATTATCCAAAGCATTAGATAAAATTAAATTAAATACAACCATACCCGTAATTTGGTCAAACGAACAAAATCAAATCTTAGATGCAAAAAATTTTGATTCCTTAAAGGTAAATAAGAATTCAAGCTATCTTTCTTCGGAGCTTATTAAATTAAAGAATAACCACCAATACATTGCTATAGCATTGCCTGATAATCAACAGCAATATCTTTATTACAAAGATTCAGACTTATTGGTAAGTATTCGTCAATATCCATTCTACGTATTAGCCTTAGTAGCACTGTTTTTTTTAATTAGTTATGCAGCTTTCACTTCTTCACGACGAGCAGAGCAAAATCAAGTCTGGGTAGGATTGGCTAAAGAAACAGCCCATCAACTAGGTACTCCCTTATCTTCTCTTACTGCTTGGATAGAAATTTTGAGGGCAAAACTAAAAAGTGAAGAAGATGACATGATGTTTAACGAAATGCAAAAAGACATCGACCGTTTAGTGTTAATTGCAGAACGTTTTTCCAAAATTGGTTCAATACCAGAGTTAGAACGTTATCGCTTGGTGGATGTTTTACAAAATGGAATAGATTATATCTCTAAACGTGCTTCTAAAAAAATTAAAATATTTTTAAAAAATGATACTGATATTAACTTATTTGCCATGTTAAATCCACCATTGTTCGAATGGGTATTAGAAAATTTGATGAAAAATGCATTAGACGCCATGGAAGGAACAGGTGAAATTCAAGTGACAGCTTTTCAGCGAGAAAACTATGTAAATATTGATATTACAGATACAGGAAAAGGTATCTTGAAAAATAATTTAGAACAAATTTTTGAACCAGGATTTAGCACTAAAAAAAGAGGTTGGGGCTTGGGGCTTACGCTGGCACGTAGAATTATTGAAGAGTATCATCATGGTAAAATATTTGTTAAAGATTCCTCTCCCAAAGGCACCACATTTAGAATTATACTAAAGACGGCTGAGTAATGCGTTAACTATCTATTTTTTATTTCAAAAATGCGTAATTTTGCTTTACTTTAATTTAATAAACTCCAGATGAAAGTATATTTTGACAATGCCGCTACTACTGCTATTGCTCCCGAAGTATTGGAAGTAATGATGCCTTACTTGACCGAACATTTTGGAAACCCATCCACACAATATTCTTTTGGAAGAGAAACAAAAGCAGCCTTGGAGGAAGCACGGAAAACAATTGCAGAACTAATTAATGCACAACCCGGAGAAATTATTTTCACATCAGGAGGCACGGAGGCAAATAATACTGCTATTAAAGGTGCAGTAAAATATTTAGGTGTGCAACGTATTATTACCACGCCAATTGAACATCATTGTGTCGAATATTCCGTAGATTATTGTAGAGATGAATTAAATATAGAAACGGAGCAAGTACAAATTGATGATAAAGGAAATATTGATTTACAAGATTTAGAAAATTTATTAAAATCTTCCGATAAAAAAACATTAGTCACCTTGATGCATGCTAATAATGAAATTGGAACATTATTAGATATTGAAAAAGTAGGTGCATTGTGTCATCAATATAATGCATTGTTTCACTCTGATACCGTGCAAACGTTTGCACATTTCCCATTTGATGTACAACGTATGCATTTAGATTTTATGTCTGCTTCTGCACATAAATTTCATGGTCCAAAAGGTGTTGGATTTTTATATATGCGCAAGCAGCATAAAGTAAACCCGTTTATTCACGGTGGTGGGCAGGAGCGTGGCTCTCGTGCAGGAACAGAAAATGTATATGGAATAGTAGGAATGGCTGCTGCTGCAAAATTAGCCTATAAAAATTTAGAGCATGATAAAACAGCGATTTTGGAAGTAAAGAATTATTTCATTCAACGATTAAAAGACACTTTTCAAGATATTGATTTTAATGGAAATTTAGATGAGCGCAGTTTATATACTGTTTTAAATGTATCATTTCCGCCAAGCGATAAATCGGCCTTGTTGTTGTTTATGTTAGATATGGAAGGGGTTTGTTGCAGTGGTGGTAGTGCATGCGGAAGTGGAGCATCTGTCGGCTCGCATGTAATAAAGGCATTGCACAAAGATGAAAATCGAGTTTCTATTCGTTTTTCTTTTTCCAAAAATAGTACAAAAGCAGAGGTGGATTATGTATTAATACAATTGAAAAAAATTTATGATAATTAAGAGTTAGGTTATTGACAGTAGTATGATTTTTCCAATCTTTATCGAGTTGTTGCTAATGGTTGGCACAAAAGAATTCCTTCTTTTTTAATTGTTTCAATGCGCGTTTCCTTTATTCCAATTGATTTAAGTAAATCAGGTTGTTCAAAAATTTCTTTTACTAAAATATATCCCTCTTTTAATAAAAGTTGTTTTTCATTTTTTGTCAGAGTTGCCAAACAAGTTAGCGGATATATTCCACTGTTGTCAATAATATCTTTTAAAGAATTTCCAATAGGATAATTCCAACTAATCAATTTTAGATTTTTACAATTTCCATACGCCAAGGCATCTTCTGTAAATTTTGTATTGGTGGCAATATATCCTTGAAATGTTTCTTTTTCGGATTGTAATAATCCATTGTCCAAAACATCTTGAAACCGAGCGTAAATGTATAATGGATTTTTTACATCTACAGAGTATCCTTGTTGATTGCGGTACTTACACTCTACATAATTAATTTCATTGGGTTTAGTTGCAATTACATCTATTTCATGGGTAACACATTTTCCTTGAACGGTTACATCTACTTGAACATTATAACCTTGATGCTTAAATAGTTCTCCTACAAAACGTTCAAACGGAAACCCAGTTGGACCAAATTCCATCAATCCTCTTTTTAATTGATATCGCGAAGCTTTAGTTCTTGAATAGCTACGTAATAATTTAAATGCTTCGGTGTATATTTTTTTTGTGGATATATTTTCATACAATTTAGGGAGTAAAGTATCTACAATGTTTTGTATTTCCTCATTGGTAGCATGTGCCCGCATTAAGGAATTTTTTAATTTCTCAATAGAAAAAAATTCTTTTTTCCCTGAAGCCTTTATTACATTGATATTGTTAAACATAAATGAATTATTTTAATGTTTCAAATAATCCTAATTCTTTATTTTTTCGCACATTATTCCAATGGAAATACATTCCATTCATAGAGATATAAATGCCGATTGGTAATGTTTGCACATAAGCCAAAGCAGCACCTAAATTGAATAATCCATCCGAACTGCCAAATTTATATGGAATCATGGCGCCAGTAAGAACAATGGTTTTATTTATATTTTTTTCTGCTAATAATTTTGCGGTTGCCACCATGGTATCTGTGCCATGTGTAATGATGATTTTTTCTTCGTCGCATTGGATACAATTGTGCGCAATAATTTCTCTGTCTTCGGCAGTCATTTCCAAACTGTCAACCATCATTAAGGTTCTGATATTTACATCTAATTTACACCTGCCGAGTTCCAGCATTTCAGGAACATGAGTGTCTTCGAAAAATAGCTTTCCATTTAGTTCGTTATACTCTTTGTCAAAAGTGCCTCCGGTAATGAAAAGTCTGATTTGCATAAGTATAAAATTAATAAATTAATTAATCCTCTACCACTACTGTTTTGGGAATGGAATCGTGCCAAAAATTACCTTTTAGTAGTAATCCACTAAATTGTTCAAAAGGAATTAATCTACTTAAAGAGCGAATGGTACATTGTATAAAAGTAGCACGTGTTCCATCAGAAGAAATTACTTTGGTGCGAGTAATTACCTTTCCTATTGTTTTTCCAAATAGAAATTCCAATATAAAATAATAAATAGGAATTGTAATAAACATAATAAATATTCCAGCATTTGTCATTTCTCCTTTGGCGGTTATAATTTCAATTTTTAAAACTGTGCCAATAAATAAAATTATAAAACTGGCAACAATAACATCGATAAGATAATTGACAGCTCGCTTGCCTAAAGGTGCAGAAACATAAGTTGGTGTTGATTCTGTCGATAAACCTTTTATTTCTTTGGTTATTTCAAATTCAGGCAATACCCGAAATCCAGTATCAAAATTTGCCACTGTTTTGCAATGGTTACATCTAACTTGTGTTTGTGTGTATTGCTCATAATCCGTTCCGCCACAATGACTACATATAAAAGTTGAACTCATAATTTAGTTGAAAATTAATTTAGTTGGATAATAAAATTTAAGGTATCTACATTGTCAGCATAATCTGTTAAACTCGGCTGTTGACTTTTTCCAAATGGCAAATATCCTTTTCCTATAACACATTGAATGTTTTCTTGTTCATTTTCCAAGTATGCTTGAACTTGTTCGTGTGAAGTATATCGCTCAAAATGCAAACAAGAAATAGGAGAATGTAGGCTATTGTTTTCTACAATATTGATAAAATCAATATCTATTATCGGTATTTGATTCATTAAATAAATAGTGCGTTGGTAGTCCAAATTATTCATGTACTGTGTGTGTTGCATTATTTCTGAAAAATGAGAAAATGCCTCTTTTAATTTTATAAAATCAAAATCTTGTGGAATAAAAATCTTAGAAACATTTCGGCATCCTAATCCAAAATAATCAAAAATATCATGCCCTAATTGTTGTAATGCTTCTTTGCTTTCTGTTCCATCTAAAATGGCAATAGAATTTCTGTTGCGCCTGATGATGTGTTGGTATTTGTTAAAATAATATTCAAAATGTTTGGCAGAGGTATTACTTCCTGTTGCGATAATAGCATCAAAATTTTCTAACTTAAATTGAATAGAAATATTATTATGAAAAGCAGGTTCTATTTTAATTAATTGAGCCAATAAAAACGGTAAAAGATACTGATCCTTTTCAGAGAGTTTTAATTGCAACTTATTTCCAGAAATTAAAACACATAAAATATCATGAAATGCTACCATAGGAATATTTCCGGCGGCTACCATGGCAATCGTTTTAGTTTCTTCCTCTTTTGGAAATGAATAAGCAGCAAGCCATTGTTCTAATTTCTCTTTTGCTAAAAATTCAGTTGCAATATTTTGTAATGATTCTTCAATACTTTTAATAGTAAACCAAGCATTATATATAGATGCTTTGTGTATAACTTCTTGTAAAGCAAGTGGTTTTTCGTTGATATAGTTACCTAATTGAGCAAATGCGTGTATTCGTTGTTCGATATTCATTAACACAAAGTTATCAATTATATGCCGCTAAATAAATTATCTATGTTTATTTTTGTATCAAACTTATCTAAAATGGCTATTAGAATTACGGATGAATGTATTAATTGCGGTGCTTGCGAGCCGGAATGTCCGAACAATGCCATCTATGAAGGAGGTATAGAATGGGCGTTGAGCGATGGAACGAGTCTGAAAAATGATTATACGTTATGGGATGGCACTGTCATAGATGCGGAAGCAAAACAAAAACCGGTTTCAAATGAAGTTTACTTCATTGTTACAGATAAATG
>JBDKHK010000118.1:0-20741 GCA_039797705.1 Bacteroidota bacterium
CGATTAACGATTGACGATTGACGATTAACGATTAACGATTAACGTTTGACAATTAACGATTAACGATTAACGATTGACAATTAATGATTCTATATTCTCCATTTTTAATTTTTAATTCTTAATTCTTAATTCTTTTCACTCCATCAACAATTTCTGTTACGTAAAAATCTGCTTTCAATTTTGTTTTCTCTGTGTATTTTTTCCCTACATAATTGATAAATGTTTGCAAACGTTCTTGTTCCACTAATGCAATACAACATCCACCAAATCCGGCACCCGTCATACGCGCCCCCAAGCAACCATCAAAATGAGTACTGTAATGCACTATCATATTTAATTCATAACAGCTTACTTCATAATCAGTATTTAAAGAAATATGCGACTCCGTCAGTATTTGCCCAAAAGCATCCATATTCCCTTGTTTCAAAGCCTCCGCAGCATACAGCACTCTTTTGTTTTCCAAGATAGCATGTTTTGCCCGTTGATACAAAATATCCTCTTCTAAAAAACCTAAAGAAATTTCGTGGATATGACATAAATCTGTTGCCATATCAAACTTAGATAAGATTTCAAATGCTTGTTCACATTCACTTCTGCGTTCATTATATTTTGAATCTGCCAGTGTTCTTGCTTTGTTAGAGTTAATAATAACTAAACTACAGTTTTTAAATTTTGCAGGAATATATTCAAATTCTAAAGTAGCGCAATTCAATAATAAAGCATTGTCTTTTTTCCCATTTGCAACAACAAATTGATCCATAATTCCACAATTCACGCCTATATATTTTCGTTCTGCCGTTTGGGCATCTAAGGCTAATTCTGTGCTGTGTGTTTGATAAAAATCTTGATTAAAAATAAATCCTATCAAACATTCTAAAGCAGCCGACGAAGACAATCCTGCGCCAAGTGGCAAATTGCTTTCCAATAAAATATCTGCTCCTTTTAATTCAATATTTATATTTTTTAAAACTAATAAAGTGGCTAAAATATAATGCGACCAATGCACCGAAGCAACAGGAAAAATAGTTTCATTTAATAGATTAATATCTATACTACATTCTTCTTTAAAATCATTGGAGTAAATCCGAATAGTCGAATCCTCTCGTCTGCTTACTAAGGCTGTAATACCTAAAGAAATAGCGGCAGGCAATACATTTCCTCCATTATAATCAATATGCTCACCTATTAAATTTACTCTTCCAGGAGAAAAGAAACTTTCTTGTGCATTTTTTCCAAATAATGAAATAAATTGTTGGTGCAATAAATAGGTAGTATCCATACGACAGCTGCGAAGATAAAAAAATAATGCCGTCTAATAAAGTTCAATAAAAAAACCTGAATTGGAAAGAGGATAGTTCCTTTCCAAATTCAGGTGGTCATAATTTAATTTTGTTGAGTGATTTATTTTTTATTTCCCAATATAGATGTTTTAAGTCCGCTATCTACTGGATCAGGACCGAGCCATATACCGAATAATCCTTTTTTAAAATCTTCTCCTTCTGTGGTAGCTAATAATTTTCCGTTTTTAAATGATTTTAAGCCCACGTTTGGCACATAATCTAATAAAAAAACATCTCCTTCTTTGATTTCATCTTTAGAAAAAATTTCTATAAATGCTTCAATTTTGGGTTTCATGGCATTGTAATTTCCTTTTAGTGATTTTTCAAAGCCTTCTTTTATGGCTGACGACATATTGCCACTGCTCACTACACTTGAGGTGATTTGCAATCGTACTGCCATTTCTTCATTTGCTTTGATAATATCAGCGGCATCTTTATTTTTTTCTTTTAAGAAAAGTCCTAATACATATACTTTGAAAAATGCTTTTTTACGAACTCCTGCCCCATTCAATGTCAACTCTGTGCTGGAGGTTTTTAGTTTTGCAGGAAGTGACACCCCGTTTACAGTCATCTGCGCATATCCTTCAAAGAAGAAACTGCCAACTAATGCGATAAGAAGAATTTTTTTCATGTTTTGATTATTTATGAAATGAAAGTAATTAGAATTTATGAATTGTACAACAAAAGTTAAGAATCATTTTACAACCTATTACAAAACACATACCAACTTGTATTGATTTTAGATGTAGCATTTTTAAGATTGATAATTACTCCCGATGTAAGCACTTAAAAGAAAGAGGAGAAATGATATAAATACCATTTCTCCTTCCATACTAACCAATTATTTTTTTACAAGAACACTCCTGCGCCAAATCCGGCACTGGAAGGAGATGTAGTTACACTTCCTGTTCCATCATCATTATATTGTGGTTGCTCACTTCTTCGTTCATTATTTTTAATATAAATGTATGCTTCATACATAGATATTTTACCATCACTATTTAAATCTACACCACTTACAGTACCACCATCTGGTTTTTTGCCGGTAATGGCAGTCATAAAATTATAGGTTAGCTCTCCATAATTTCCATCTGGTGTTGGATATGTAACTTGAAACTCCGTGCCAGAAGATAAAATTACTCTGTTAGCACCCCGAATATCCCACACTAAGCCACCACTAAAACATGGTTTTAATAAGAAAATTCCTTTTCCAAAAGTAAGCGAGTTTATTTTATCTGCTAATAAATTATCACTTATGTCTGAACTTTCTCCATAATAATAAATATGTTCATCCATATTTTTACTATCAGAAGCGGGTTCTTTTCCGGCAGCTGCGGCTGTACCTCCATAATTTACATTTTCAGAAGTAGAAAAACCTCCACCATGATTATTAATAAAGCAGAAAAATTGTGTTCTAGCTCCCATGCGGTTGTTCAAATCATTTATAGCGGCATCAAATCCAGCTTTAGAGGCATCATAATCTATATGAAATGTATCAGATGCAATATAATCATGCTGTCCGTTTTTATAGCAAACGACAATGTTTTTATCGGAGTATCCAAATTTATTACGCAATATCCAATACAATGCTTTTATATCATTATAATAGCGTTGATGTGCATTTCCTGCATTTATTCCTCCGCTATATAAAAAAGCTACTTTAGTTGGAAAAGGATCTATCAATATTTGACAAATGCCTGGATATTGTTCACAAAAATTTACTTTTATGGGAATTCTAAAATAGCTTACACTATCAATAAACTGGACTCTCGCAACTTTCACTTTAGCAAGAGAAACATCTCCCAATAACTTCGAAGATCCAAGCAAAGAAGGCTCTCTACCCTCTGCTTGTAAAACACCTGTAATTTTTACTCTTCTGCCTATTAAATGAGAATAATCAGGTACATGCGTAACGGCATCTGGCTTTGCAATATAAATGTAATTAGCTTCAGGTGTATTGGCGTCTCTATCTCGAAATTCTGGTTTATTATATAATTTACCTAATCCGCTTGTTTCATCGTAATACCCTTCCACCGATACACTATCGCCAATTTTTGAACGCCAATTATCTGTTTTAATTCCAGAATAATCGCTGCCTTCTTCGGATTTTTTATCCTTTTTACAACCGCTTAAACTAAATACAGCAATTACTAAAATTGCCATACTTAAAAATGTGAGTTTCTTTTTCATAATTTTGATTTTTAATTGATTTTATTATTAAAGTTAATGGATATTAAAACATATTGCTGTTCCATTTTTTAATACGACAATATTACTTTACAAAAGTAAATTCTGAAAAAATATTTAGTATTCGGGATTTTTGAATGAGAATTCGGGATTTTTAATCAATAAATTTTACATTTGAAGTATGAATACAGATTTTAAAAAAGGTTTTCGTTCTATCTGCGTGAAAGACCCAGTGTTAGACGGAAAATCAGCACATGTGCCGCCAATCTATGCTACTTCTACTTTTACGTATGAAAATTTGGAAGATGCTTTTGAATTTTTTAAGACAGGTGGAAAAAACAAAGAAGTATATACTTATTCACGAATGGGAAACCCTACGGTTCGATTTGTAGCCGATAAAATAGCAGCTTTAGAATCTTATGAATTAGAGGGTGATTATTTTGGAATGTTGTTTGCCTCGGGCATGGCGGCTATCTCCGCAGCGGTATTGTCTTATGTAAAATCAGGTGATAAAATTATTACACAAGGAAATTTATATGGAACTACTAATCAGCTATTGGTTTCTTTACTAAAAGATTTTGGAGTAGAAACTATTTATGCGGATTTGAAAGATTTGAATTTTGTAGAAGATCTTATCATCAATGATGATAAAATAAAATTATTGTATATCGAAACGCCTGCCAACCCAACTTTGGCGTGTTATGATTTAGATGGGCTAGCTGCTATTGCGCTAAATCTTGGAATTAAAACTATTGTTGATAATACATTTGCTTCGCCTTATATACAACAACCTTTAAAATTTGGTATTGATTGTGTGGTACATTCTTCTACTAAATTTTTAAATGGACACGGCACAGGTACATCGGGTGTTTTAGTAGGGAAAATGGAGGAAGAGTGGTATCAAAAAGTATATGGTATTCAAAAAATGATTGGAGGTATTTGCTCTCCTTTCGAAGCATTTTTATTGAATAATGGTATAAAAACTTTGCCATTGCGTATGGAGCAACATCAAAAAAATGCGCTACAATTAGCGCAATTTTTGGAGCAACATCCACAAGTGAATAAAGTAAATTATTTAGGATTAGAAAGCCACCCTGACCATACTTTGGCAAAAGAGCAAATGCAAGGCTATACAGGAATGCTTAGTTTTGAAATAAACGGTGGCTTAGAAGCGGGCATGAGTTTTATGCGCGCTATTCAATTTTGTACTTTAACGGCTTCCTTAGGAACTGCTGATACGTTGGTTACACATCCTGCCTCTACCAGCCACAGTAATGTTCCAAAAGAGCAACGGTTGCAATTTGGAATTACAGATGGATTAATCCGTATGTCTGTTGGAATGGAAAATATAGAAGATATTATTGGTGATATTCAGCAAGCGCTGGATAAATTGTAAATAAAGATAACTATATTCCCTTTTAGTAAAAAATATTGGTCATCTTTCATCCATCATTTTATTCTGGTACTAATTCGAAATCGATTGTTTTCTTTTCTAAATCGACTGAAACGACTTTAACTTTTATTTCTTCTCCTAATTGATAGACTTTATCCGTTCGTCTGCCTATCATTCTCAATTTACGTTCATCAAATACATAAGTATCATCGCGCATGGTTTCTATTCGAATCAAACCTTCGCAATTGTATTGTGGTATTTCTACATAAATTCCCCAATTTTTTACGCCTGAAACAATTCCAGAAAAATGTTCTCCAACATGACTTGACATATACTCTGCCATTTTGTATTTTACAGAAGAACGTTCTGCGTCTGCCGCTGCTCGTTCGCGTTCACTGCTGTGCTTGCATTGATACTCTAATTCATCTTGTGTTGGTAGTTTCTGTCCGTGAATAATTTTATCTAATAGACGATGTACCGCCACATCTGGATATCGTCGGATAGGAGAAGTAAAATGGGTGTAATATTCAAAACCCAATCCATAATGTCCGATATTATTGGTGGTATAAATTGCTTTTGCCATACATCGAATTGCTAATTGTTGTAAAACTGCCTGCTCTGGCGTACCTTCAATTTCTATCATCAAGCGATTCAATTCTCGTGCAATTTGTTTTGGATTATTTAATTGGACTTTGTGTCCAAATTTTTGGGCAAATAGTTGAAAATCTATCAATCTTTCAGGATCTGGTAAATCATGTACACGATATACAAAAGGTACTTTGCCGTTTTGATTGCGCTCTTTACCGATATAGGTTGCAACTGCTTTATTTGCGAGCAACATAAAATCTTCAATCAGTTTATGAGCATCTTTACGTTCTTTAACAAACACACCTATTGGTTTACCATTATCATCTAATTTGAATTTGGTTTCAGGTGCTTCAAAACTAATAGAGCCGTTTTTAAATCTATTATTGCGCAAGATATGTGCTAATTCATTTAATTTAAGTAGTTCTTCTTTAAACGGACCATCTTTACCTTCTAGTATTTCTTGAGCTTCATCATAGGTAAATCGTTTTTGTGAATGAATCAATGTGCGACCAAACCATACGTCTTTAATAGTTGCTTTATCGTCCATTTTAAAAACTGCCGCATAGCAACATTTATCTTCATTCGGACGAAGTGAGCAGATTATATTGGATAATCGCTCTGGGAACATCGGCGCTACTCTATCTACTAAATATACCGACGTGGCGCGTTTGAAGGCTTCTTTCTCCATTGCCGAATGTTCTTTTACGTAATAAGATACATCTGCAATATGCACTCCAATTTCATACATGCCATCTTCTATTTTTTTGAAAGAGAGTGCATCATCAAAATCTTTGGCATCGGCCGGATCTATAGTAAATGTTGCAATATTGGAGAAATTTCTTCTTTGTTTTTTTTCTTCTTCCGGGATTTCAATTTTCAATTCATCTGCTTCATCTAATACGTGTTTAGGAAAGGCTGTGAAAAATCCATTTTCTATCAAAATAGATTTCATCTCTATATCATTACTTCCGGCATTTCCTAAAATTTCTGTAATTTGTCCAATAGGATTTTTATCTTTTGCTCGCCATTCTATAAATTCTACCACCACTTTGTCGTGATGTTTACATTGCATGGTTCGAGATTCTGGTATAAAAAAATCCGATTTTATACCAGTGTTATCTGGAATGACAAAACATACATCGTTTATACGTTCTACTACTCCAATAAATTGTATGCGATGTCTTTTAATTACTTCTGTAACTACTGCTTCTGGACGAGAGGCATTTGGTTTGTGCAATCTTCTTATACTTACGGTATCTCCATCAAATGCTTTATTGATATTTTTTCGAAATACAAAAAAATCTTTTTTCTTTCCTTCTACTATTACAAAAGCATCTCCGCTACGAGCAATATCTATCACTCCTATTAATTCCTCTCCCACAGGAAAAGTATCGTACTTATTTTCTTCTTTTTTATTTCGTTGGTTAGAAAATGATTTATTGTCTTTATTTATTTTATTCTTTTTCGGCATATTCTGTTATTCTATACAAAGGTACTATTTTTGGGTTATGATTTAACTTTACAGTAAGGGATAAAAGTTTTTACTAAGGGTGCGCAAGGTGCCTTTATTCTAAATGAGCATTATTGTATTTTAATTAAGTACTAAATATTTTAAAAACGATTTATCAGAATGAATACAAATTTGTTATCGGTATATAATATAACAATGGCGTGAATAGTACCGTTGGTTTAAATTTATTTAATAGGTGGTGTTTTTTTATTAAATCGTTTAAAACCATTATTAATAGCAAACATAGGATTAAACAAACTGACAAATGCTGCTTCATACCATTTAAATCCGTTTTTGCTCATGCGTATAGTGGCAAAATGAAACAATTCTCCCATTAAAGAACCCACACAAGGTGTAACTATTAAATCTTGAATACTTGGTTGTTCAAATCCTGCTTCGATAAAATATTCCCAAAAAGTAGAGTGTGCTACACTAAATAAAAAAGATTGCCAAGTTTTTGCTCCTTGCGAGCGATAGGCATTATAATAATATGCTCCTTGGTAAGGATGTCCTAGATAATTGATATACCATTTATCTTTGTCTATAATGGGAGGTTGGGTGAAAGCAATTTTATAATTCTTCCAATAAGATTCAGAAGTATTTTTATCCCAGTTACTGGTATGTTTTGGCATAGCATACGTAAAACCCACAGTGGCTTCTTGTGCTGCAAATACTAAGCCTGCTCCGCGTAAAAACTTTTGTCCGAAAGATGCGAATTGGTTTCTCAGAATAGGCTTTTCAATAGAGGATTCTACATAAGGAGGATGTCGGGTTAATAAAGTTTTGCGTTGAGTGGAATTATTTGTTTTTACAATTGTATCTAAGAAAATATTCTGTAATGCATTTTTAGTAAAAATACTATCTGTCATTACAAAAACAGAATCCTCTGAAAAGGAATTATAAAAAATAAGTAAAAATGAAAACAAATAAATAATTCGTAGCATGCAACAAAAATAGGTTTTACCATTAAAAGTGAAAATGACTTTTATTACAAATTAATGAAACCTATCTTATCTGATTAAATCGTGCTTGAATGTCTTCTAATTTTCCTTTTGGAATAGCGGCAATTAAACGTTTAGTGTATTCATTTTGTGGATTGTTGTATATTTCATCGGCAATTCCCATTTCTTCTATCTTGCCTTTATTCATTACTACCATGCGGTCGCTCATAAATTTCACCACACTTAAATCATGAGAAATGAAAATGTAAGTGAATTTAAATTCTTCTCGCAATTGAATTAACAAGTTTAAAACTTGCGCTTGAACGGATACGTCTAATGCAGAAACAGATTCATCGCAAATAATAAATTTAGGATTTAATGCTAATGCTCTCGCAATGCAAATACGTTGTCTTTGTCCTCCTGAAAACTCATGTGGGTAACGTTGAAAATGTTCAGGTTTCATGTTTACCTTTTCCAATAATTCTATAACCTTATCTTTCCGTTCTGCATCATTTTTATATTTTTGATGCACTTGCATAGGTTCTAAAATTGCATTTCCAATCGTCATTCTTGGGTTGAGGGAAGAGTATGGATCTTGAAAAATGATTTGCATGTGTTCACGCAATGATTTCAATTCTTTTTGTTCTAAATTAAATATGTCTTTCCCATCAAAAATTGCTTTGCCGCCCGTTGGTTCTATTAATCTCAAAATGGTTCTACCTAAAGTAGTTTTTCCGCAGCCGCTCTCTCCTACTAATCCGAGTGTTTCACCTTCGTTTACATCAAAAGATATATCATCCACGGCTTTAACATATTCCAGCGTTTTTCCAAATAAATTTGTTTTAGCAGGAAACCAAGTTTGAATATTTTTTAATTGAAGAATGGGTGTATTTTGTTGTAGTTGTTCAAAGCGTCTTTGAGTTTGTGCTTCACTTACTACAAAAGCCTCTACCAAGGCGTGCATATCGGCAGTTTTTTCTGTTATAATGCCGTCTTTTTCTTCCATAAAATCGGCAATTACCGGCAATTTGCTCAATCGTTTTTCTAATGGTGGACGGCATGCCAACAAGCCTTTTGTATATGGATGCTTTGGATTAGAAAAAATATCCAATACCGTTCCTTGTTCCACTATTTTTCCTTTATACATTACCACTACTCTGTCGGCAATTTCAGCAATAACGCCTAAGTCATGTGTAATGAAAATAGTGGACATGCCGGTTTCTCTGCTCAAATCATTAATTAATTCGAGAATTGTTTTTTGAACCGTTACATCTAAAGCGGTAGTTGGTTCGTCAGCAATTAAAATTTTGGGCTGGCAACTCATTGCCATTGCAATCATTACACGTTGTTTTTGTCCGCCTGATAATTGATGCGGATAAGCATTTAATATTCTTTCAGGATTGGGTAATTTTACTTTGCGAAATAATTCTAATGTTTTTTGCTCTGCTTCTTTTTTACTTACTTTTTGATGTAATAAAATCGCTTCCATCACTTGGTTTCCACAGGTAAAAACAGGATTTAACGAAGTCATGGGCTCTTGAAAAATCATGGAAATTTCATTTCCTCGATAAGAACGCATTTCGCTATCCGTTAGTTTTACTAAATCTACGGGATTGTTCCCATCTCTATAGTAATTAATTTGTCCTCCTATAATTTTTCCGGGCGGATTGGGAATTAAGCGCATGATAGAAAGTGAAGTAACCGATTTTCCTGAACCAGATTCTCCTACTATTCCTATTACTTCACCTTTGTTTACCTGAAAAGAAACATCATTGACAGCACGCATGGTACCGTTTTCCGTTTTAAATTCTGTTATCAGGTTGTTTACTTCTAAAATTAATTCAGCCATTTTATTTATGGATTTATTTTGATATTGGATTCCGAAATTAAGGATAATCCTTTCAATTTTAAAACTATTTGAGCTACCGTCAGCACATCTTTTTGACAATAAGTTCGGATTCTTTCCAAGCCATGCTCTTGCCAATAGACTTTGCCTACATCTTTTCCTGAAATATCATCTTTGGGAGAAGGTATATTTAGGCAATGTGTTAATAATTTCAAGGATATATAACTTTTATAATCGCCAAACTTCCAAAAATCCATAGAATCTAACAAACCTGCTTCCCATGGTTTTTTTGCTTGAAGCGATTCAAAATACTGCGGCAATGGTAGGCTATTTATTAATAATCTTCTGCATATATATGGCACATCGAACTCCCGAATATTGTGACCACATAGATTTATATTTCTATTCCGTCGTAATTCTTGTTGCAAAAAAGAAGAAAAAGCTGTTAATATTTTTACTTCATCGTCTCCATAAAATGATTTTAAATCAAATTCTTGAAACATACCAGATTGCTTTATTTGTCCTACAGAAATACAGATTATTTTTCCAAATTCGGCCAATATTCCTGCATTTTGAAAATAAAAATCAGCGACAGTTTCTCCTTCCTGACGGTGTTTTCCTTTTTTTTCTTCCCATAATAATTGAATGTAAGCATCTAGTTTTTCGTAGGCAGAAACCTCCGGAACTGTTTCAATATCAATAAATAATATATCATCTAATTTGGCTTGGTCTAACATAATAGTAAAGTTTAGCTTTAATAATTTTCACATACTTTTAGCACAATATACATATTGTAATTAAAAAATAAATACTAAATTTACTTCTTATTTAAACGTAAACAAAAAATTTTATGAGTGAGAATCAAAATGGAGGTAACTCCAACAACAAGGTGCATTTACTGTATATCGCACTAATTGCATTATTAATTGGAGGTTTAGTCTATACAAATGTTAGCTTAAAAAAATCCAAAGAAACTATCATTGTTACCGAAAAACAACGTGACGATGTTACTGCATTAAAAGAAGAATTGGACAAAAAATATGCTGAATCCTTACAAGAAATTGAAAGCTATCGTGCTGAAAATGCTGGTTTGGATAGTTTGTTAGAAATAAAAAAACAAGAATTAATACAAAAGAAAGCAAAAGTTGATGCTTTATTAGCTCAAATCTCAACATTGAAATCAGGAGATGCTTCAAAGTCTAAATTATTGGCAGATGCACAGACTATGTTGCAACAAATGGAAAGTGATAAAGCACATTTGCAATCTTCTATTGACTCGTTGGTTACTGTAAATAAGTCTTTAAGTGAGACGAATGAAAAAATAACAACACAATTAAGTGAAACAACACAAAAGAAACAAGCACTAGACGACGAGAATCAAAAAATGAAAGATAGAATCGACAAGGCTTCTATCTTAAGTACTGCAAATATTCAATCTACACCTATTCGTATTACTAAAAAAGGCAAAGAAGATGAAGTAAAAAAAGCAAAAGATGCTGAAAAACTTCGTGTTTGCTTTGATTTGATTCAAAATAAAATTGCACCTACTGGACAAACGGATGTTCAAGTTAGAATTATTAATCCGGATGGCACTACCATACAATTGCAAAACTTGGGCAGCGGTACATTAACAGATGCAACCACAGGAAATGATATTCCTTATACTTATACCATTTCTCCTGATTATCAAAATGAAACTAAAACAGTATGTTCTTACTGGTCTCAAACTTTCAAATTTGTTGCAGGAAAATATTCTGTAGAAGTTTACCAAAAAGGATTCTTGATTGGTCAATCTTCATTTGTAATGAAATAAATAATTTTTAAAAACACAAAAGGCAGTCTGCACAGACTGCCTTTTTTTTATATTATGCAAACTAATTTTTACAAAGGGGTAATTTATATTTTAATAGGAGCCATTTGTTTTTCTACCAAAGGTATTTTTGCTAAACTTGCTTTTAGGTATGGAGTAGATGGATTGCAGATTCTTACATTGCGAATGCTTTTTGCATTGCCATTTTATGTAATTATTCTATTAAAGGAATATCAAAAAAAGCAAACAAAAATAGACTCTAAAGACAAAATAAACATTATCACCTTAGGATTGATAGGTTATTATTTAGCCGCACTTTTCGATTTTTTAGGATTGCAATATGTAAGTGCATCTTTGGAAAGAAACATCATTTTTACTTATCCAACCTTTGTATTAATCATGTCAAAAATATTTTTTAAAAGAAAAATTTATTCAATTCAAGTTTTAGCTGTTATCATTTGCTATATTGGTATTATTCTTGCTTTTTATTCAGATAGAGCATTTTATGCGTCAGCCAGTTTAATTAAAGGAACTATTTTTGTTTTAATTAGTTCTATTACGTATGCTTTATATCTTGTAAAAAGTGATGACCTTATCAAAAATGTAGGTACAATACGGTTTACATGTATTTCCATGATTGTATCATGTATTGCAGTATTAGTTCATTATATTATTGTTCATGGATTCAATATTTTTTCATTCCCATATCAGGTATATCTTATTGGGCTTGGAGTGGCTATTATCAGCACGGTGCTTCCTTCCTTTTTAATGACCGCAGGTATATCATTTGTTGGCTCCTCTAATATGGCCATCATTGCAAGTGTAGGACCGATTGCAACTATTTTTTTAGCTAGTATTATTTTGCAAGAACACGTTTCTGCTTTACATATCATAGGAACACTGTTTGTTTTATTGGGTGTACTAATGATTAGCAAATTTGGAAAAAAAATTTCCGTTTAACTAAAGTAAAAAAATGAGATTTATTTATCAAACGGTCGTTTGGTAAAAATATTTATGTATTTTAGTAAACAAAATAATTAGCATGTTTCAGTCAGATTTATTCAAGAATAAAATAGTATTAATTACCGGCGGTGGTAGTGGCATAGGATATACCATTGCAGAAAATTATTTAAAATTAGGTGCAACGGTTTATATTGCTTCTCGCAATGCACAAAAAATAGAAAAAGCAATTAATGAATTAAAACAAATCGGCGATGTACGTGGGGCCATTGCAGATATTCGTGAACCAGAACAAATACAAGCTTTAGCAGATAAAATAAAAACTGAAGCTGATAGATTGGATATTTTAGTAAACAATGCCGGCGGGCAATTTCCATCTGCAGCAGAAAACATTTCTTTTAATGGCTTTCGTGCAGTCATTACCAATAATTTGATTGGTACTTTCTATGTTACACAAATTATGGCAAAGACATTTTTCATTCCACAAAATGAAGGAACAATTGTAAATATCATTGCCAATATTTACAAAGGATTTCCGGGCATGGTACACACGGGAGCTGCACGTGCCGGCGTTGATAATATGACCAAAACTTTGGCTATTGAATGGGTACGATATAATATTAGAGTAAATGCCGTTGCCCCAGGAATTATCCGTTCATCTGGAATGGATAACTATCCTCCAATTATTTTAAAAGATATAGAAGACAGCATTCCTAACAACAGAATGGGCACCACGCAAGAAGTGGCATACCCTGTTTTATTCCTCTCTTCTCCTATGGCTTCTTATATTAATGGTGAAACATTGTATGTGGATGCGGGAAATCGACTTTGGGGCGATCAATGGAAAGTATGGAAAGAAGGATTAACCAATGATACTACCAAAAAATAAGATACTTTCACTTTCACTTTTTAATTTCACTCTCACTTTCACTTTTTAATTTAATCTACAACAATATTTTAAAACTGTACTTTTGTGTTCTCAAATAAATAGAGTGCAACTAAGAGGTACATATAAAGAAATTTGGCAAATATCCTATCCTGTTATTTTGGGAAGTATTGCACATTCTGTCAATCAATTGATAGATACCGCCTTTTTAGGTCATTCTTCCAAAACTGCTTTAGAAGCCATTACTATTGGTGGAATTTTTTATTTTGTATTTGTATTTATAGCAGGTGGCTTAGCACGAGGCTCTCAGGTAATTATTGCCAGGTATAGCGGAGAAAACAAAACCCATAAAATTGGGATTGCGTTCGATCATCTTTTACTTATTTCTATTGTTTTATCTGGATTTTTAATGTTGTTTTTCCATTTTGGCTCTCCTACTGTATTAAATTTTGTGATAAAATCAAAAGCCATACAAATTGATGCTTTAGAATACATTCAAAAAATGAATTACGCCGTTTTGCCGGTAGTACTCGGATTTGCATTTAATGGATTTTATACTGGAATTGGAAAAACAAAAATCATTACCATAGCGACCTTAGGAATGGCACTCACCAACATCGTGTTAGGATATATTTTTATTTTCGGAAAATTTGGATTTGAACCTATGGGCATCAAAGGAGCTGGAATAGCAACAGCGGTAGCAGATACCGTTTTATTTTTTATATACACCATTCATTTTTTCTCTTTTAAGTTGCCAGAAAAATATAACGCTTTCACATTCAAATCTATCCAATTTTCACAAATCATATCCATCATACGATTGTCCACTCCCATTGTATTACAAAATATTATAGGAATCGGTTCTTGGTGGTATTTTTTTTTATCAGTAGAAAAATTAGGAGAACAAGAACTAGCAGTATCGGGAATATTAAAAAGTATTTTTACTTTTATTGGGATTCCAGTATGGAGTCTTGCCAGTACCAGCAATACCATTATTAGTAATATCATCGGTCAAAATAGAATAGATGACGTCATTCCTGTTTTAAAAAAAATACTCGTAGTTTCAGTAGGAATTTCTATGAGTATTAATGTGCTAATTGTATTATTCGCATATCCTGTATTAAGCATTTTCACAAATGATATACAAATTATTCACGATGCCATTCCGCCCTTTTATACGCTAATGATTGCTATGTTATTTTTCTCTTCCAGCATGATAATGAATTTTGGAATTACAGGAACGGGCGCAACATTTGTACCTACTATTGTTGAATTATTTTGCTGTACATTTTATGTTATTTACTGCTATTATTTCATCCAGATGCTACACAGTCCATTATATATTTCTTGGGGTTGCGAAGTAATTTATTGGTTTACATTATTTGTATTTACTTCAATTTATTGGATGGGTGGTTTTTGGCGCAGATACATAAAAAACATCGATATGACTGCCTAATTTTTCGATTTAATTTAGAGAAGATATTTTATACTTTATCTTTAAAATCGTACATTGTATCCAAATCAAATGAATTATTTTTTTATGACAGAGCAAAAAAAACAATGGTATGATCTTTGGTTTGATTCTCCACTTTATCACATTCTATACAAAAACAGAGACAAAGAAGAAGCAGAACATTTTATAGATGCTGTAATAAAATATTTAAATATAACTTCAGGTTCTATTTTAGATCTTGCTTGTGGCAAAGGAAGACATGCCAATTATTTGGCAGAAAAAGGGCTCGAAGTAGTAGGATTAGATTTATCGAAAGAAAGTATTCATTATGCAAGTGCCGCTTATACTTTATCCAATTTAGAATTTTATGTGCACGATATGCGTCAGCCATTTCGAGTAAATTATTTTGATTATATTTTTAATTTTTTTACAAGTATTGGATATTTTGATGATTTAAAAGAAAATGAAAAAGTCTTTAGCAATATGCATAATGGATTAAAAGATAATGGATATATATTAATTGATTTTATGAATGCAGAAAAGGCAATAAAAAATTTAGTGCCTCGAGAAACAAAAATAATAGATGGATATAATTTTTATATAAGACGCGAAGTAGAAAATGGGAAAATAATAAAAAATATAAAAATTGAAAAAGACGAAAAAGTATGGTTGTACAGTGAAGAAGTTCAGGCATTGAAGCAACATCATTTTCATACCTTTTTAAACGATACGGGATTTAGCTTAGTAAAAGAATTTGGTGATTATCGTTTAAATAATTTTCACCCAAAAACATCCGATCGTTATATTTTGTTAGCAAAGAAAATCAGTTTATGAGTAAGGTAATAACTATTATTGGCGCTGGGCCGGGCATTGGACAAGCGGTAGCAGAAAAATTTGGACAAGAAGGATTTTCAGTTGTATTAATTTCAAGAGGTAAAAAAAATTTAGAAAAACTTAGTCAGGTTTTAAACAATAAAGGTATTGACTCACACATCATTGTAGGCGATGCAAGTGATGCAGACTCCATGAAAGACGCTTTCAATCAAATTTGGGAAAAATGGGATTTTATTGATGTCGTTCATTACAACGTAGCAAAAATAAAAGAAGTAAACATTGCCAACGAAACGGCTGATGGGCTTACCCGTGATTTCAAAATAAATGTTGCCAGTGTAATGACCGCTGTTCAATTAACTATGCCCGATATGAAGAAAAAAGGAACGGGTGCAATATTAATTACCGGCGGCGGATTTGCATTATATCCAGAGCCTCAATTTGGCTCCTTATCTATTGGAAAAGCAGGCATTAGAAATCTAGCAAGCTTACTACATCAAGCACTAAAACCAAAAAAAATATTTGTTGGAACTGTCACCGTTTGCGGAATAGTAAAACCTGATGCCGAAAAACATACTCCTGCAAATATTGCCGAACAATTTTGGAAATTATATACCGATAAAAACGAATTTGAAATACAATTCTAAAACTATCTGAACCAATAAATATGATATTGGAATTTTTAAAACAGATGGATTATAGTATTTTTCATTTTATCAATAATACCATTAGCAATCAAACCTTAGATTCTATAATGCTATTTTTGAGGAATGCACACAATTGGATTCCTTTATATATTTTACTTTTTATCTATTTAATTTATTCATACAAATGGAATGGGCTAAAATATGGATTATATATACTTATTGCATTTGCAATAGCTGATTCTATTACTTTTCAACTACTAAAACCATGGTTTGGAAGATTACGCCCCTGTCATTCTGAAACATTGACTGTCCGCTTGCTACTAAATCATTGTGGTGGAAAATATGGCTTTCCATCTAACCATGCAGCCAACCATGCAGCCATTGCAATAAGTATAGTATTAGCTGGTATATTTAAGAAAAAATGGATAAATTATTTATGGCTATTTTGGGCTTTTATGATTGGTATTGCACAGATATATGTGGGCGTACATTACCCAAGTGATATTCTTGCGGGTTTCATTTTAGGTGCGAGCATTGCTTACTTTAATTATTATGCCATATTGCCTTTATTAAGTAGGCTGCCAATAATAATAAAAGGAATAATACCTAAAAAAACCTCAAACAACAATTGTTTGTAGAAAGTAAGAATTATAAAAGATGGCGAGGGAAATTTAAAAAAAAATGGGACACGTATGGGGCTCGAACCCATGACCCTCGGTACCACAAACCGATGCTCTAACCAACTGAGCTAACATGTCCATATAGTTCAAAAAACTGAAGTGCAAAGATATAATTTTATTTTAATTCACAAAATCTAATTAGCAATACTTAACCTAATTTTATACTTTAATAATTACAATTGGCCCTTTTAAAATATTTCGTGAAAATATTGTTAATAAAAAATCTATAACAGTTCTTAACCAAATACCTCTTTACAATATTTCTGTATAAACATAAATTTGACTCATTAAAAACAAATTAAAAAACAAAAAATGAAAAAAGTAATCACCGCCGTTGTAACATTTGTAATGCTTACTATTATGGCAAATGCTCAAACAGCTGCTACTACATCTTCTGTAAAAACAGTAACCGCTCCGGCTAAAAAAACCGAAGTGAAAGTAAAAACTGAAGCAGAAAAAAAAGAAGCAAAAGTTGAAAAAACTGTCAAAGAAGAAAAAGCTGCGAAAGAAGCAAAAGTTGAAAAAAAAGGGAAAGAAGTTAAAGCTGAAGGAACTAAGCTAAAAGCTGATGGAACTGCTGACATGCGTTACAAAGAAAACAAAGAAGCTAAAGCAACTGCAGCACCAGGACCAAAAAAGAAAGATGGTACTCCTGACATGCGTTACAAAGAAAACAAAGAGCCAGCAAAGAAAACAACTAAATAAAGTTGTCTTCAACAAAAAAAAATCCCGAAGTAAAATATACTTCGGGATTTTTTATTTTAGATATTTGATTAATATCTGTAATATTCTGGTTTATAAGGTCCTGCAACAGGAATATTCAAATATGTACTTTGTGTTTCAGTTAAAACATCTAGCACTACGCCAATTTTTTTCAAATGCAAGCGTGCTACTTTTTCATCTAAATGTTTAGGCAACATATAGACTTTGTTTTCATATTTATCACTGTGAAGCCATAATTCTAATTGTGCTATTACTTGGTTAGAGAAAGAATTAGACATTACAAAAGACGGATGACCGGTGGCACATCCTAAGTTCACCAAGCGTCCTTCTGCTAATAAAATAATATCCTTTCCATCAATAGTATATAAATCAACTTGTGGTTTTACAGTGTTTTTTGTATGACCATAATTATCATTCAACCATGCCACATCTATTTCGATATCAAAGTGTCCAATATTTGCAACAATAGCTTTGTCTTTCATTAATTTAAAATGTTCTCCCGTAATAATATCTCTACAGCCTGTGGTTGTAACAATAATATCTGCTTCTTTTACTGCATCTATCATTTTCTTTACTTCAAATCCTTCCATAGCAGCCTGTAAAGCACAAATAGGATCAATTTCTGTAACAATTACACGCGCTCCAGCTCCACGTAAGGATTCTGCTGAACCTTTACCAACATCTCCAAACCCAGCAACGACAGCAACTTTTCCAGCAATCATTACATCTGTCGCACGACGAATAGCATCCACACAACTTTCACGACAGCCATATTTATTATCAAATTTAGATTTTGTAACCGAGTCATTAATATTAATTGCTGGAATTAATAATGTACCTGCTTCCATTCTTTCGTATAAACGATGAACTCCTGTGGTTGTTTCTTCTGATAATCCTCTAATGCCGGTTGCTAATTCAGGATATTTATCGAATACCATATTGGTAAGATCGCCACCATCATCCAAAATCATATTTAATGGCTGATCCGGAGAACCGAAAAATAATGTTTGTTCGATGCACCAATTAAATTCTTCTTCTGTCATTCCTTTCCATGCAAAAACGGGGATTCCCGCTGCTGCAATAGCTGCTGCTGCGTGATCTTGCGTAGAGAAAATATTGCAAGAAGACCAAGTAACATCTGCACCTAATTCTACTAAGGTTTCTATCAAAACAGCCGTTTGGATGGTCATGTGCAAACAGCCTGCAATGCGAGCACCGCTTAATGGTTTAGACGGTCCAAATTCTTCCCGAAGTGACATTAAGCCTGGCATTTCTGCCTCTGCTAACGTGATTTCTTTTCTGCCCCATTCGGCCAAGGACATATCTTTTACCTTGTACTTAAGGTTAAAATCAATAGCTGGTGTTGTAGTAGTTGACATATTTTAAATTTTCTGGCACAAAAGTAAGGTTTTCATTAAAATAAATAGTTGTCTTATGGTAAGAAATATATATCGCCAAGAATCAAAAAGATATATTTCCGACTCCAAATTACGTGGTAATTAAAATTGTATAGTCAAATACAATTTTTGTTATTTAAAAACAATTAAATTACTTTTATCTCGAAACGACATGGATGACAAGCATAAAACTGACATATAATGCAATACATAAATGGCTGAAACAAGAGGTGGTTTCTGTGATAGGAAATATATTTATTGACAACGAGTTAGTTCAGGAACAATCTTTTGCAAATACGTTTCATTGCATCACAAATGAAGAAAATTTCGTTCAACAGCTTCAAAAATCTGATGGGCATTTTGCTGTAATTATTGAAACGAATGATTTTGTTTTTATGGCAGTGGACAGGATGCGTACTTTCCCATTATTTATAACTCAAAAAAATGATACCATTTATATTTCCGATGAAATAACAACAGAAAATGAAGAAATAAACACAGATGCTATCAATGATTTTATGAAAGTTTATTGCACCTTAGAAAATTCTACTTTGTTAAGTAACTGGCAACAATTACAAGGAGGTGAATATGCTGTTATTTCTAAAAAAGAAAATTGTTATAGAATAAAAAAATATTACCAGCATACAGCAATCATCCAACAGGGAAATTCTGAATTTTTTAAACAAAAATTAATAGCTGTTGAAAATGAACTGATTCAAAAAACAATTAAATATGCAAATGGCAGAACTATATTGATTCCATTATCTGGAGGATATGATTCACGTTATTTATTAGCGTTGTTACATCAACATAATTATCAAAAAATTGAATGTTTTTCGTACGGAAAAAAAGATAGCTATGAAGTAAATATTGCTAAAAAGGTATGTGATACCTTGAAAATAAAATGGCATTTTATTGAATATACGGATGATTTATTAAATGTATTTTTTTCTGATAAGTGGAAGCAATATTCCGACAAAAATCATCACTGTACTTCTCTCCCACACGAACAAGATTTTTTTGCCTTGTATTATTTACAACAAACTAATAAATTACCCAAAAATGCTGTGGTAATGAATGGATTTTGTCAGGATATTCATGCCGGAAGTTTTATGAAATCTGTATCCAATTTTAATCTTACATCGTTTATAAAAAAAAATTATGACATTTATCCTGATTTAAAAATTTATGAAAATTCCTGGAGTGGTTATCGAGCATGGCTGATAAAAAACAGGCTTTCAAAATTTATTATTAATTCTGTTCATGTTTACACCTATTTTGGATTGGATTTTTATCTGCCGTTTTGGCAAATCAATTGGATAAATTATTGGTATTCATTGCCAGAAAATCTATTACTTCATCAATCATTTTATAAAATACAGGTGTTCGATTCTTTATTCGTACCTTTAAAAATTAATTTTATAAAACCAGATGATTCGTCTAACAATTCTCTTAATAAATTAAAAAATTTAAGTAAAACTATTTTACCAAAATCAATTATAAAATTCATTCAATCGCAACAACAAAAAGATTTTTCAAAAGATTTAAA
>JBDKHK010000119.1:0-26811 GCA_039797705.1 Bacteroidota bacterium
CATATTTCTTTTATCAAAATAATTCAAGAACTTTGCAAAAGTAATTTAGGCTATTTTTTTTTATTGCCTGAAAATACAAACAAACAGATGCGATCAAAACAGATAAAAAGCATAAAACTGTTACTTGTCATTTTGATTATTTCAAAACCAGAAATATCAAATGCAGGAAATGCTAACGTATCTTTAAAATTTGGAAACGGTTTAACTATTTCTGATGCAGATTCCACCATGTCCTTTAATTTCGGCATTGCTTCACAAAGCAGAATAGAAGTAAATAAATTTTTTGATAAAAATAGTAAACCTACCATCACTTTTATGGAAAGAAGACTTAGGCTGAAATTTGGAGGATATTTTTTAAATCAAAAATTAGAATATAAAATCTTACTTAGCTTGTCGCCGCAAGACGTGAAAATAGGAAATGTATTTTTAGATGGAAATATAAAATACAAGCCTATAAAACAATTTGCCCTGCAATTTGGACAAGGAAAATTACCTGGTGATAGAGAAAATATTGCATCCGCAGAAAATCAATTTTTTTCAGAACGCTCTACTACAAATTTATTATTTAGATTAGATCGTGATTTTGGGGTACAATTATTTGGTAATTTTGGCAAAACATTTATTTTTAAACCGACATTGAGTATCGCCTCCGGTGAAGGTAGAAATTATAACATGACAGACGTACAGCATTTTGACTATACCGTTCGATTTGATTTTTTGCCAATTGGAGAATTTGCAGAAAAAGGTGATTACTCCCTGCAAGATTTTGCTAGAGAACCAAAACCAAAAATTGCAGTAGGAGTGGCGTATGATTTTAATAACAAATCCTCCTTGCAAAAAGCCCAAAATGGCGGGAGTTTTATTCCTGATTCTGTCAGAAATAATTTGCATACTATTTATACAGATGCAATTTTAAAATACAAAGGATTGACCACCATAGCAGGATATATTTATAGAAAAGCAACAGACAATAAACTCTACCTTGCCGGACAATCATTCTATGCCAGTGTTTCCTATTTATTTAAAAAAAAATTAGAATTAGGCACCAGATACAACAGATCCTTTTCGGGTAAAATAGGCAATATCCCAACGGTAAATGAATACAGTGTTGGAGTTGCCTATTATGTTTTTAAAAATGCATTTAAACTACAAACAGATTATACCATTGCTCAAAATATAACCACCAAAAAAAACAAATGGAATTTGGCATTTTCAAATGCAATTTTCCTTTTAAATAATTAAATTTTTAAAACTAAAACTTATATCATGTCATTATCCATCTTAAAATTCTTCCAGCCAAAAGATAAAGTCTTTCAAAACCTATTTGAAGAAACGACCATCCTTGCAGAAAAAGTAAGTAAACTTTTTTTAGAAGCCATGAGAAGTACCCATGAAAAACGATATGAAATGCTTGCTCAAACCGGACATTTAGAGCATCAGGCAGACCAAATAGTACATAATATTTATGTTGAATTAAATAGAAATTTTATCACGCCATTTGATAGAGAAGATATTCATGCATTAGCCTCCGCTTTGGACGATGTGGTCGATTATATTGATGAAGTGGGCAATAAAATGAAAAACTACGACTTTGGAGAATTTAATGATTACGTATTAAAAATAGCAGAATTAAATGATGAATCCGTTAAAGAACTAAAAAATGCCGTTTTCGGATTGCGCAATATGAAAAATCTTCAAAAAGTAACAGAAGCCTGTATAAGAATACATGGCTGCGAATCAAAAGTGGATTTATTATACAATGAAGCCATGGGAGATTTAATTCGCAATAATAAAGACAATACCTTGCGAATTATTGTATTAAAAGATTTATTTGAAGACTTAGAAATGGTTTCAGACAAATGCCAAGATGCCTCAAACGTTATAGAATCTATTATAATAAAATATTCATAAGGATTGTTTTCAAAAAGAAAAATTCAAAAAATCTATAACTTATATTTATGGAATTTATCGTTTTAATTATAGTACTGGCTTTAGTGTTTGATTATATCAATGGCTTTCATGATGCTGCAAATTCTATTGCTACGATAGTATCCACTAAGGTACTCACTCCGTTTCAAGCAGTACTTTGGGCCGCAAGTTTTAATTTGGTAGCATTTTTTATTTTCAAAGATCATGCAGTTGCCAATACCGTAGGAAAAACAGTATTCAAAGAATACATCACCCTTCATGTGATTTTTGCAGGACTCATAGCTGCTATTATTTGGAATTTACTCACGTGGTGGTACGGCATTCCGTCCTCATCTTCCCACACATTGATTGGTGGCTTTGCAGGTGCAGCCATCACGCATGCCTTTATCAAACACGGTGGATTTGTGCCCATCCGAAACATTGTGGATAGCGCAATGATATTAAAAATTATAGCCTTTATTTTTTTAGCTCCACTCATTGGGATGATTATTTCCATGTTCTTTACACTAGTAATGATGAATAGAAATACATGGTTGAAAGTTTTTATCTTAATGGCTACATGCGTTGGGATATGGTTTACCTTTATTCATTTTCAAGAAAAAAAAATAGACAAAAACATTGAAAGATTTTTTAAAATCAATGAATACACCGCAGATGTTGCAGATACATCCAAAACAAAAGATAAACTAAAAAATGAAGAAAAATTAGCTACAGCAAAATTAAATGTAGCAAAGAGTTTTGAATATATAAAACATTATGAATCCAAAGGAAGCAACGTAGTAGCAGAAGAAATTATTCAGAATATAGATTTGAATACCGTAACGACCGCTCAAATAATTGACAAATTAAAATTATATTTTGAAATTGAACGCTTGAAAATTCTGTCAGAAAAAGATGCTTCAAAAACACAAGCTTATATAGTTGCAAAATCTACTATCGACCAATTAAAACCCATAGCAGCACAACACCGCGAACTTGGTCAAGATGAAATGATACAGAGAATGATAAAAACAGGATTAATACAACCTAACAACATAGATTTATTTTCTGCCACTGTTAAAACAAATATTAAAACTGAATTGGTAAATGAAATGGACAGAAGCAATAATCGCATCATTCGTTACGGATTAATCATAATGCTATTATTAATTGCCGCTTCATTTATCTACACAGAAAAAATTAAAGAACCAAGCGCTTATCGCACTTTTAATAATTTTAAAAGATTACAACTCTTGTCTTCTGCAGCATTCAGCATTGGACATGGTGGAAACGATGCCCAAAAAGTAATGGGGATTATTGCAGCCGCATTAGTGGCTAATGGAAATATTGTGGATATAAAAGCAATGCCAGACTGGGTGCCGCTTTCCTGCTATTTGGCAATAAGCTTAGGCACACTTAGTGGTGGTTGGAAAATTGTAAAAACAATGGGTTCTCGTATTACAAAGGTAACACCATTGGAAGGAGTTTGTGCAGAAACAGCAGGCGCATCCACCTTGTTTATAACAGAACAAATGGGAATTCCAGTTTCTACTACACATACTATCACCGGTTCAATTATTGGAGTAGGAGCTACTAAAAGATTGAGCGCAGTGCGTTGGGGAGTAACTGTCAATTTACTTTGGGCTTGGATTTTAACAATCCCTGTCAGTGCCCTTTTAGCAACAATAGTATATTTTCTTACACATTTATTTATGGAATAGCGAGAGCGAGTAAGGATGGAAACGTACAATCATTTCTCCACTATATAACGATTGTTCTATTTTTTTGTACCTTTGAAAGGATGTCTTTTCTAAACAAAAAACTATCGTCGCTTTTTCTAATTCTTGTTGTAGGAAATATATTTCCTTATAATGCCATAGCTACTGGCAAACACCAGCATCAACAAAGCCATACAGAAAAAGATTATGCCTATAAAATAATACAAGACACCATTATTAAAAATGGAAAAATAGAAGTCCATAATGATACTGTTTTTAATCCTGCCTACACATTTAAAAAAATTACTACTTCTACTAATAAAATAGCAGATACAATATGGCAGGATGCAAATGTATTTACTATTAATTATCGATATATAGAACATTATGATTATGTACCAACAGATCCAGCCTATGGGTATATTGGTAAAATTAAAATGGCTAAACCATATTCTTTTTTTCGTCCTTCTGAAAAATTAAATCTACCACGTGTAGGCTTGGTAGCAGGTATGCAAGCAGGCTTATATGCTATTGCAAATGTTTGGTGGAGCACAGCATGGTATTCCAAAACAGAAAAGACAAAGTTCCACTTTTTCAACGATTGGAATGAATGGAATAATATGGATAAAACAGGGCATTGTTTTAGTAGTTATATAGAAAGCAAATGGACATACGATTTATTTAAATGGGCAGGATTGCAAGAAAAACATGCAATTTGGGTAGGCATGCTCACTGGAAATATGTGGCAACTGTCGATAGAATTACATGATGGATTTCAGAAAAAATGGGGATTTTCGTGGAGTGATATGTCTATGAATATTAGTGGAAGTTTATTGTTTGGTGTTCAACAATACCTTTGGCACGACCAACGTATTACCATGAAAATATCTGCTTTCCCCGTAAATTATTCAAAATACAATGATGCCGAAATTAAAGAAAGAGCCAATAAACTATACGGTACTTCATTTTCTCAAACTATGCTAAAAGACTATAACGCTCAAACTTATTGGTGGAGCATTAGCCCAGGTGCATTTGTCCGAAACCCCAATTCAAAATTCCCCAAATGGCTGCAATTTTCGTTCGGATATGGAGCCGGTGGTATGCTGGGAGGTTATGCAAATAAGTGGAATAAAAATGATTTAAGTGGAGATGAAGACCTTAGTAAGGTGGATCCTGCTGATATTGTGGATAGAAGTGATATTCAACGATTGCATCGTTTTTATTTATCAGTAGATTTAGATTGGACCAAACTCCCAGTAAAAAGACATTGGGCTAAAGGATTGATGAAAGTTCTAAATGTTATCAAACTCCCAGCACCTGCAATAGAGTTTAATGATAATAAACACGGCAGTAAAGTAGCATGGCATTGGCTAAAATTTTAATATAATATCGACACAAATAGTATTTGAAATGTGTCCAATGATAACACATGGCTAATTTCCCATTACTCTTCACGTAGTACAAATCTATCATATCTCATTATTTCTCTCTACTTTTACACAATGAAATTTAGCGACTATTTTATCAATGAAGATATAAAACGAAATTTAGATTCATTAGGATTTAAAAAACCAACCGACATTCAATTCAAATCTATCCCACCTATTTTGCGTGGTGAAGATGTGTTGGCAATAGCACAAACGGGCACTGGAAAAACCGCCGCTTTTGCTATTCCTATTATTCATAAAATTCATCAAGAAAAATCCTCCAAACGTACTGATTATATTAAATGTTTGGTAATGGTGCCTACTCATGAACTTGCCATTCAAATAGCCGAGGTGTTTGAAAAAATTGCTCAAAAAACAAGGGTGAAAATTACTACTATCTTCGGTGGAATAGAACAGGAAAAACAAATTCAAACTTTATACAAAGGTGTAGATATTGTAATTGCCACACCAGGCAGAATGTTTGATTTACAACATCAAGGGGCATTGGATGTTAGTAGAATTGATATACTTGTATTGGATGAAGCCGATCACATGCTCGATTTAGGTTTTATTGATGATATTCGAGATATGATGCGTTTTGTTCCCAAAAAACGTCAAACACTTTTTTTCTCGGCAACCATCAATGAGAAAATAAAAAAATTAGCTTATTCTTTAGTGAGTAATGCTATTCGTATTCAAATATCTCCCAAAGACCCAGTATCTAAGAACGTGCAACATGCTGTCGCATTTATTGAAATGGAAGAAAAACGTTTTTTCTTAGAACGAATTATCCATGAACATCCAGATAGTAAAATATTGATTTTTGTTCGCACAAAAGTACGGGCAGAACGCGTGGCTAAAGCAATGGAACGCGCCAATATTAAGACATTAACCATGCACAGCGACAAAGAACATGTAGAGCGTTTGCAAGTGATGGAGGCTTTTAAAACAGGTAAAACAAAAGTGCTGATTGCTACCGATATTAATGCAAGAGGCATTGATATTCCGAATGTAGATTATGTGGTAAATTACGATTTGCCAGATGAACCTGAAAATTATGTACATCGTGTAGGACGTACTGGTAGAGGCGACAAGAAAGGACAGGCGATTACGTTTTGCAGTACAGAAGAAAAGCCAACTTTAAAAATTATTGAAACTTTCTTACATAAACCAGTTCATGTAATTGATATTGAAAAAGAGGATTATATGGAAACGATAGAATTTGCAAAAGATACAATGGAAAAGGAAGATTTGCAATCGCTGTTAAAAGAAGCAGAAGAAATGGATAAAAAACATAAAAAGAAAAAGAAGAAATAATTTTTAGGTGCAAAGCTCCATTTTTGACCACATTACCATAAAAAAAATCTGCATAGACATTCCCTAGAAAATGGGAATCTCAGACGTTTTTTTGTGTAATCATTACCACTAAATATGTCTTTCTGCATGATATGAAGAACGCACCATCGGGCCACTTTCTACATAAGGAATTCCAATGGACAATCCGTATTCCTTAAAGTGTGCGAATTTATCTGGATGTACAAATTCTGCTACTTCTAAATGCATTTTTGTGGGTTGTAAATATTGTCCCAGTGTAACTACATCGCAACCATGATTTTTTAAATCCAATAGTGCTTCATATACTTCATTGTCTGTTTCACCAAAACCTAACATGATACCGCTTTTAGTTCGTTTCCCGAAATCTTTGGTGCGTTGTATTTGTTCCAAACTCCGTTCGTATTTTGCTTGTGGGCGCACTTTTCGGTATAAACGTTTTACCGTTTCCATATTGTGAGAAACCACTTCTTGTCCGGCGCTAATCATTACTTCCAAAGCCTCCCAATCTGCTTTGGTGTCTGGTATTAATGTTTCGATAGTTGTAGTAGGAGAGAGTTCTTTTACCGCTACAATGGTTTCATGCCATATTCGAGCTCCTTTGTCGGGCAGTTCATCCCGATTTACAGAGGTAATAACGGCATGTTTTACTTGCATTAATTTGATTGCTTCCGCCACACGTCTTGGTTCTTCATTGTCCAAAAATAATGGACGACCTGTTGCTACAGCGCAAAAGGAGCAAGAGCGTGTACAAACATTTCCCAAAATCATAAAAGTAGCTGTTCCGGCACCCCAACATTCACCAATGTTCGGACAGTTTCCACTTTGGCAAATCGTGTGTAGTTTGTAGGTATCTACTAAATTTTTTATTTTTTTATAATTGTCTCCAATGGGAATTCTTGCTCTTAGCCAAGAGGGTTTTCGCATTGGAGTTGGTGTTGTTTCAGTATCCGCCATTTTAATTTATTTGTTGTAAATATTATTTTTCTCGACGTTTTCCCATCAAGAAACCAACATATACACTTGGATATAAAAATTTATTTTTATCTACCATTATGGGTACTTTTTTGTAATAAAAATCAGCTGCAACGCCTATTTCTAATGTTTTTATAAAACTTTCATTTTTTCCAAAATCAAAATCTAATCCTGCTTCTATGTGTAAAGCAGGTAAAAATTTTAAATTCCATCCTTTTGCAAAACCGGAAGCACCTACAATTCTGTCAAAATCTAAAAAACTATTATCTACGCCTTCTTTGTAGGTTACATCTACTAAGTCATCCATAGTGGCAGTGGTTAAGGGTTTAGGGATAACTCTTAAAGAATAAGGTTTTAAAATTGCTATGGATAAACCAGCGGCATATTTTAATAATAGTTGAACTCCATGTCGCTTGCCTTTTTCTGCCACTAAAAATTTTTGCCCAACGCCTCCATACAGTGTAAATAAGGTGTTTTGTTTGCCATAGATAAATGGTTTAAAACCATCACCACCAAAGAAACCACCACCACCATATTGAGATGCTTGACGAGTTTGCTTAGGATGTAAAAAATACGAAAATTGAATTTGATACAGCATACTTCGTTTAAATCGTTTGCTGGTGGTTAATTCTGTTTCAATGCTAACCCCATCACTTTTTAAACGTGCACCCATTGCCCAACTTTTTCTATAAAGTACAGAGTCTCTGTTCAGGTTAGAGTCCTCCCGCCGATATTGTGCTTTTACCTCTGTAAAAGAGATAAGGAACAATAAAATAATTTGTATTTGAAAGATTTTTTTCACTAATATTATGACGCTAAATTGACCAATTTAGTTCAAAACTCAAAATAAATTTTTTTATGCCTACAGCAAAAATTGAATATTTAGGAGAACTTCGCACTGAAGCCATTCACTTACAAAGCAATACAGCTATTTTTACAGATGCTCCAACGGACAATAAAGGAAAAGGAGCGGCGTTTTCTCCCACTGATTTAGTCGCCACCGGATTGGCTACTTGTATGATTACTACCATGGGTATAAAATTGGCAGAAAGAGAAAATGAATTAAAAGGAACTACCATAGAAGTTACCAAAATTATGTATTCAGAGCCAAGGCGCATTGGTGAAATACACGTTAAAATGGTAATTCCAGTTAATGATTTTTCGGATAAAGACCAACAAATTTTAATACATACTGCTCATGCTTGTCCTGTTGCCAAAAGTTTACATCCCGATATAAAACAAATAGTAGAGATTATTTTTCAATAGAAAAATAGTGTTATCAATATAGTGTTATTGATTGGATGCATAATCTTTTGCTCCGTAAGTAATGACCACATCGGCACCAGCACGATGAATGCTTAACAATGTTTCATTCAAACATTTTTGATAATCTATCCAACCATTATTGCCAGCTGCTCTCAGCATGGCATATTCGCCACTTACATGATATGCGGCAATTGGAATGGGAAAATTTTGTTTTAATTCATGGATGATGTCTAAATAAACCGTTGCAGGTTTTACCATCAAAAAGTCGGCACCTTCGGTGTAGTCTAATTCTGCTTCTAATAATGCCTCCCGCTTGTTTGCAGGATTCATTTGATATGTTTTTTTATCGCCTGATTTTGGTGCCGATTCTAAGGCATCTCTAAAAGGGCCATAAAAACCACTGGCGTATTTTGCGGTGTAAGACATAATAGAAGTTTCTGTAAAGCCCTTGTCGTTTAAGGCTTCTCGAATAAATCCTATACGCCCGTCCATCATGTCGCTTGGTCCCAAAATATCAATACCGGCTTCTGCTTGTGCTAATGACATCTTGGCTAAAATGGGTAAGGTTTTGTCATTTATGATTTTGCCATTTTCTACATAACCATCATGCCCGTCAGAAGAGTATGGATCCATGGCTACATCGCTGATTAGGCAACATTCTGGAAATTCTTTTTTGAAACTTTGAATAGCTTTTAAATAGAAATTTTTGGCAGAATAGCTGTAAGACGCTGTTTTGTCTTTTAAAGATTCTTCTACCGCAGGAAATAGGATAAAACTATTTACACCTACTTTCATGCAAGCTTCTATTTCTTTTAAAGCATTATCTATACTTAATTGCGATATGCCCGGCAAAGATTTGATAGCATTGTTTTTATTCTTGCCATCTACTAAAAATAATGGCTGTACTAAATGCTGAGGTAATAGTTTTATTTCTTCTGCTAATCCACGAATAGCAGCACTCTTTCTATTTCTGCGAGGTCGTTGTATCATCCTGCAAAAGTACAAAAATAGATTTTAATCCACATAAAAAACTAAAGAAACGATGTTTTAACTAAGCGGTTTTTTCTAAAATTGTTAATGCATTTATGATTACTTGTTCTAGGTTATCTAATTCCTTTTTGATGAATTTTTCACCGAGAATCAATTCATATAATTCAATATATCGATTGGAGATGTTTTCTACTATTTCATCGGTCATTTTTGGAACAGTTTGACCTTCTTTTCCCATAAAATTATTGGCAATTAACCATTCACGTACAAATTCTTTGGAAAGTTGTTTTTGTGGTTCATTGTTTTTTAGTTTCTCTTCATATCCTTCGGTATAAAAATAACGGGATGAATCAGGAGTATGTATTTCATCAATGAGGTAAATAGTTTCCCCAATTTTACCGAATTCATATTTGGTATCCACTAAAATTAGTCCACGCTTAGCGGCGATTTCTGTTCCTCGTTGAAAAATTTGATGGGTGTATTTTTCTAATTGTTCGTAATCTTCTTTGCTGACAATATTTTTCTGTATAATTTCTTCTTTGGAAATTTCTTCATCGTGTCCAATGTCTGCTTTGGTAGTGGGCGTAATAATGGGTGTTTCAAATTGTTGATTTTCTTTCATGCCCTCTGGCAATGTTACGCCACATAATACTCTCTCTCCATTTTTATAAGCTCTCCAGGCGGAACCGGCTAAATATCCTCTGATGACCATTTCTACCCGAAAAGGCTCGCATACTTTTCCAATGGTTACATTTGGTGCAGGTACCTCTATTACCCAATTGGGAACAATATCTTTAGTTGCATCCAAAAAGCTTGCGGCAATTTGATTAAGCACTTGTCCTTTATATGGAATGGGTCGAGGCAATACCACATCGAAAGCAGAAATGCGGTTGCTGACTACCATTACTAAATATTGGTCTTTGATGTTGTAAACATCTCTTACTTTGCCTTTGTAAAAACTCTTTTGTCCGGGAAATTGAAACGGTGTGTCCATTACATTTTTTTACAAAAATACAGCGATACTTGCTTGCTTTTATATTATTGTTTCCACAACTTGAAATTTGTTAACAGCCATGAAAAAAATAGGTTGTTTTTATTTCTTTATAATGCGAATTAAATCATCTTTTACTTCGATGAACTCAATAGGATAACGCTCTTTCACCGTTTTAATAAAATCTTCTAAAACAGGATAGCCCACTTCATCTCCATTAAAACATCTGGCATCATCAATGATAATGGAATGTTTGTATGGAGAGTCAAAAATTGTTTTCATTTCATCATAAATAGGACAACCGCCATTTACATCGCTCCAGCCAGTGTCGCCGCCGGAGTAATGACCATCTAGCCAAAATAAAGCTGGTGCTTTTATGTTTTTCATAATTTCAGGTAGCGCAAAGGTGCTGTCGCCTAAAATAATATGAATATTTTCTCTGTTTTGAAATCTTTTTACGGCTAAATCATGAATAAAAGGCACTAATTCGCAAGAATATAATTGTTCAAAATCATATTGAAGTGCTTCTAACATATCGCCTAAGTAGGTTCCGGTTTCTACAAAATATTTATGTTGTTTGTTTTTATTAAATGATAAAATGGTTTGTTGTTTAATAGCATGAGGCGGAGGAACTGGATTCCCTTTTTTATCCCAAATAAAAATTCGGTATTGATGAACAAGGAAATAAATTATTTTTTTGAGGAACTTGGGTAAACGGCTGAAATACCATCTTGGTGTTGCTCGTTTTGAAATTTGAGCTTTATCGTTTGCTGATAACATGGCGCAAATATAGAAGAAAATATTTCCTTTATAGTTGGATAAATTCAGAAGTAGTATAAATTTTATCAACCTCCATGAATAATCTATTTTATCTTTTCCATTTTTATAAAATCATTAAACCAACTAACACCCATTAATAAGGAAAGAGGAGCGCAGTCCACATGATTACTACTGCCCATGTCTATTAGTTCGATATTTGCACCTCTTGCCTTAAAAACGGAATCGGCATAAGTAGAATTATCATAAAATACATTATCATCACCACTACAATGATACAGTTTCATAGGAGTGGTGGGTGTCCAGTTATCTACCAAATCAAACCCGCGCAATGCCAATCGAATTGGGTGGTTGGGGTTGTTTTGGATGTTAGTTTTAACAGAATCTATAATCATATTGCTTACGTAGTAGTCAAGGCGACTGTTGGCATACCCCGTTGAATGAAGACCATCGTAAATGATAGGAATTAATGAATCGTAAGGATGTTTGAATATTTGACTGTAAGAGTGATATAAGTTAGGATAGCTGTGAAATATGCTTACTGCAACGTATGGTAAATAAAAAGGGTTTGGATAAAATGCACCATTAAAAATTATATCAAATTGAGAGGTGCGACTCATGGCATACGGCCCCGCCATGGGTGCAGAGGCTGTTAGTTTGAATTCCTTTGAATTTTCTAACTCTAATTGGCGTTGTGCAGCCATTGTAGCGTGTCCTCCTTGTGAGTATCCATATAAAAATACTTGTCCATTAAGGATTGCATTTCCTTTGTCTTTTACCAGTTTTCTGGCAGCTCGCAAAATATCTCTAACTGAATTTGCTTCTTCTCGTGGATTGAGGTATAAATGCAATCCATCTCCTGTGCCTAATCCCAAATAATCCGGTACACAAGCCACCATTCCTTTGTCACTTGCCATCGCAAGGTTTAATAAATATTCAGTTCCTTTGCTTACAGATGGAGCTTTGGATTTTTGTAGCAAAGTTCCATGTTGATAGCTTAGTAATGGAATAGAAAAACTATCAACTTGCGGAATAATTATTATGCCACTTGCTTTTACGGTGTCGTTAGTTAGGTTGAGCGATTTATATTCTACAATATAGACGGTAACATTGTGTTTTAATGAGGTAAAAGATGAAATGTCTGATGGTAAAAGTGTTTTTATTTGATCGGGTGTGTAATTTATTTCGCTTTTTATTTGGAGAATATCACCCAGTGTTCCAGTGTATTCATATTTGTCTGTTTCTATGTTTTCTTTTTTGCAAGAGAGGATTGAAAAGGTAATAAAACACAAAATAATATAAAATGAATGCTTCATAATTTATTCTTTTTAGGAAATGTAAAGTACACTTTTTTTAACTTTCAGCAAATTATATAGAATATTATATTGATTCTCCTATAGAATTTGTATCTTTCCAAACTATAATATGCATAATATGAGTATGAAAAAATTATACGTATCAATATCTTTGATTTTGAGTGTTTTGTCTTTAGCTGCGCAAAATACCACCAATATAGAATTAAATAGTCTTTCCGGAAATAACGTTTATTGTAATTCTGGTAAAGATTCTGTTTTGTTAAGTATCACGGGTTCTAACATACCGAAAGGATCTAATGTAGTGTTGTACAGTTCTACCAATTTGGATTTTAATCCATACATTGGAGAAGGCGACAGTATTGGTTTTTTTAAAGGCGATAGTATAGAATCCACATTATTACCACCTTTGCCTTGCGTAGATATTATTGGTATTTTTATTGATGCATGTAATCCTAAACCCATTCCAGAATACCATAATGAATATATTTTCTTAAACTCCGGACAAGGATTATTGGTAGATAGTTTAAAAATAGCATGGCCTAATAACAGTGGAACTGGAAATGGAAGTGTAAATATTGGAAGTTCAATATGTGGTATTAAAAAACCATCCAATGCATTGATGAATACCTTGAGAACAGGCGCTTGCAATACTACCAATTTTGTAGCAGTTGGCCCTGGAGATAATATTCCTGCCAATGTAATAGTACTCTTTTTTGCCAGTGACGGTGTTGACTATCCGTATAATTTCAGCAACCTTTGTTCAGGAGGTGTGCCAATTTATGTTACTCAAAATTCTTGCACAAGAAGCGCAGGGGCATTTGTTAATGACCCGAATTGTACTACTTCAAGGTATAGAACAACAACTGTTTATTATAAAAAATGTGTAAGCCAATTAACATACGATAGATGTGGCTTAAAAGATAAAGATGGCACGTATGCAGTAAAAGTTGGATCTGATACGGCTTCTGTTGCAAACGGCGGAATTAAAAATAATGCTGAAAATTTTTGTGACGGTATTTCTATAGATTCCATTAAATTAAACAAATATGTATTTGCTCTGCCATTGACAGAAAAATATTGTAACACAGGAACCAATTACATCAAAGCGATTATTAAACCATTAGGAAATATAACATATAATCCAATTTCTAACACTATTCCTTTTCAATTAATCTGTAATAACTTACGAGTAATTACTGAAAATTCTACAATTTGTAGCGGAGGTGAAGTAGATATAAAAATATCCTCCTCTGACCAAAATGCTAAACTTAGCTGGACAGTAACGGCAGATCAAGGTGTTACGGGTGCAACAGCAGGAGAGGGGAATACCATTTCTCAAGTATTAACCAATGAGAATAAAGGCACAGGTAGTGTTACCTACACTATCGTATCTAATGACGCAGGATGTACAAGTACGCAAGATGTAACCATAAAAGTAACCAATCCATCTGTAGAAATACAAGGAGCAACTGTAATTTGTGATCAACAATCAACAACACTGAATGTTCCTGGTAAATATGATTCTATAAGATGGAGTGATGGAAGCATAGGTACTAATCTTATAGTATCAGTGCCTGGGAGCTATTCTGTAACAGCATACTTAAATGGATGCAGTAGTACTGCCACTGTTAGAGTAACTGCCTGTCAGCAGGAAATTTGTACACCTGAAATTACAGGGAATACACCGTTTTGTTCAGGTGATTCTATTGTATTGGATGCAGGGGAAGGATTTTCTTCTTATACTTGGAATACAGGGGAGCATACACGAACAATAACTATTAATAAACCTGGGAATTATGTAGTACATGTAATGGGCGAAAATTGTATAGGCGCAGACTCTGTATTTGCACTTGTAATTGCCCCACCCCAAGTATCAATATTAGGTGATGATATCATTTGCCCACAATCAAAAATTACATTAGTTGCGCAAACAAATAGTGACTCGTTAAGATGGAATACAGGAGAAACAACCCAAGAAATATCAGTTAATACACCACAAAAATATTCTGTTACTGTATATTCTAGTGGATGTTCAAGTGTTGCTGACTTTACAGTATATGAAGGAACTAATCCTCAGCCATTTAGTTTAGGAGCCGATACAAGTTATTGCGGTAATTTTTCCAGAATATTATCTAGCGGAAACCCATTAACACAATGGAATACAGGAACAAAAGGTACCCAAATTTTAGTTACAGAGCCAGGGCAATATATTGCTACAATAGGCAATAATTGTGGAACATTTTCAGACACTATTGAAATATCCCGAAATGAAATTCCTGTATTTAGTTTAGGAAACGATACCGCTTTTTGTGAAGGAACTATTCAATTAAATGCACCAAGAGAAGAAGGACTTTATTACTTATGGAATAATGGAAACCAAAGTCGCTCTATCAATGTTACTGAATCTGGTATTTATTGGGTAAAAGTAACTACAGCCGCTAATTGTTCCTTTATAGATTCTATTGTACTTACTTCAGATTGTCATAAAGATTTATGGGTACCCAATGCATTTTCACCAAATGGAGATGGAATCAATGACGTATTTATGGTAAGAGGAAATGAGTTAAATACTACAATAGAACACCTGATTATCTACAACAGATGGGGATTAAAAGTTTTTGAAGCAAATAATATTAAACCAAACGATTTGTCAACCGGCTGGAATGGAATTTATAAAGGAGAATACGCCCCTGTAGAAGTATATGGTTACGAAATTGTTGCAAGATTTGATGACGGTAGCAAAAAGATATTAAAAGGAAATATTACCTTGTTGAAATAATAAAATACAACCTGTAATTGCAATTCTTGTTTCAGTGTAATTTTGTAGAAATTATTTCCAAATATGTACAAGAAATTATTTTTTACTTTTTTTATAACATGGACAATCGGACTGTTTGCTCAGTCGAGTGTCATTCAATTAACTAATTTATCCTCTGGAACTATTTGTTCATCAGGAAAAGATACCGTTGTCTTTTCAGTGAATTATTCAGGTATTCCTGCCAGTAGCAACATTGTATTTTATCAATCTACCAACCCATCTTTTAATCCGTATGCAGGTCAAGGCGACAGTATCGGATTTATAAATGTAGGAAGTAATACTTCTAATGGTACTCAACTTATTACTTCTTGCCCCGAGATAATAGGTATTTTTATAGATGCCTGCGACCCAGATCCATTAGTAGAGCAGGATAATGAATATATAGTCATCACTTCTGGACAAGGATTTTTAGTGAAAAATTTACAGGTTGATGTTCCATCAGCCACCAATAAAGACATTAATATTCCATTAGGCTCCAATCTATTTGGAACACCATCTGCTGCACTGATGACACAATTAAGAATCGGTTCTTGTAATGCGAGTAATTTAGTTGCTGCCGGCCCAAGTGATTCTATTCCACCCAATGCAATTGTAATTATTTTCCCCAGCGCACCTTTGCTGGGAGGTAGTGTATATAATTATAATTTTAGTAGTTATTGCAGCAGCGGACAGCCTATTTATATTCTTCAAAATTCTTATCACCAACCCAATGGTTCCTTTGTAAATAATGCGCCAAACTCTTGCCCAGGTGCATTGCGAAACACTGTCATTAAAAATAGAACATGCACAAGTACATTAACTTATGATGCTTGCACATTGCCCAAATTTAATGCAGCTAACCCAAATGCTAATGATGGAAATTTCGTTGTTAAATTACCCAATGGAGTGGTGTCTTCTACTACTAATGGAGGAATAAAAAATAACGCTACTGATATTTGCAATGGACTTCAATTTGATTCCATTGTTGGAGCAACTACTATTAAATTCCCTATTCCGAATGATGGTAGCAATAATCCTGCTACTAATTTTTGTAATACAGGAATGCACTATATTAAAGCCATTACCAATCCAAAGGGAAGTCAACCAATATCAAATACTATTCAATTTCAATTAATTTGTTTAGATGTTACTGCTACCGCTCTTAAGTCAAACATTTGTAGTGACTCAAATGCCGTAATAAAAATTTCCAGCACAGATCCCAATGCAACTTTTAGCTGGACGGTCAGTGGAGGTGCTAATATTACTGGCGCAACAGCCGGAAGTGGCAATACAATCCATCAAAAATTAACGAATAGTGGAAGTGCAAAAGATAGTGTGGTTTATAACATAACAGCGAAAGACGGTACTTGTACTAAATTTACCAGTGTAAAAATAGTAGTAGAAAAATGCAATTGCACGATACCTTTTAGTTTTGGAGCTACTTCTACAGCGGTATGTTCTGGTGGGAATATTACCTTAGATGCCAGCACTAATTATGACAGCTACGACTGGAGTACTGGTGAGAAAACACATAAAATCACCGTTATACAACAAGGAACATACTGGGTAAATGTATATAAAAACGGTTGCAAAGGCACGGATACTATTTTGGTCACAAAAATTGACAAACCCATCAAACCTAACTTAGGAAAAGATATAACTTTCTGCGGTGCGTTTTCTCAAGTATTATCTACGGGTGATGCTCAAACAGATTGGTATAAAGACAATGTGTTTATTAGCAAAGGTGTTTCTATTACCGCCACTCAAACAGGAACATATATCGCTAAAATATCCAACAGTTGTGGTGCTGTCGCAGATACTATTGTACTTTCGGCGAGTAATAATATGTCAATTAATATTGGTAAAGATACTGCAATTTGTAAGGGCAAAACCATTACATTAAATGCAACCGTTTCGGGAAGTGGCATCACCTATTTATGGAATACAGGCGAAAAAACTGCTATCATTTCTGTAAGCAAAGCCGGTAAATACGATGTAACAGTATCGAATGGCGTATGTACTATTTATGATACTATTTTGATAGATATTTTAAATATTCCAACTAAACCTACCTTAGGAAAAGATACTGCTTTTTGTGGCATTTTTTCTTATCAAATAAAAACAGGAGATAATGGAACAGTTTGGAATACGGGGGCAAGTGGAGCAAGCCTTACCGTAACACAAGCGGGATCTTATATTGCTGAAATTAAAAATCAATGTGGAAGTGCAAAAGATACCATTGTGATTACTCAATACGCTTCTCCTAAAGTAGATATTGGCAGAGATACCACCATTTGCGATAGCATCATGTTGAGTGTAGGTAATGGAAATTATGTTTCTATTGTATGGAATACAGGCGAAAAAACATCTTCTATAATGGTTAATACAACTGGAATATACGTGGTTACAGTATCCAATACAAATTGTAAAAAATTAGATTCTATCCATGTCAAAAAAGAATGTTTGTATGATATTTATATTCCTACAGCATTTTCTCCCAATCATGATGGCGTAAATGATGTATTTGTTCCATTATCCAATGAAAAAGGAATGTATATTATAGATTTTTTGATTTATAATAGATGGGGCGAGAAGATTTTTGAATCACAAGATTTTACTCCAAACGATATCACAAAAGGCTGGAACGGAACATATAAAGGGCAAGAGGCACAAGTAGATAATTATGCCTTTTATTGTTCTGCAAAAATGCCAGATGGACAAATTAAAATATATAAAGGTACAGTTGCGTTATTGAGATAAAGAATTCATTTTTCTGCAATATAATTATTCCATACTTTTACCACTATGAAAAAAATCTCTTTTTTACTGCTCATTTCTTTCTCCTGTTTTCTTAGCAAAGCCGAGGATTTTAATTTTTATGCAGCTAATAATTTTATTCTAAAGAACAATACCAACGAGTTGAAGGTTTCGGAAATATATTACAAAAAAGAAAAAGATTTACTTGTTGCTGAAACCAAAAAAGCTAAACGCCTCAAAATTGCTGGATTGTTTTTTACCAGTCTTGGTACTGCAGGAATAATTACTACAGTTCCATTTATGGCTGTATATGGCACTGTATTTGGGGGGCGTACTTATGGAGGCGCAATTGCCTCTACTGTTGTTGGTGTTATAGGAATCACTCCAAGTGTTGCTTGTTTAGCAGCAGGAATACCAATGACCGTAGTTGGTTTTAAGAAAGCAAAAAAGATACATGAAAAAATGCCAAAGGAGTTTTGAGAATATTTTAATATTCATATAACAAAAAAGCCACTGAATTTACAGTGGCTTTTTTTATAATGGAGGAAAGAAATTTTATTTCACTTCTTCTACCACTTCTGCATCTTGAACATCGTCTGCTGAGTTGTTATTGCTACCTCCAGCTGCACCATCTTGTTGTTGTGCACCACCGTCTTGTTGAGAAGTATTATACATATCTTGAGAAGCTGCTTGCCATGCATTGTTCAATTCTGTTAAGGCTACTTCTATAGCGGCAACCTCTTGAGTTTTGTGTGCTTCTTTCAATTTGTTTACAGCATTTTCAATAGTAGCTTTTTTGTCAGCAGGTAATTTATCTCCAAATTCTTTCAATTGTTTTTCACTTTGGAAAATTAAATTATCTGCTTCGTTTAATTTATCTACTTTAGCTCTTGCCTCTTTGTCTGCAGCTTCATTCGCTTTTGCTTCTGTTTTCATTTTTTCAATTTCCTCTTTGCTCAAGCCAGTAGAAGCGGTGATACGGATATTTTGCTCTTTACCTGTTCCTTTGTCTTTGGCAGTAACACTCAAGATACCGTTTGCATCAATGTCAAATATTACTTCGATTTGAGGAACTCCACGTTGTGCAGGTGGAATGCCATCTAAGTGGAATCTACCTAAACTCTTATTGTCTTTCGCCATCGGACGTTCTCCTTGCAATACATTCAACTCAACAGAAGGTTGGTTGTCGGATGCAGTAGAGAATACTTCTGATTTCTTAGAAGGAATAGTAGTATTTGCTTCTATTAATTTGGTAAATACACCGCCATACGTTTCAATTCCTAATGAAAGTGGTGTAACGTCTAATAATAAAACGTCTTTAACATCTCCAGTTAAAACACCTCCTTGAATAGCAGCACCAATAGCCACTACTTCGTCAGGGTTTACCCCTTTAGAAGGTTTTTTACCAAAGAATTTTTCTACTACTTCTTGAATTTTAGGAATACGAGTTGAACCACCTACTAAAATTACTTCATCAATTTGAGAAGCAGGCATATTGGCATCTTTCAATGCTTTTCTGCAAGGTTCTAACGTTCTTTCTACCAAATTTTCACTTAATTGTTCAAATTTTGCACGAGATAATTTCTTTACTAAGTGTTTTGGCACACCATCAGCTGCCGTAATATATGGTAAGTTAATTTCTGTTTCTGTAGATGAAGATAATTCAATCTTCGCTTTTTCAGCAGCTTCTTTCAAACGTTGCAACGCCATTGGATCTTTGCGTAAGTCGATTCTTTCGTCATTTTGAAATTCATCTGCCAACCAATCGATAATAACTTGGTCAAAGTCATCACCACCTAAATGCACGTCGCCATTGGTAGATTTTACTTCAAATACACCATCTCCCAATTCTAAGATTGAAACGTCGAAAGTACCACCTCCTAAATCATACACTACAATTTTCATATCCTTTCCACCTTTATCCAAGCCGTAAGCTAAAGCAGCAGCCGTAGGTTCGTTGATGATACGTTTTACGTCTAACCCAGCAATTAAACCTGCTTCTTTGGTAGCCTGACGTTCAGAGTCATTAAAGTACGCAGGAACCGTAATGACTGCTTCTGTTACTGTTTGACCTAAATAGTCTTCTGCCATTTTTTTACATTTTTGTAAAATGATAGCAGAAATTTCTTGTGGGGTGTACAGTCTGTCATGTAAACGCACCCGCACTGTGTCATTGTCACCTTGCTCTACTGCGTAAGAAACATACTTCTGTTCTTTTGTAGTATCGCTGTAGTGTTTTCCCATAAAACGTTTGATAGAAGAAACGGTGTTTTTGGGGTTGGTGATAGATTGTCGTTTGGCGGGTGCTCCCACTTTACGCTCTCCATTTTCTAAAAAACCTACGATAGAAGGGAGTGTTCTTTGTCCCTCATCTGTTGTAATTACTACTGGCTCGCTGCCTTCCATTACAGATACGCACGAGTTGGTAGTTCCTAAGTCAATTCCGATTATTTTTCCCATGATTATTAATTTTCTATGTTTGATTTACTCTTAATAGTCAAGGAATGTGCCAAGGGAAATTATATGACAAAATGTCAAAATATCCAGTAATCTTTAGTTATTGGTTAATAGGGAGCTGAGTAATGTTCATTAGTGTGCCAGTGGTGGCAATGTGTTTTTTACCAGACTGTTGTTTCGTACTTATTGTGACAGCTTCTATTCTTTGAAATTTTTATACTAATCTTCTTAAAAAGAAAGTGCCAAACGGTATAAGTGATAATACAAAAGAATAAAAAGCATTCAATATTGTAAGCCTTTTTTGTGCTATCATTAATATAATATAATACATGAAAGCAATGAATAAAATGCCGTGAATAGAACCCATAATGCGGACTGCAATTGGAATGTCTGCCAAATATTTTAATGGCATTCCAACTAATAATAATAGGAGATAACTATAGCCTTCAATTTTTCCGATGGTTAAAAATTTTTCTACTAATGAGTTCTTATTTGAAGAGGTGTTGGGAGATGACATGAAATGGAATATAAAATGAAAAATTATTATTTGACAGAAGAAATGTATATTTCTCCGCAATTGGACATGTTTTTAAAAGTCAAAATACCTTGAATACTGTCGTGTGGTTGTATAATCCGATTGCTTAAATCTAATAATTGAAAATCTAATAGCATTTTTTTATTTGATTTATATGCAATGGCATAATTGGCAGCAGCTACTGGCAGTCCAAATGGAATTGGAATAAATTGTTTTCCATTTTTTGTGAATTTTTTAGGATTATCTGGCTTAGGAAATTGAATATCTGAGGCATCTTTATAAACGGAGGGTCTAGGATATACCACTGCTCCAATAGAATACATCCAATACAACGCTGGTTTTTGTTTTATTTCATTAAAAAATTCGTGTACGCCAATTGGTTGCATTGGTAGTAATGAACCACAAGTAAATTTTAAATCATTGATATTTATAACAACATCACTCTTGTTTACAATTTTGACTGCCACTAAACTTAGATTTTTTTTCATTTCCCTTCTGGCAAAGAAATAATCCCGCATGTTGTATAATACATTTTGACGTGTTGTATAGCTAATGTTTTCATCTGCTTTGTATTCTTTATAAGGAATAGCAGACATATTGATTTTTCTGTACGGTCTTGCACAACTGCTAATTAGCAGGATAAAAATGAAAGCGGAATAGAATGTTTTAGATTTTCGCATTAGACGATTGTATAAAAACATAAATATACAGAATATCTGTTGATTAAACAACAAAACGTGCGTATGGAGAGTCTTTTAATGAAACTTCCCACTTTGATTCAAAATCCTTTTTATTGCTAACGGTGTTATTAAATATAATAGTGTTGTCATTTATTTTTCCATTTTCCAACATCTCATTTAGTTGATTAAACGGAAAACTACCCACCATCTCATTGGTAATTTTATAGCCCACCTTCATTCTGTCCAGAAAATTAATGCCAAATTCCTTTTGTAGCTCTTCTAAAAGTGTAATAGTATCACTGATAGAACAACCACCTACGTGGCATTTATGCTCATCTGCCATGAAGACAATAAAACGTCGGTAATAAATAGAGGCATAAGCTGCTACCTCCTTTTGATGAGACTTCCAATTGTCCACAAAATTTTCTAAAATATGACTGATTTCTCTAAGTTCATCTTGAGTAAGTGCGCGATCTGCCTGGTGCACCCACACTTTTGCATCTTCTGGGAGTAAATGATAAGGTGTTAACATAAATAGTAAAATATTTTTTGCTCCAATAAAATATAAAGCATTTTTTTGGGTTGCTTTCTTGTTTTAGAATAATACAACCATCCTGTTTTAGTAATTGTTGTTCTGTGCAATCAATTCTGCAATATCCAATACTTTCACTTCGTCTTGTTTGTTTTCGCCTTTTACACCATCTGTAATCATAGTGGTACAATAAGGGCAAGCTACTGCTATAATATCCGGTAAAACTTCTATTAATTGTTCTGTACGTTTTGTGTTGATGCGTTTGTCGCCTGCTTCTTCTTCTTTAAACATTTGGGCACCACCCGCACCACAGCAAAGTCCTTTTTCGCGAGAAGCACTCACTTCTGCTAAGTCAACATCTAAAGATTCAATTACGGCTCTCGGAGCTTCATATACACCGTTTCCTCTGCCCAAATAACAAGGGTCGTGGTAGGTAATACGCTTACCTTTAAAGGTTCCGCCCTCTACTTTCAATTTTCCTTCATTAAGAAGTTGTTGAAGATAAACGGAATGGTGTAATACTTCATAATTTCCTCCCAATGCCGGGTATTCATTTTTCATTGTATTGAAGCAATGCGGACAGATTGTAAGGATTTTTTTAATACCGTAGTTATTTAATGTAGCAATGTTTTGTTGTGCCAACATTTGGAAAACGAACTCATTTCCAGCCCGTCTGGCTGGGTCGCCCGTGCAGGCTTCTTCTGTTCCCAAAACAGCAAAGTTGATATTTAATTGATTTAAAATTTTTGCAAAAGCAATGGTAATACGCTGTGCTCGTTGGTCGAAACTGCCTGCACATCCTATCCAAAAAAGAACATCCGCTGTTTTGCCTTCAGCAACCAAATCAGCCATTACAGGAATTTTATATTGCATGGTATTTATTGTGTTTTAAGTTATAAAGTAATTAAATCAAATTTTAAATATCATTTGTCCAGTTCAGTCTATCACTGGGTGAAAACTGCCAAGGTGCTTGATTGTTCTCCATATTGTTAAACATATTGTTCCATTCTGCTGGAGAATCTGATTGCTCCATGATAAGGTTTCTACGCAATTCTAAGATAATGCTTAATGGCGAAATGTTTACCGGACATTCTTCAACACATGCATTACAAGTAGTACATGCTCTCAATTCTTCTGTAGTGATATAGTCGCCTAAGAGTGATTTATTATCTACAAAATCTGGACCGTGATCTTTTCTACATTCACTTAGTTCTTCCATTCGGTCGCGTGTATCCATCATTATTTTACGAGGAGATAATAATTTTCCGGTTTGATTAGCTGGACAAGCAGCAGTACATCGGCCACATTCTGTGCAAGAATAGGCATCTAATAAATTTTTCCAGGTAAGGTCATACACGTCTTTTGCTCCAAATTTTACTTCGCCGTCTGTGGTAGGTACTACAAAACTTGGATCCATCATCGATTGTACTTCGTGTTGGATAGCTGTCATATTGCGTATTTCGCCTTTAGCCTCAGGTCGTGTAAAAAATGTATTGGGGAAGGCCAACATTATATGTAAGTGTTTAGAATATGGCAAATACACCAAGAAAGTTAAAACCATACATAAATGTCCCCACCATCCTATTTTTTCTATAAATTCTAAACCCATGTTTGGAAGTCCTACCAACAGGCTACCAACCATTCCACTTAAGAAGAAACCATAATCGTGTCCCGTTTCTTTGATGTGTAACGCACTGTCTGCTCCATTCATCATAAAGATAAAGGTGATAAGTGTTAATTCAAAAGCCAAAATAAGCAAGCCATCTCTACTTGGCCAGCCTTTCATTTCTGGTTTCTGAAAACGAGCAATTTTAAAAATTGTTCTTCTAAAAATAAAAACAATAGTGACGAAAAAAGTAAGCAATGATAGTATTTCAATGGTATTGATTACTGTTAAATATAAAAAATGTAATGCACCAATTCCTTCAAAGGCATGGTATAAAATTCTATGTGAACCTATTAATCCATCTATAAAAATCTCTATCAACTCGATTTGAGTAATGATAAAAGATACATAGATGACCAAGTGTAAAAGCGCAGGAAAGGTAATTTTGAACATTTTTTTCTGTCCAAATGCCACCAATGTCATGCTTTTTAATCGGAAACCCAGCGTAGAATTTATTTTCTCTGGTTGCCCCATCATGATGTTATCATATATTTCCTTGAATTTTCGGAAGGCGATAAAGAAACTCGCTCCTACTAAGGCAATAAAGAAGATGATTTGAATGATTGTTACAAAAGTCATTAGTAAATAATTTGAATTATTTGCGAAAATACAGTATTATCTACTTATTTTTAAACCCTTATTTAAAAGAATGTTTAAATCAACACTTATTTAGAAATAATCTAATTTATTATGCTTATTCCTACTACTGCTCAAAAGATTTTAGATGCCCAAAAAATTGAATTAAAATTAGACCGCATGGCGTTTCAGGCGTTAGAATTGACGTATGGTTATAATAATTTAGTGATATTAGGCATAGCCCCGGGAGGTGGATTGGATATAGCTAAAATTATTGCTTCTAAAATAAAAGAACAAGATGCTGAAAAAAAGGTAGAATTTTCTTCTATTTATGTAAATAAACCAGCACCATTACAAGAAGAAGCATATTTAAATGATAAATTAGATTTAAACAATAAAACCATTTTATTGATTGATGATGTCGGAAATTCTGGTCGTACTCTTTTCTATTCTTTAAAACCACTAACCGCTTTTGCCCCGCAAAAAATTATCATTGCAGTATTGGTAGATCGTACGCACAAAACATTTCCTATTAAAGCAGATATTGTAGGTTTTCCCATTGCCACTACCTTAAATGAACATATAATTGTAAATATAGAAAATGGCATTGCAGAAGGAGCTTATTTGTTTTGATATTTTTTTGCAAAAAATTAAAATCTATAGTAAATTACTAAAGAATTCAACCTATAAAATAGTTGTTATGAAATTAAAACTCATCCTCGGAATAATGTTATTAATGCTTAGCTATAGCATGCAGGCACAGGCTATGTTAGAGCCCACTCAAGATGAAAAACTAACAGAAGCACGTTTTGAATATATTCGATTGGTTAAGAAATATATAGGCGAATTGTATTGGAAAAAATTTACGGATAAAGATTTTCCAGGCACTATTGTATATTTTACTGCTGATGCTTCCTATTTTATTAATCCAAAAGCAGATATGAAAGATAAAGTGAGTAAATATGCTATTTTGGAAAATGAATACGAATGGAATATTTGGAAATTAAAAATGCCATTAGACAGTGTGCAATACGTGATGGAAACGCAATTTCAATTTAATCCCAAAGCAAAATCTTTTATAAATTATAGAACCCCCGTGTTGTTTTGCACAACACCAGAATTTGCTCAAAAAGAAAAAGAAAATATAAATAATTTACAAGAATGGGTGATTGCCTTAATGCATGAATTATATCATCAATATCAATATTCCAATGAAGCTATTTTGACGTATGTTTTACGCTTAAACGATGAAAAAAACTGGATGGATATGGATAGTTTGCAAACTTTTTATGTTTCAAATCAACCTTTTAGAGATACCCTAAAAGCAGAAAACGAATTATTAAAACAAGCAGTTGCAGCCACTTCTATGGAGGAAGAAGCAAAATTATTTACCAAATTTTTAAAATTAAGAGAAAACAGAATAAAGGATTTCTTGAAGAAGAAAAAAATAAATATCAGCATTGCTGAAAACTTATGGGAAAAATTAGAAGGCACCAGCCTAATGATGGAAGAGTTATTAAAAGAAAATTTTAATCAAATCCAGCCGCCTCCATATATTACTGAAAATGATGCTATGTACAACAAAGGATTTGCCTTTAATGAAAAAGAGCAATCGGAAATTCAGTTTTATAGCGAATTGGATGATAAACGTTTTTATGTGGGTTCAACGGGCTATAATATGGTTCGATTATTAGAAAAAAATAAAGTAGATTATAAAGATAATTTCTTTAGCTATGCTTCGTTGCCCTTGCAATTGCAATTAAAATATTTTTATAAAATCAAATAATCTAAAGTAATTTATTGAAGCATCTTTTTTCGAAAAATTATCCTTTCGATGGTATATTCCTTTGTCTATAATTGTAAGAATTAAAAACTAGAAGTTAGAAGTTAGAAGTTAAAAGTTAAAAGTTAAAAAGTTAAAGGTTAAAAGTTAAAAAGTTAAAAAGTTAAAAATTAAAAATTAAAAGTGAAAAATTAAATCATAAAACACAAATCTTAAATCCTAAATCCTAAATCCTAAATCCTAAATCCCATATCTCATTTGTTGGTGACGTTTGCCACGTTGCTTTTGCCTACACTGAACTAAACACCAACAAAGGCGGAGAAATTCA
>JBDKHK010000120.1:0-26982 GCA_039797705.1 Bacteroidota bacterium
TTTATAAGACAATCCATATACCAATAAAGCATATCTATTATAGAGTTCGCCCACATAAGCAGGATCGAGCTCATTCTGATAGCGTCCAATCAAATCATTATCAGAAAGATTAGAGAGAGGGCTTTTCATAGAAGATGAAATTAATAAATAAAACATAAAAAACAAATATTTATAAAAACAAGATTGGCAACAACATAAATTAACACGTTTTTAAGCGTCTTTTTAATGAATAGTTGTAATTTTGAGAGTGCGAAATATATTTCTTATAATATTTGTAGGGATTACTTCTTTCTGCTTTGCCCAGCAAAATGAAATAATTGTCAAAGCAAAAATAGTAGATGAAAACAATACCATAGTTCCATTTGCAGACATTGCGTTTAGGCGTTTGCAGTTAGGGTTCTCTTCCGATAAAGAGGGTAGTTTTACCGTAAAAATGCTTTCTTCCGATTCGCTAATTTTATTAAAAAAAGGGTATGTTCCTGCTAAACTTACTTTTAAAGATTCCACTTTGCGAAACGAATATAATATTACCATCGTATTGCAGCGAGTGCCACAGGAATTGACAGAAGTGCAAATTAATGCCATCAGAACCCACCAGCAGATTCGAAGCGAAATCAATCAATTATACATTCGTAACACAGATATAAATCCCGATGCTCGTCCATTAACAAATCCATTGTCTTATTTATATGAATTACTAAGTAAACACGAAAAAGAAAAAAGAGTAGCTGCCCAGTTGGAAACAGAAGAATCTAAACGCATTGTTTTGAAAAATTTATTCCGCATGTATAATAATTACAATATTATAGATTTGGATGAAGATGAATTTGATAGATTTATCACCTATTTAAATATTCCTTTTAACTATTTGCAACAAACTAGTGATTATGATTTAGCGGTCAGTGTAAAACGTATGTTTGCCGGATACTCAAAAGATAATAGCAGTTCTTTCCGTAAGCAAATTTATCCAGCAGCATTAGATGATAAAAATTTTATCAAGAACAAACCCTCTGGCGACCGATAATTCATTTTATTTTTTCTCTGCCAAAAATAGGTTTTCATCTGAAATATTTTCACACATTTTGTCATTTTGACTTTTTTTTGTGAATGGCACGAAATTCGACTATTTTTGCTCAAAATTATTCACGTAAAAACAAAATTCAGTTTAATATGGCAAAGAGTAAAGTTAACATTCAACCACTGGCAGACAGAGTGGTCGTAAAAGCAGCAGAAGCTGAAACTAAAACAAAATCAGGTATTATCATTCCTGATTCAGCAAAAGAAAAACCACAAAGAGGTGAAGTGGTAGCAGTAGGATCTGGAAAAAAAGACGAACCAATTACCGTAAAAGTAGGCGACACTGTATTGTACGGAAAATACAGCGGTACCGATATTAATATCGATGGAACAGATTATCTAATCATGAGAGAGTCTGACATTTTGGCAATTATTTAACCGATTGCCGTCATTACGTATGAAGTGAAGCAATCGCTTCAAATAAATCATCAGATTGCTTCGTGCCTCGCAATGACGTTAAATCTTTAACTCACAAATTCTTAAAATCTTAAAATAAAATAAAAATGAGCGCTAAACAAATCAGTTACAGCACAGAATCAAGAGATAAATTAAAAGCAGGCGTTGATGCATTGGCAAATGCCGTAAAAGTTACCTTAGGACCAAAAGGCAGAAACGTAATTATCGAGAAAAAATTTGGAGCACCACACATTACAAAAGATGGTGTAACCGTAGCAAAAGAAGTAGAATTAGAAGATCCATTTGAAAATATGGGTGCACAATTAGTAAAAGATGTTGCCTCTAAAACAAACGACGTTGCTGGAGATGGAACCACCACTGCTACTGTATTAGCTCAAGCTATCATCGGGCCAGGATTGAAATCTATCACAGCAGGTGCAAACCCAATGGACTTAAAAAGAGGAATAGATAAAGGTGTTCAAGCTATAGTAGCTGAATTAAAATCTATTTCTGAAAAAGTTGGAAAAGATTTTTCTAAAATAAAACAAGTAGCTTCTATTTCTGCCAATAATGACGAAGAAATTGGAGAGTTAATTGCCTCTGCAATGGAAAAAGTTTCTACAGAAGGTGTTATCACGGTAGAAGAAGCAAAAGGAACAGAAACTTATGTGGACGTAGTAGAAGGGATGCAATTCGACAGAGGGTATATTTCTCCATATTTTGTAACAAATGCAGAAAACATGGAGTGTGAAATGGAAAAACCGTATATTCTTATTTATGATAAGAAAGTTTCTACCATGAAAGACTTATTACCAATCTTGGAAAAAGTGGTACAAACTGGCAAAGGTTTAGTAATCATAGCAGAAGATGTAGAAAGCGAAGCTTTAGCCACCTTGGTTGTTAATAGATTAAGAGGCTCATTGAAAATTGCAGCCGTAAAAGCACCTGGCTTTGGAGACAGAAGAAAAGCCATGTTGCAAGACATCGCTATCCTTACAGGCGGACAAGTTATTTCTGACGAGTTAGGGTATAAATTAGAAGATACTCAAATGAATCAATTAGGTGTTGCTGAAAAAATAGTAATTGACAAGGACAATACCACTATTGTAAACGGTGCAGGAAAAAAAGCCGATATTCAAGCACGTATCAACCAAATTAAAGCTCAAATAGAAACCACTACCTCTGATTATGACAGAGAAAAATTGCAAGAACGTTTGGCAAAATTAAGCGGAGGTGTAGCAGTATTATATGTGGGTGCGCCATCTGAAGTAGAAATGAAAGAGAAAAAAGACCGCGTTGATGATGCTTTACATGCAACACGCGCTGCAGTAGCAGAAGGAATCGTACCGGGAGGTGGAGTAGCTTTAATTCGTGCAGGTGCAGCTTTAGAAAAACTAAAAGGTGCTAACGAAGATGAACATACAGGTATTGACATTATTAAAGTAGCCTTAGAAGCTCCATTGCGTCAAATTTCTGAAAATGCAGGCGTGGAAGGCTCTATCGTTGTTCACAATGTAAAAAATGGCAAGAAAGATTACGGATACAATGCAAAAACAGAAACTTACGAGAACTTATTTAAAACAGGTGTAATTGACCCAACAAAAGTAACTCGTGTAGCATTGGAAAATGCCGCTTCTATTGCTTCTATGATTTTAACTACAGAATGTGCCATCGTAGAAAAACCAAGCAAAGATGCACCAGCAATGCCAGGTGGCGGAATGCCAGGTGGAATGGGTGGAATGATGTAAATTATTCTTTTCAATATCAAACATAGTAAAGAAGGTGAGTGTATTTCTCACCTTCTTTTTTTATAATATTAGGATGCGATTAAATAAAAGCGAGTTATTTACATTTATTTACAAGTAGTTTAGAGTTAAAAGTCGGTTATTTTTCTAATTTTGTTCAAAATTCAGATTAATGAACAAAAAATACAAACAAATAAATGCCATAATAGGCTTTATTGTATTTGCAATTTCACTTTGGCAATACACATCTACCTTAGAGTCAGCCGGAAGTTTATGGGATTGCGGAGAATTTGCATCTTGCGTATATAAATTACAAGTAGCACACCCTCCAGGCGCCCCATTCTTCATGCTTTTGGGTAGGATTTTTACGTTATTCAATCCAAGTAACCCTGTAATTATGGTTAATTTCATGTCAGGATTAATGTCTGCAGGATGTGTGTTATTCTTATATTTTGTTATCACAATGACCGCCAGAAAACTGATAAACTCTAAAGATGGAGAATTATCAACAGGCGATATTATCGCCGTAGTAGGTTCAGGAGCAGTTGGCGCTTTAGCTTGCTCTTTCTCCGACACCATGTGGTTTTCTGCCGTAGAAGGCGAAGTATATGCTTCTTCTATGTTTTTTATATCCATTGTATTGTGGGCAGTATTAAAATGGGATGAAGAAGCCGATAAACCACATGGCAATAGATGGTTAGTATTTGCCTCTTATATGATTGGAGTTTCTTTAGGCGTTCACTTATTGTCATTATTAGTAATTCCATGTGCAGTATTAATTTATTACTTCAAAAAATTCAAACCTACATTTTTAGGATTTTGTGTAGCTTTCGTAGTAGGCTTTATCTTATTAGGAATTGTTCAGATAGGTGTGGTGATAAGTGCCTTGCAAATTGCTGGAAATATTGAATTCTTTTTTGTAAATAGTTTAGGATTACCATTCAATGTTGGTTTTATATTTGCATGGATGCTACTAGTAGCCATCCTAGTAGCTGGAATCTATTATGCCCATAAAATTAATCATGCCGACTTACAATTAGTGGCAGTATGTCTTTTAGTAATTTTCATAGGATTCTCCTCTTATATTATGGTGCCGATTCGTGCAGAAGCCAATCCGCCTATTAATATGAATGCACCTAAAGATCCTTTTAGTTTATTGTCTTATTTAAATCGGGAGCAATATGGAACTCGCCCACTCATAAAAGGCCCCTTGTTTGACGCCCAACCAATAAGCTATAAATCAACAGGAAAAGATTATTTCCCCAACCAGCAAACAAAAAAATATGAAGTAAAAGGGGAAAAAATTGATTACGTATATAGCCCTGAAGACGAAATGCTTTTCCCTCGAATGGGACCAACCAATGACGGAGAAAGTGCCGCTGCTTTATATCAATATTGGACAGATTATTCTGGGAAACCTACCTTTGGTGATAACCTAAAATATTTTTTCCATTATCAATTGCGATATATGTATTGGAGGTATTTCTTGTGGAATTTCGCCGGACGACAAGATGACTTACAAGGCGTTGCTGGAAATGAAAAAATGAATGGAGACTGGTTAAGCGGGATATCAGTAGTTGATAATTTACATTTAGGAAGCCAAGAAGGACTGCCACATCAAATCTTATCAGAAAAAGCAAGAAATAAATTTTATTTATTACCATTACTTCTCGGCATAATAGGATTGGTATATATGTATAATAAAAACAAAGAATACACTCTAATTTTCGGATTGTTATTTTTAGTAACCGGTATCGCATTAATTGTATATATGAATCAACCACCGCGAGAACCACGAGAACGAGATTATGTGTCAGTCGGCTCTTTTTATACCTTCTGTATCTGGATAGGAATTGCCGTATTGGCAATATATGAGTATCTAAAAAATAAAATTAAAATACCGACGGTTTCTTTAGCAGCAATCATTACGATTATGTGTCTATTGGTTCCTTATATTATGGGAAAAGCAGGTTGGGATGACCATAACAGACATGGAAGATTTATGGCACGCGATTTTGCAGCTAATTATTTAGAAAGTTGCCCGCCCAATGCCATCCTCTTTACACAAGGAGATAATGACACCTACCCCTTATGGTATGCACAAGAAGTAGAAGGCATCCGAACAGATGTGCGAATAGCGAACTTAAGTTTATTGGGGGTAGATTGGTATATTGATTTTTTACATAGAGCATCCAATAAATCAGCACCAGTACCATTCTATAAAGATTTTACTTCCGATAAATACCGAGGAAACAATAGAGACTTTATTCAGACGAACGATCAATCAGGCCTTACAGATCCTAATCAATATTATGATATTCAAAATATCATGTCGTTTGTATTAAGCGACGATCCACAATATAAAGCGCAAACGGGCAGAGGTGAATCAGTAAATTATTTACCAACCACTAAACTTAAATTAAAAGTAGATAAGGCTGCAATAGAGAAATACAATATTGTTCCTGAGCAATACAAAGGAAATGAAGTAGATGAAATCACTTGGGATTTAGGCAAAAACAGAATTATAAAATATGATTTAGCCATGTTGGCCATGATAGCCGCCAATGATTGGAGTCGTCCTATTTGTTTTTCTAATACCGTAGATGCAGCTTACTACAATGGCTTAGATAAATATTTGATGCAAGAAGGAGAAATATTACGTTTAGTACCTTGTCGCTTTGATGAAAACCAACGTGGATATACTGCCAACAATACTCAAAAAAGCTTTGATATTTTGATGAATAAATTTAAATATGGCGGTTTAGGAGAAAAAGAAATGTTTGTAGATGAAAATTCGGGTCGTATTATGAATACACTAAAAAGCGTTCATTTTGGCATTGCCGATGATTTAATTCGCCACGATAAAAAGGAAGACGCAGTAAAAGTATTAGAACGCGCCAAAAAAGAATTCCAATATATAAATGCACCTTATTATTCTCCAAATAATCGCTTTTTTAATATTCTGAGTGTTCAGTGGATAGATTTATATTATCGTGCAGGTGCTGCAGAAAAAGCACAACCCATTAAAGATTTATTTATTAAAGACTTGAAAGATTGCATACGCTTTTATAATTTACCTAGTAATTTTGCAGCACTATATTCTAATGAAAAAAAATCTGCAGAGGAATTAGTAAAACGCATGGATATGTTAGCATTAGTATATAAAGATGCAGCATTTAAAAAGCAATTAAATGAAGCGTTTCCAGCATTGGTTCCATCTGGTACTTTAGACACCACTCAAAGTGCTCCAATGCAAATTTTTAGATAAAATATTATTACTATAAAAACAAACATATTATATAACACAATAAAAAACAATAAAAAACAATAAAAATGGGAATGCTAAAAGAATTTAAAGACTTTGCCATGAAAGGCAATGTTGTTGACCTTGCTGTTGCAGTAATTATCGGAGGTGCTTTCGGTAAAATCATTAATTCATTAATTGATGATGTCATTACACCTTTGATATTAAAACCTGCATTAGACGCAGCACATCTGTCGAAATTAGAAGAATTGACTATTTTTGGAACAGTAAAATATGGGAATTTTATTTCTGCAATTATCAGTTTTGTAATCATTGCTTTTGTATTATTTATGATAATCAAAGGAATGAATGCAACGAAGAAGAAAGAAGCAGAAGCTCCTGCACCAGCACCTGCTCCATCAGCAGAAGAAAAATTATTGACAGAGATTAGAGATTTGCTAAAAAATAAATAATCTTTAACGTATATAACTAAAAGCTGTTCTTTTGAGCAGCTTTTTTAATTTTACATCTAAACGATGGTGCTAAAAAATCACCAATAATTATTTAATGCGAATAGTAATATAACTACTATTGTATGCAGAAAAATGCCCAAATCCATTGATGATATTGCTTTTGAGATTAATACGTTCCATCGGGCCTTCATTCAAATAATCTGTTTTTGGTTTTATTTGCTGTACTCGCCAATCATAAAAATTTTTACCCAAGTTGGATAATTCTACGACTAATGAAATTTCTTTGTAATAATTACTATAACGACTTTGAAAAGAAACGGTAATTGCCTTTTCTTGACCACTAAAAGTACTGTCTGTAAATAAAGATGGATTTGAATGATTATTTGTTGGGAAATCAATATTGTAATTAGGTAAATCCCAAGTACGCATTGATTTATAAATAGTATCACCGATGTCATTTACCGTAGGAGTAAGTAATATATAAGAAGTAGATAAGTAGTAATAATTTTTTAGTAACTCATTGTCTTTTAAACGGATTGTATATTTTCCCAGCATGCTTGGATTGGTAGAATCAGCATGTTGCAATAAATTAAAAGGAACGGAATCTATTCGAATAGGTAAATATTCGCTGGCTTCTGCTGTTGGTAAATTGGGATGAGTAGAAATAATTTTATACGTTTTGTCTGCTGTTAATTTAAATGTAGAAGTGTAATAACCTAATCCCGACAAAGTATCTTTTAATATAAAAGGCATAGTTTCTCTAAAAATCCCATCTTCATATAAATCTACTTTACAATCCGATAAAAAATCTATTGGATTAAAATTATCTGGTTGCTTGCTTGTGCTAATATTTACTTTTAAATATTCCTTTGCAGTGAAATTGGAAAGGATGACTTGTTTAATGTTGTCTTCTCCAAATTTTAAATAAATTGTTTTCTCACAAGAAGCAAATACCAATATAACCATCATCGAAATGAATATCGAAAATTTTGTTTTGCTTATTTGGGGGAATATATTTTTATTCATTTTTAGTTTTTCTTTTTGATATTAAAATGAATTGAATATCCAATGGATGGGATGATTGGAAACATACTTATTTGTTTATATATTTTATGGGTGTTTCCATTTTTATCTTCTTCATCTTTTCGATATACAGTAAAAATATTTTTGCGATTATAAACATTGTAAATGCTCACATTGAATTGATGCAATGCCCGTTTTCCTTGCTTAGTATAATTCATCCCAATATCTAAATGATGATAAGCAGGCAGCACATAGTTATTGCGTCCATTCCAATATGTATCCATATTTTGACTGCCAAAAAGTGGCTCATTTGCCTTGTCATATTTATCTAATGTATTGTCACTTGCAAAGGTAGCATTTGGCGTTGTCATTCGCCATCCAGAGCCATACGTCCAGGCAATGGAAAAGTCAAAATGTTTTTTTAATTTATATTGCAATACGATAGAAAAATCATTTCTTCGGTCGTATTTGTAATAAAATGTTTTTCCTTCATTTATTTCAGGGTAATTACGTGTACTCCACCCCAAATTATATTTCAACCAAGCGGTAAATTGTCCTTTTGTTTTGGCAAAAAATAATTCCATTCCATAAGCAATACCTTTGCCGCTATTGAGTAGCTGATCATCCCATGATATCTTATCCAAAATAAAAGTGGTGCCATATTTATATTCGGAAAGATGATGCATACTCTTGTAATAACCATCAATACTGGCGGTGTACCCCTTTGGATGGTCGTATTGAATACCGCCGGAGTATTGCCATGCCGTTTCGGGTTCTACTTTTTGGGTAGCTGGTACCCATACATCATTTAGGATATCACCCGTGTTATTGGTGAGTAAATGCATGGGTTGTACCGTGCGCAAAACAGAAGCCCTTAAACTCATACCGGTTATCGGATGAAAAATAATTTCCATTCTTGGTTGAGGATAAAAAAACGATTTTTTTTGAGCAAAATAAGTAAACAGTTGAACGCCCGTATTAAGTTCTATTTTATCTTTCCACAAAAATTTATAATCTCCAAAAACATAAAAATCGACTGTTGGCACTGTTGGATATTTTAGTTTGTCCTGTTGGGTAATGACATTGGTGCTGTCTTTTATAGAAGCATTTATATTATTAACTGTAAAGGTGCGCCCACTTACCCTAAATCCATATTGGAAAAAATGAGTATTTTTTATTTGTTGTGAGAATTGAGTTTGCCACCCATTCTCATATATTTTTGATAAAGTATTGTATTGCGTTTTAGAAATTTTGTTTGTATTTAATGTGTAATCTCTAAATACATTATATAAATGCTGTTTGGAATCTAAGCGATAAAAACTAAATGAATACGCATTGTTGATGGTTATTTTTTTTAACCTTGTTTCCCACTCCAAGCTATTGGCAATATTCATCCAATTTAATTTTCGATTGGTGGTGTAATTGGAAAAATGGTTTGCTCGTGCATTGGTTTTTCCATCGCCAAATGTAAAAAAATCGCTACCTGCATAAAAACTCCATGATACTGTATTTTTGTCATTCACTTTATGTCGGATGGCGGCATTTATATCATAAAAAAAATATTTTAATGAGCCATCCACTCCATTTTTTCTATACTGTTTTTTAGAAATTGGTGCTGTGAAAAATCCTGCATGACAATCGCGAATATTGATGTTAATAGACGTTTTGTCTTTTTTTAATGGTCCTTCAATATGAAATTTTGAAGTAATAAAACTAATGCTGTAATCTCCTTTCCAAGAGTCTGTATTTCCAAAATTTGGTTCTATGTTTATTACAGATGATAAACGTCCTCCATATTGAACTGGAATATAAGATTTGTAGATATCCATTTTGTTGATGGATTCTGTGGTGAAAACCGATAAAAATCCATAAATATGCGAAGCATTATAAACTGGTGCATGATGAAAGACAATCAGGTTTTGATCGGGGCTGCCACCTCGTACAAAAATACCACGTGCTCCTTCTTGGCCGCTTTGAATTCCTGGTGTTAGTAATACTGCTTTCATGATGTCTTTTTCACCCAAGAAAGCCGGCAATCTTTCAACAGTAGCAGCCGTAATTGTTGTCATTCCCGAGGAGTTTACTTCTGCGGTTTTATTGATTTTTTCAGAGGTAATAGTTATGCCTTGTAATTGTACATCTTGCTGTAATTGAATATCAAACGTAGTGTTTTCTGTTAAATTTATTTCTTTTTGAATAGTAGTATATCCAACACCTGAAATTTCAAAATGATAAACCGCACCGTTTAATACTAACTTATAAAATCCGTTAGCATCAGTAGTAGTTTGAATCTGAAAAGTAGAGTCATAAATATTAACAAATGGAGCAGCTTGTTTAGATTTTTGTTCTGTGATTTTTCCTTTTAATGTAAATTGCTCTTGTGCAAATAAATGAATATTTCCAAAATAGAAAATAAATATAAAACATCCGACAGAAACTAAAGTCTTCATGAAAAAATACCGTACTAATGTACGAATAGAAATTAGAAAATGTAATTTTATTTATTTCAGAGATTCCCTAAAAAAGCGGGAATCTCATTACTTCACAGTTTTTTTGGAAGTTTTTTTTGTACCAGGATGTTGGATTGCTTTTTTCTCTTTTTCTTTTTGCTTTGCAACATCAAACCAAACTAAAGTTTGGTCATCTGGATAATAGTTATAGTTGATTGTAATTTCAGTATTGGCAGGAATAAATCGTCGTGCTTTTACACGGAAAACTCTTTTTTCATAAAAGGTTTCATAAATCGCATTCGGATTGTAAGAGTGGTTATACATTGCTCCAAATCCACAAACAATTCCTGCGCTTTTGCCGTCATTTCCCCATTGGAAATAATAATGATACAAATGCGTTTTGTCTAAATATTTACAATCTTTTGGTGGACAAACTATCACCGGGCAAACTTCGATAATATCGCCTTCATTCAAATCTTCTGCGCAGAATACACCTCTGCCTTTTTTTCCTACGTTTTTTAAGTATATTTCCATGTGTGTTAGTGGTAAGTTGTTAGTGGTAAGTAATAAGTTATTTATTGAGTGATTTAATTAGACCTCGAAGAATTTTTGATACTTCGTCAGAATCTTCTAAAAGTAAATTTTTGTTTTCAGTTTTAATATAATTTAGTTTGTCAGCAAGATAAAGCATTGATTTTATTTCACTACATGAACCTAAAGAAAAATACAGGAATCTTGTAAAATCCGCTTTGGAACTTCTGTAAAATCCTTCTGCAATATTATTGGATATAGATACTGCTGCATCGCAAATCTGATTTCTAAATCCAAAGTCTTTGCTTTCAGAAAAATGCCTGTAAACTTCTACCGCTAAATCTTGCGCTTTCTGCCATGCAATTAAATCTTCAAACCGCTTTACGCTCATCTTTAAATCCTTACTGTTTACTTACCACTTATCGCTCATCACTTACTACTCCCCACTTATGCCTACATTCTTTCTGGTACATCTATTCCTACTGTTGCAAAACATTCTTTAATAATGTTTCCAGTTTGCTGGGTGAGTTGTAAACGGAAATTTTTAGCTTGTTCATTTTCGGCCGATAAGATAGAGCAGTCGTTGTAAAATTTATTATATGTTTTAGCAATATCATACACATAATCTATCAGTTTTGCAGGATTCATTTCTTTGCAACTTTCCTGCAAAGTCATTTCATATTTATACAAAATTTTGATAAGCTCTTTTTCGGTAGAATGAAGTTGATAGTCCATTGTCGATAGTCCTTTATCGATAGTCCATTGAGCATTAACCTTTCTTAAAATACTTCGGGTGCGTGCATACGTATATTGTACAAATGGGCCTGTATAGCCATGTAAATCGATACTTTCTTTTGGGTCAAATAAAATTCTCTTTTTTGGATCTACTCTCAATAAGAAAAATTTTAAAGCACCCAAACCAATTGTTCTGAAAAGAATAGTTTTTTCTTCGTCTGTAAAATCATCTATTTTTCCTAAGGCTTCGGTTTGTTCTTTGGCAGATGCTATCATGTCTTCTATCAAATCATCTGCATCTACTACCGTTCCCTCTCTCGATTTCATTTTTCCGCTCGGTAAATCCACCATGCCGTAAGAAAAATGTTGAATACCATTAGCATAAGGTTTGCCTAATTTTTGCAAAATCAATTTCAATACTTTGAAATGATAATCTTGTTCATTTCCCACTACATAAATAGATTGGTTCATTTGAAAATCATTGTATTTCAAATCAGCTGTTCCAATGTCTTGCGTAATATAAACGGAAGTACCATCGGCTCGTAATACCAATTTTTGATCCAATCCATCAGAAGATAAATCTATCCAAACACTGCCATCGTCTTTCTTAAAGAAAACACCCTTTGCTAATCCTTCTTCCACAATATCTTTTCCTAATAAATATGTGTTTGATTCGTAATAATATTTATCAAAATCAACTCCCAAATTTTTATAGGTTATAGCGAAACCATCATACACCCAGTTGTTCATGGTTTTCCAAAGTTCAATCGTAGCTGTATCGCCTTGTTCCCATTTCAACAGCATGGCTTGTGCTTCCAATAAAATAGGAGCTTGTTTTTCTGCATCTTCTTTTGTTTTGCCATGTGCTACTAACGATTCTATTTCTTTTTTATAATGTCTGTCAAATTCTACATAATATTTTCCTACTAATTTATCTCCTTTCAAACCGCTGCTTTCAGGAGTTTCACCCTTTCCGAATTTTTGCCAAGCCAGCATACTTTTACAAATATGAATACCTCTATCGTTGATTAAATTTGCTTTTATCGTTTTGTATCCATTGGCTTTATAGATGCCCGCCAAAGCATAACCCAACACATTATTTCGGATATGCCCAAGATGCAAAGGTTTATTGGTATTAGGAGAAGAATATTCGATGAGAATGGTTTCTTCCTTTGGGTTTTGAATAATTTCTTTTGGATATTGAATAATATAATTAAACCAAAATTCATCTTTCATTACCAAATTCAAAAAGCCTTTTATAACATTATAAGAAACAATATTAGGATTGTTTGCCAATAAATAATCTCCAATTGTTTTAGCAGATTCTTCCGGCCCTTTTTTGGTTAATTTTAATAAAGGAAAAACAACTAAAGTAATATCTCCTTCAAACTCTTTGAGTGTTTCATTAATTGTAATTTTATTTACATCCACCTCTCCACCAAAAAGAGCAGGGAAAGCCTGTTGCACTTGTTCTTGTATTTCTTTGTAAATATTCATTTGTTGTTTGTTACTTGTTGATGGCTATTTGTTAATAGTATTTTATTAATAAACCTGATGACCAATAAATCAATAAAAAATATCGCTCAAAGTTATTATTTTTGCGGTGATAATGAAAATTCATTAATTCAACAATTCATTAATTATAAACGTCTATGAGAGATCGTTATATTGACCTAATTGAACAAACCTATTATTTTCCACAAGATGGATTTGATGTAGAAGAAAATTGGTTGCGATTCCATAAGATTGATTTAAAGTATGTGATTGAAACACATGGTGCACCATTAACCATTACCTATTTGCCCAAAATAGGTGAAAATATTAACCGCGCTCGTCGTTGGTTTCAAGAAGCCTTTGAAAGTGTAGGATACAATGGACATTATTATTATTGCTATTGTACGAAGAGTAATCATTTTTCCTATGTGTTGGATGAAGTATTAAAAAATAATGCTCAATTAGAAACTTCCAGCGCTTTTGATATAGATTTGATTCGTTCTTTATATGAAAAGAAAAAAATTGATAAGAAAATTAGAATCATCTGCAACGGATTTAAACCAAAAAGATATACAGATGCATTATTAGCACTGGTACATGATGGATTTAATAATGTAATTCCAGTATTGGATAACATGAGTGAATTTGATGCATACCAACATTTTGAAGAAGATTTGAATATTGGTGTACGTATTGCAGCAGAAGAAGAACCGAAATATCAATTTTATACTTCCCGTTTGGGAATTCGTCAGCGAGATGTAATTCCATTTTATATTGAAAAAATAAAACCAAAATCCAATATAAAATTACGCATGCTGCACTTTTTTATAGATTCAGGTATCAAAGATTCCGCATATTATTGGAGTGAATTAAATAAGTGCCTCAATATGTATGTGGACATAAAACAAGTGTGTCCCGAGTTAAACAGCATCAATATTGGAGGCGGAATGCCCATTCGATATTCCTTAGGTTCTAAATATGATTATGCCTATTTGATAGAGGAAATCGTTAATAAAATTAAAAATTTCTGTGATGAAGCAGAAATAGAGCATCCGAATATTTATACAGAATTTGGAAACTTTACAGTAGGAGAAAGTGGTTGTACTATTTTTGAAGTAATAGGTCAAAAAAAACAAAACGACAGTGAGCTTTGGTATATGATAAATGGTTCTTTGATGACCACGGTGCCCGATATTTGGGGAATGAACCAACGCTTTATCTTATTGCCGATTAATAATTGGAACCAAGCATACCAGCGTACTATTATTGGAGGGTTGAGTTGTGATGTAAGTGACTATTATAACTCTGAGGTGGACATCAACCAAGTATATATGCCCAAAATTATTGGTGATCAAAAATTATATATCGGATTTTTCCATACCGGCGCTTATCAAGATTCATTGAGTGGCTACGGTGGAACAAAACATTGCCTGATTCCATCTCCAAAAAAAATAATTATTGATAAAGATGTCAATGGTAAATTAACCTATGAAGTATTTGCCGATGAGCAAATGGCAGATTCTATGTTGAAGATATTGGGGTATTGATTGATTTGCAGAGATGGGATATTTTATGAATTTATTATTTTCTTAGTTGCAAATAAATAATAAATAAAGTTTTCTTTTATCAAAATACCTCATTCTATTTGTATTATTCCTAAAAAATCAAGATACTTGTATTCCGTCGTTCATGTAGGATATCAATCATAACTTATGATTTACGACTTTAACAACAAATGTCTTTTATCTTGTCATATCCGTGGTGGTTCTTGCTATTTTGTATAGCAACAGGTATTGCGTTTGCCTATTTATTATACGGGAAAAAGCAATTTATTTTTACAGAAAATGAACATAAAGGCTGGAAATACGGATTAGCCACCCTTAGATTTTTATCTACTTCCTTGATTGCTTTTTTATTATTGTCATTACTCATTAAAACAAAACATACCGAAGTAGAAAAGCCAATCGTGTTATTGTTGCAAGATAATACGGCCTCTTTAAATACTTCTTTTGGTAAAATTTCTAAAGATGAATACGCCAAACAGTTAGAGCAATTGCAAAATACTATTAAAAATAAATACGAATTAGTATCGTATAATTTTGGAGACGATTTAAAAGATTTTTCAAAACCCAATTACGCCGAACAGGAAACTGATATTTCTAATGCAATCGATGAATTATTTGCAAGACATGGAGCGAGTAATATCGGTGCAGTTGTTTTGGCGAGTGATGGGATTTTTAATAAAGGGAATTCACCTTTATACAATAAAAATATACTATCTGTTCCTTTTTATACGATAGCATTGGGCGATACAACGCTGAAAAAAGATGCCTTTATAAAAAATGTTCGCTATCCTGAAATTGTATATCTCGGCGATCAGTTTACAATGAATATTCAAATAGAAGCCAATCATTTGCAAGGACAAAATACGGTATTGGAAGTGACCACACCAGATGGAAAATCTATTTTAAATAAAGTTATCAATATCACTGAAGACCATTTTGTTTTTCAAACAGATGCTATCGGAGATGCCGTAAAACCAGGCGTTCAGCCATATCGTATTCAATTGAAGCTGATGAATGGAGAAACTATAAAAGAAAACAATCTGGATATAGCTTATGTAGAAGTGCTGGATGGAAGACAAAAAATATTGATGTTATATGATGCTCCTCATCCCGATGTGAAAGCATTTAAAAATGCAATAGAACAAAATAAAAATTATCAATTTGAAGAAGCTGATATAAAATACTATTCAGGTAATTATAAAGAGGTCAGTTTGATTATTTTACATGGATTGCCTTCTGTGGGAGCTGCTACAAAATTTAATTTTATTCAAAATATAGTTGATTCGAATGTACCGATTTTATGGATATTATCGGCAAATACGAATATTGCTCAGTTTAATATTTTGCAAAAATTAATACAAATCAATAACTCTTCGATGAATGGAAATGATGTATATCCAATATATCAATCATCGTTTTCAAAATTTACTTTATCGGATCAAAGTTTAAAAATAATTCCAACGTTGCCACCACTGCTTGCTCCATTCGGGAAATATCAAACGGGAACCACTGCTGATGTTTTATTCAAACAACAAATTGGAAATATTAAAACAGAAAATCCACTAATTCTATTTCAAGAAATAAATGGTTCTAAATTAGGCGTCATTGGTGGAGAAGGAATATGGCGTTGGAGATTAAACGAATATGCACAAACTAAAAAGTTTGAAGCAACAGATGAGGTAATTAATAAAATAATTCAATACTTAACGGTAAAAGGCGATAAGAGAAGATTTAGAGTACACACACCTAAAAATATTTTTTACTCCAATGAACAAATTCAAATAGATGCCGAATTGTATAACGAAAGCTATGAATTAGTGAATGATGTAGATGCAAGCTGTAAGATAAAAGATGAAAACGGCAAAGAATATCCATATACATTTGATAAAATATCGAAAGCTTATACCTTAAATGTTGGGATTTTACCAGCAGGAAATTATACCGTCCATGCAAAAGCAGACTATAAAGGAAAATCAAATACAGCAGTATGTAATTTTTCTGTTCGTCCCATTATGATTGAAACCTTAAACACGCAGGCAAATCATCCATTGTTACAAACTTTAGCCAATCAAAGTGGAGGTAAAATGTATTATCCAGCACAAATGCAACAGGTGGCAAATGATATAGAAAAAATACCTACTATGAAATCCATTCTATATGAAACCTTTAGCACCAAACCGCTCATAGATATGAAATGGCTGTTTTTTATTATTTTATTATTATTGTCGGCAGAGTGGTTTATTCGTAAATTCCACGGAAATATTTAATAATTTTACTCCCCTAAAGATAAAAACAAACAATATGAAACATTTAATAAAAATAACGTTCGTATTAATTGCAATCACGATATTTTCTGAAGTGAAAGCTGTAGAAAAAGGAGATTTTCACGCAACAATAACGACTAATTTAGGACATCATAGTTTTATACCTACGTATGAATTAAAATCATACAATGTAGTAAAAGGAAAATTTGAAAAATTCGGATTTATACCAGGAGTTACCTTGAATATGGATTATGCGGCAAGTCCATATTTTAGCATTGGTGGCTGGTTTACCTTTTCTGGGCGTTCTTATTCGAAAGATAGTAGCAGCGTTTTGTTTAATTTAAAATATAGAAGTTTTGGTATCGGTGTAAGAGGTGCCTTTCATTTATACCAATTAATTTCTGAAAAAGGAAATACCAAATTAGACGCTAGTAAATTTGACGTATATATTCCGCTTTCACTGGGTGGTGGTTTTAGATTAAAAAGTAAACAAAGTACTTTGCCAGAATACAATAAAGTAAAAGGCGGTGCTATTGTAGGTTCCGGTATTGGTATGACGTATTATTTTGTAGAGCATATTGGGGCAAATTTAGAGGCAGGTTATTGCGAAGGCTCTTATGCAAAAATTGGCTTGGCTTTTAAGTTTTAAAGAAAATAATTCTTTTACACTTAGAATATATAACCTAAAATTCTTATTACTTACTACTTCTTACTCATTACTTATTTCTATATTAGTCCCGATTTTTAATTTTTTTAATCTAAAATATTGTAAAATGAAAGTTACCGTTGTAGGTGCAGGAGCAGTAGGCGCAACCGTTGCCGATAATATTGCACGCAAAGAATTATGCCATGAAGTGGTTTTATTAGACATCAAAGAGGGCGTAGCCGAAGGCAAAGCCATGGATATGATGCAAACAGCAGCATTGTTAGGCTTTGATACTAAAATTACAGGCTCTACCAATGATTACACCAAAACAGCAAACAGTGATGTAGTCATAATTACTTCAGGATTACCACGCAAACCAGGTATGACTCGTGAAGAATTAATTGGAGTAAACGCTGGAATCGTAAAAGGCGTAGCCGAAAACATCTTAAAATACTCGCCCAATACCATTTTTATTATCATTTCCAACCCAATGGATACAATGACTTATTTGGCATTAAAATCTACCGGTATTGCTAAAAATAGAATTATTGGAATGGGTGGCGCTTTAGATAGTAGCCGTTTTAGATATTATTTATCACAAGCTATCGGTTGCTCTCCATCACAGTTAAATGCGGATGTAATTGGTGGTCATGGTGATACAACAATGATTCCTTTAACACGTTTAGCAACTTTAGGTTCTACTCCTGTTACTGATTTATTAGATGCAGAAACTTTACAAAAAGTAGCTGCCGATACCATGGTAGGCGGTGCAACTTTAACCAAATTAATCGGTACTTCTGCATGGTATGCACCAGGCGCAGCAGGTATGGAATTGGTAGAATCTGTTTTACGCGACGAAAAACGTGTTGTCACTTCCAGTGTTTATTTGGAAGGAGAATACGGTCAGTCAGATATTTGCTTAGGAGTGCCAGTAGTAATTGGCAAAACAGGCTGGGAAAAAATCATCGAATATAAATTGAACGCAGAAGAGCAATTAGCATTTAGTAAAAGTGCAGACGCAGTTCGTACCATGAACGATGTATTAAGTACTTTATCTATATAAAAATAATTTATAGAAATTAATGAAGGCAGCCATTTATGGCTGCCTTTTTTGTTTGTAAAAAATAGTAATCAATGAATATTTTACCCATTGAAACAGATAAAATCCCAGTTGGTACAAAATATTGAAACCTGTAATGCTTATATTTTGTTATACTTTAAATAGCTTTTATCCTTATTTTTGAAGTATGAAAACGATATTCCTTCCGCTTTTTTTATTTATATCAATGTCATTAGTTTCTTGTAAAAAAGAAACAACAGTACAAGTAATTTTTAAAGTGAAAAATTTCTCCGGAAAAACAGATATTGGCAGAGCATATTCGATTGACAGTAATGAATATAAAATCTTGTTTTCTAATTTTGAATATATAGACACCAAAGGAAAAGCAAAACGAGTAAAAGATATTTTTTTATTAAAAAATGACAATAATAGTTTTAGTTTTAACGCACCTAATGGAAATTATACTTCATTTAGATTTTTTTTAGGTTTGGATAAAAAAACAAATAACACACAACCCAATTCTTATCCAGCATCGCATCCGTTGAGTGTAGAGAATAGTTTATATTGGGATATGCTGAAATATAGATTCATAGTTTTAGAAGGCAAAATAGATAACTCATCTACAATAGACCAGCTCCCTTCTATGCCGTTTTCTATGCATTTAGGTGCAGATACTTTATACACCAAAATTCCTGTAACAAATGAAATTTTCAGGCATACAAATACCATTCAAATAACAATAGATTTACAAAAATTATTTGTATTAGATAAGGATGTTTTTGAAATAGCACATTTTAGCAACCACAGCGAAGCATACCAAATTGCAGATGCAATTGCTATTAAAAATAGTCTTATAAATGGTATAACTATTAACCAATAAATAAGGAGTGAGCATAAAAAAATATATAGTATTTTTTTTATGGATGATGTTAATGTCATCTTCTATATTTTATGCTTGTAAGAAAGATACATTTAACGAAATTCCACCTAAAACAACGCCATATACTTTACCATCTATTCGTAATTTTCGTCCAATGCCTGTGGAAGCAGATAATCCAATGACGGTAGAAGGAGTGGCATTGGGAAAAAAACTATTTTTCGATCCTATTCTTTCAAGAGATTCTTCTTTGGCTTGCGCAGGCTGTCATATACAAGCTAATAGTTTTTCGGATTCCAGAATAAAAAGTATAGGAATAGATGGATTGCCTGGAAAGCGACAGTCAATGGCATTGATAAATTTAGCTTGGCAGAAAAATCGTTTCTTTTGGGATGGGAGAGCAGAGGGATTGAAAGCGCAGGCGTTATTCCCCATTCAAGATACCTTAGAAATGCATTTTACCTTATCCGAAGCAGAGCAAAGATTGCAGCAGCATCCTGAATATGTAACGATGTTTTGGAATGCATTTGGAACAAAAAAAATTAAAGCAGCACTAATAGGAAGAGCATTGGAGCAATTTGAAAAAACATTGATTTCGTTTAATTCTAAATTTGATAAATTTATAAGAGAAGAGTTGGATCTCTCGCCTTCAGAATATCGAGGAATGGAAATTTTTAAAACGGAAAAAGGTGATTGTTTTCATTGTCACAGTACCACTGCTTCCGAAGTTTTTATTTCACCCGATAGAACTTTTGCTAATAATGGCTTGGATGCTGTAACTTCTGTTTATGATTTTGCAGATTTTGGATTAGGAGAATTTACTAAAAATATAAATGATTATGGCAGATTTAAAATTCCAACACTTCGTAATTTGGCTTTCTCTGCGCCATATATGCACGATGGTCGTTTTGCTACTTTAGATGAAGTAATAGATTTTTATAATACAGGTCCCAAATCATCCCCAACCTTAGAGCCTATTATGATTGAAGAAGCCAGTAAGCGTATGGAGTTATTTGGATATCATGGATTAAATCTAACATCGCAAGAAAAAGAAGACTTAAAAGCATTTTTGTTGACACTTTCAGATTCTACTTTTGTACAATAAAGCATGTCTGTTTATACATTAAACCTAAAATGCATTACATCGCCGTCTTTTACGATATATTCTTTGCCTTCAATTCGAAGTTTTCCATTTTCTCTGCAAGCAGCTTCTGATTTATATTGCACGTAATCATCATAAGCAATTACTTCCGCTTTGATAAAGCCTTTTTCAAAATCAGTATGGATAACACTTGCTGCTTGTGGGGCTTTCCACCCTTCATGGATAGTCCATGCACGCACTTCTTGAACGCCAGCTGTGAAATAAGTTTGCAATTTTAATAAATTATAAGCAGAACGAATTAAACGGTTTAAACCTGGTTCTGTTAAGCCATATTCCGATTGGAACAAAGCTTTGTCTTCTTCTTCCATTTCTGAAATTTCTGCTTCTACAGAATTGCTTAATACAATTACTTGTGCGCCTTCTGATTCAGCCATTTTTTTTAATGCTTCTGAAAATTTATTTCCTGTTAATATGGATGCTTCATCAACATTGGCAACATATAAAACGGGTTTGTCTGTTAAGAAACATAAGTCTGCAAAAATCAATCTATCTTCTTTAGAAAAATTTAAAGAACGAATATTTTTTCCATTACTTAAATGATTTTGGCATTGCATCAATATATCATATTCGTGTTTTGCTTTTGGATCACCACTTACTTTTGCTTGTTTTTGTATTTTAGAAGTTTTCTTTTCTACACTTTCTAAATCTTTCAATTGTAATTCAGTGTCAATGATATCTCTATCATTACTTGGATTTATTGCACCTTCTTCCCGCAAAATATTGTCATCTTCAAAGCAACGAATCACATGGATAATGGCATCTACTTCTCGGATATTTGCCAAAAATTTATTTCCCAATCCTTCTCCTTTGGAAGCACCTTTTACCAATCCTGCAATGTCCACAAACTCTATGGTTGTAGGTACAATACGATTGGGTTGTACAATTTCTGCTAACGTATTTAAGCGTTGGTCTGGAACATCTACCAGTCCTACATTTGGTTCTATGGTGCAAAATCTGTAATTGCTGGCTTGTGCCTTTGCATTATTTGAAACGGCATTAAATAAAGTAGATTTTCCAACATTTGGTAGTCCTACTATTCCACACTGTAATCCCATGTTTTTGTATTGTTTTTATAATAAAAATAAATCAAAAATATTTTGAAGTGCAAAGATACAAAATCATAGAGTACTAAAAAGTTATGTTTGTGTGTAATGAATCATAAAAGTGTTTCACTGAACGTCTGGCGTATTTGCGAAGGCACAGCTTTTGAAAATATGTAATCTGTATGCCGTATTTTTAATCAGTGACTTTAATAATTTCACCTTTTTATTTCTTTGCTGGTGTAAAAGTTGGTGGTGGTGGTGAATCTTTTGACCAAGTCCCTTGCCAATTTTTATATTTCCAAATTCCATTTAGTTTGACAAAAACTGCTGTGTATAGGATTTCTGCAGCATATTTTTCATTTGAAAACGCCTGAACCCTCCCGTTTATAATAGCAACATTGTCAAATACTTTTATCTTTTGGTCAAAAAATTTAAACTGCAATGCTTCTAACATTTTCAGTCGTGTTGTGTCAGCAAGTGTTTCTTCCATATTTGCCGTTATTCCATCTGCATCAATTGCAAAAAAGTTATCTGCAACATCAGTTTTCATGTAGTTAGCAAAATTTGTTAAAGTAACATTCTGCCACATCCTTTTAAAGGCACTATCTACTTCTTTCTTTGAGGTTTCTGTATTGTCAACCGCTGAGTCAGATTTCGATTTGTCGGCATTTGTACATCCTAAAAATAACGAAACGCTAAAAAGCAAAATTGTGATGAACAAAATCAATTTTCTCATTTTGATTTTATTTTTAATGAATAATTATGTTGTCAAATTATTTAGTCTGCCTTATGACATTTAGCAATACAGAAACTGCAAAACTAAGGAACTGCTGTAAAAGTTTCTTCCCAAGTGTTTCCCGGAGGGGTGTCTTTATTTACAACTCTTTTTGTTTTTAAGGTCGTTTCATCAATGCTAACTATTTGAAACGAATCGGATTCAGATGGAGGTGCTAATCCTTTTTGAGTAATTATCCACTTATTATCAGAGGATAACTTCCATTTATAAGTACTAATTGCACCAATAGTAGAGCCGCTGCATGCTCCGTGATTATCTCCTTGTGTATAAAATAATTTTCCATCTTCTGTGTAGTTGTATAAACTGTTTAACCAACACCATTTGTCCCTAATAGTTCCATCCGTCGTTAAAGCAGTAGATTTCCATGTATGTGATGTAAGTGTTTGTTTTACAGAAGTGCCTTCTTCTCCTTTTTTACAAGAAAAGGCTAACATGACAATTGGGATTAAGATTAATTTTTTCATAGTATTATTTTTAGTGTAATCAATATTTATTATATAAAGATACATCAAAAAAGTAATTTGAAATCAAAAAAATAATTACTAATATTTGGGTGTTTTTTATAAATCACAGCAGTGTTCCTCTTAATAGTAAAGAAGCTACCAAAAAATAAATGACCAATCCAGTCACATCTACCATGGTGGCAACGAAGGGAGCCGATGAAGTAGCAGGGTCTGCTCCCATTTTTTTTAGTAGTAGCGGTAACATAGAACCAGATAGTGTTCCCCATAAAACCACTCCTAATAAGGTGATGGCTACTGTAATTCCTAATAATAACCAATGCGGACCATAAATAGGAGTGAACTGTGACCAAATAGCAATACGCAAAAATCCTATAAGTCCTAAAATGCTACCCAAGGCTAATCCAGATAATATTTCTCTACGCATCACTCTCCACCAGTCTTTGAAGTTGATTTCACCCAATGCCATAGCACGAATGATTAAAGTAGAAGCTTGCGAACCAGAATTTCCACCACTCGAAATAATTAATGGAATAAATAACGCCAAAACTACCGCTCTGCTGATTTCGTCTTCAAAAAATCCCATGGCAGTGGCAGTAAGCATTTCGCCCAAAAATAAAATAACCAACCAACCTGCTCGCTTTTTGATTAATTCAAATAATGGCGTATTCATATAGGGTTCGTCCAAAGCCTCTGTACCACCAATTTTTTGAATGTCTTCTGTGGCTTCTTCACTTTCTACCCGTAGAATGTCATCTATTGTAACAATACCTAATAAAATTCCTCCATCATCGATTACTGGCAAAACAGCACGATTGTTTTTTCTAAAAATAGAAGTAGCCGTTTCCTGATCATCATTTACATGCAAGGCAAGATATTTTCTATCCATAATACTGCCGATGATAGTTTCGGGAGAAGCTATTAATATTTCTTTTAAGTTGATGTCGTCAATCAATTTTTCATTTTCATCTACAATATAAATAAAGTTGATGTTTTCAATAGTTCTTCCGTATTTCCGAATTTTATTTAAAATCTCTTGTATCGTGTAATGTTCTTTAACTTCAATATAATCGGGATTCATTAAGCGGCCTACACTGTCTTCTGGGTATCCGAGTAGTGCAAGCGTTTCAACACGATCGTCATGCGGTAAAAACAAAACTAATTTTTTTACAGATTCACTGGTAAGTTCACTTAATAAAGCAGTTCGGTCGTCGAAATGCATATTTTGCATTAATTCAGCTACTTTGTTAGAGGGCAAGGTGTGAATTAATTTTTTTTGAAGTTTTAAATCTAAGAATTTAAGTGTTTTTACGGCACGATGTGGCTCTAAGCTGGAAATGATAGTATGACTATGTTCGGGATATTCATTGATAAATTCTGCCAATTCAATGGTGCGAAAATCATTGAAAGTCGATGACTCTTGCTGGAGTATATCTAATATCAATTTTGCATTGGCGATTTCCATTGCTCAAAATTAACGTATTCTGACAAACCTACCTAAAAAATCTTTAATCTAGTTTGTATTAAATATTCAAAATAGTTTAAATTCATTTTAGTGGAGTAATATTATTTAATTACATAAATAGATTTTCATCTTTAATGAAATTTCTGTGGTTGATACTTTAGAAAGATTTGTAAAAAGGAAGCAAAATAAAGTAAAATTTTATCGCAGAAATAATAGAAATGAATATCAATAGAGTAGGCTGCCATTCGGCAGCCTACTCTATTGATTGCTGTTGCAATAATTTTTTTGATGCTTAATCCCATTTCTCTACATCCTCAGATGCAGGAGGAGTGAAATTGGTAGAAGATGGTTTGCTTTCTACTTTTTTCTCCTCTTCAGTGGAGTTGTTGCCGCCATTGGAGAAATTGTTTTCATCCTCATAGTCATGATTATGAGCGTCAAAATCATAATCTGGCAATAAATCCGTTTTGATGTAATCTACTGTTTCTTGCATCGCATTTACAAATTTTACAAAATCTTCTTTGTAAATGAAAATTTTGTGTCGTTCATACGATTCGTCTTCTCGTTTTTTACTTTCTGTAATGGTTAAATAATAATCATTACCACGGGTAGAGCGTACATCAAAGAAGTACGTTCTGCGTTTGCCCGCTCTCACGCGTTTGGAGTACACTCCATTCTTGTCAAAATTTTTTTCGTTCTCCACTTTTCAGAATTTTTATTTCACAATAATATTTCAAAAAATACACGTTAGAAAATTAAGTAGTTAACATTTTTATTTTGATGTTAATAACCTAAACTTCGTTTGTCTCTGTTGTTTGTTGAAGTTGATATAAATCAAAATAAATACCTTTCTTTTTTATTAATGTAGTATGATTGCCTTGCTCTGCAATTTTACCGTCATTTAAGACAATGATTTTATCAAAACTCATGGCAGCAAATATCCTGTGTGTAATAAAAATAACAGTTTTGTTCTGTAAGTTCTGATGCAGATTGTCTAAAATAATTTTCTCTGTTTTGGCATCTACCGCAGAAAGACAGTCGTCCAATACCACTAATTCCGGTTCTTTTATCAAAGAGCGAGCGATAGAAATACGTTGTTTTTGTCCGCCCGACAACATGATGCCACGCTCGCCTACGATGGTTTCATATTGTTTTGGCAATTGCAGGATGTCATTATGAACATGCGTAATGGTGGCGTATTTTTCCACTTTTTCTTTATCTTTAGTTGATTCGCTGCCAAATAAAATATTGTTTTGAACGGTATCAGAAAATAAAAAAACCTCTTGTGGGGTGTAGCCTGTTTTTTGCCTAAAATCAATTAAATCTATATCCTTTAAATTGTAATCATTAATACAGATTTTACCTTGTTCAATATCATACGTTCTCAATAATAATTCTGCAATGGTAGATTTTCCGCTACCGGTTTTCCCAACGATAGCAATTTTTTCTCCTTTATTGATGTGAAAAGAAATATCTGTTAAAGCCTGAATTCCGGTATCTGGATACACAAACGTAACGTGCTTAAATTCTATTTGATTGATATGCTCAATGGGGGCAGTTGGCTGATTGATAATTTCATTTTTATCTTCTAAAAAATGATTGATTCTTTTTTGGGAAGCCTCTGCTCGTTGAATAAGCGAAACGCACCACCCTAAAGAGGCAACTGGCCACGTAAGCATATTGATGTAATAGATGAATTCTGCTATATTTCCCGTGGTAAAACTGCCTTTACTTACTTCTATTCCACCAATATAAATCACCAAAAGTGTGCTAATGCCAATGAGTAACAACATCAATGGTGCAAAGAAAGAATCTACCTTTGCTAATGAAATATTTTTGTCTTTATAATCTTTACTGGCGTCATAAAATTCTTTTTGTATTTGTTGGTTGATAGCGAATGATTGTATCACTCTAATGCCCGAAAATACCTCTTGTGCGCGTGTTGTTAAGCCAGAAAGTGCGATAGAAATTTGTTCACTTTTTTTATTGATAATGTCACTTACTTTATAGATAGCATATACTAAAACGGGCAATGGAAGTAATACCAAAAAGCTTAAATAAGCATTGATATTAAACATTACATAAATTACTAAAAAAAACAATGTTATTGTATTGATGAGATACATGACAGCAGGGCCGATGTACATGCGTACCCGCGATACATCTTCGCTAATGCGGCTCATTAAATCTCCGGTATTATTGCGTTTGTAAAAAGAAGTATTGAGTTGTTGGTAATGTGTATATAGTTCATTCTTTTGGTCATATTCTACCTTTCGAGACATCACTATGATTGTTTGCCGCATAAAAAACATTAAAAGCCCCTTGATAAGAGAGGTAATTAAAATAACCAAAGCAAAAAAGATTATATAATATTGAAATTGTTTTTTAAAATCATTTTGTGCAACATAACCATCCGTAAGGTGGTAGGCAGTTAGGTTTTCTTTTACAATGTCAACTGTATAACGGATGTATTCA
>JBDKHK010000121.1:0-3597 GCA_039797705.1 Bacteroidota bacterium
CTGCGTGCAGTGGCTACCACCATGACTTGACGGCGTGATGCGTTTCCTGCTTCGCCCGTCAACGCACGCCTATCGCGGGCTCTTCGACCGCACTTCGTGCTCTCCATGTCTCATCGTATGAGCAAGCTCCAGACAACGGTGCCAACCTGGAACCACTGTTTCAAATAATCTGTGGCGACACCAACTTGCAATATCCTTATGATACTTGGAACCGAAAGCTAAGCTCAGCTCATCCAGAATACGCCGCTTTTGAGTTTACTGAAAAACATTTCCGCAATGTGCGTAATGAAACCCACACAGCTGAAGGTCGACGCAAAGAAGGAACAGAATCTAATTTTTTAGAAATAGATAAACAACTCACTAACATTCTTGATTTAACAGAACCCCCTGGCTCCTGGTTTGCTGGAACCTACATCACTAAGAAGGGGGGTCCCAAAGGACCCGCGGAGAAGCTAACAGCCAATTTGCCAATGACAGATATACAGCTTCCAAAGCCCGAAGTAGCAGACAAATGGAATACCTTCGAGTTTTCAAAATTTCAGGCTGAAACCTCTAGCGCTGCGTTAGACCTGACGCTTATTCCAAAACCAGATGAAAATGAATATGAATATGAATATGCGAAGAAACATTCAACTGCAACACTAGCATACTTTGAAATTAGAAATATGGAACGCAAAGATGCAACCTCGGGGATGTCAGATCATAAAGGGTGCTCAGCGCTAGTATTTACTAATTTATCGCTAAAGAAATAGGTGGTCTATAAATCAATTATTAGTTGAGAATTTAAACGTAAATTTCCATCAGCAATTAGGAAATCATTTCTCTATTATTTTAGACTGAAATTTATTTTACACATCCTTTAACAATAATTATCGACTCAAGCTTAAGCCTAACAAAAAAGGAGGACTTACCTGTCCAGAAGAGTAGGGTAACGAAGGACATTGGAGCTGTTGTCGTTGCGGAGAAAAAAAAGATAACCGCTCCAGCCAATGACACACTGCAAGATTTCGAGGTATTACTAAATGATCATTTTCTTTGGTTAATTCATCCTTATTGTTATGGGCTGAAGTTTCTTCAAAAACAAACCCAACAAACCTATGGTAAGGTTTTAGTAACGTAAGAAACCATGCTTCCATTTGTAGACTATTTTTGAAAAATAGTTTTTTTACAGGTGTTAACCCTAACTGTTTACGAATAAAATTGCACTTAGACAAACTAGCTTCAGGATTTCCGCCGTACCATGCATGTCTAGCATATCCATATGCCTGATACGTTTTTTCTAAGATATGGGGTGGAACATGATTCTCGTTATCAATAAGATGTTGAAAATTACTTAATGCTTCAGCATACATACCATTATCAGCGCCACCCCTACCAATATCCCATGCTTTTTGAGTATAAGCGATTCCGCGAGCAAAATACGCTTCCCAGTATTCTGGCTCATAACTAATTACTTTATCAAAATACTTAATTGCAGTTGAAAAATCAGATAATGTTAGATAACCATGTCCTACAATGTAAAAGAGATACCAGCTTAATTTAGCAGGTATGTTATTAAAATGTATTTTTCTTTCTAGTGCTTCTAGCAATGTTCTACTAATAACATTGTGCTTATCAGAAAAATTTTCTGCACATAATATGCTAAAAATTACCCGTCCTACTTCACAGGTTATATAATTTGGGTTGTAACGGGCACATTTAGAAAAGGCTTCCATAATAGGATGTATTTTGGATAGAAACTCAAATTCTAATTTAATCCTTTGCTCGTGGTGCGCTTTATTTAATTTTATATTTAATATATCAACTGCTTTTTTTGATTTTTTAAGAAGTTTTTTTATTGTGTTGATATAAACATCCGGTAAATAGTTTGGTAAGATAGTCTGTGATGGTATGTTGTTCAGTAGATTCCAATATAATTTTGGTAATTGGAGTAGAATAAGATTTAATAATCGCGGTAGTCTTGACGGTATTTTATTAGCTTTCTCAAATTCAAATATATCATTACAAATATCAAGCATATACCGTAGATTTTGAGAATTAAGCAGCATAGAAAATCATCTCTTTTTTCATTAAAATTTTTATATTAAAAAATATTAACACACAATTAAAAATTTACATATTAGCTTTACGGATAGATGCTTTTTCTAATATTAAAATTAGCAATTATTCATGTTTTATATTATTATTTAAAAGGAGATTGCTTATGAAATTATTTAATTATTCTACATGGAGTTTGTTTTTTACGACTATTATGCAAGCTGTATCGGGGCATACTTGTCCTAATATCACAGAGGTCAATAGTAAAATTGATGCAAAACAACCCATGCGTTTTCCACTTTTAGAAGGGGAGCGTCCGTTTTGGCACTACAAAGATGATAATAATCAAAATAAAAAATTCTATAATGATAGTGCTAAAGCGACAGAAATTCTTGGAAGCATGTATTATCAAGCACACTTAAATGAGGATAATTCAGCATTAAGGTGTATTTATAAAAATAGTAAATCAACGTATTTTTCTTTGGCCGCTACAAACAAAAGGGTTAATGAAATAAATTCTTCATCGATTACAGAAGATAAAAAAAATTGGAACGGAATTTATAATAGTGGTTTATATGCTTGCGGAGATGAACAACCAAAAGAAAGTCTGGATAGATGTCAATTTAGTCTCAAAGTTTCTCGTTAATCTTGAATTCAACTTGTAAGAGCAACTTTTGTACAAATAATAGACAATAAAATTATAATAAAATATTGTTTGTTTAGAATAATAAAAGGTTGCAGCATGGGTTATAAACAACTTGATTTCAGGAAACGATGTCAAATTTATGGGCTATGGAAAGCAGGTTACAATCAAACTGAGATTGCTAAAGAAATAGATGTCCATAAATCAACAATTAGCCGGGAATTTAAGCGTAATACGCAGCTTATGCGTACTCAATGGGGTTGTTGGCAATATAAATCACATTATGCTCAAACTTACGCGGATGAAAGACAAAAAAATAAACCAAAACATATTAAGTTAACCAAAACGGTTGAAAGATTCATTGACGAAAAACTTCAAATTGAATGGAGTCCTGAACAAATTAGTGGTTATGCAAAACGGCATAATCTGTTTTTCGTAAGCCATGAATGCATTTACCAATATATACTTATACCAATATATACTTAAGGACAAACGTAAGGGTGGTCATTTATATAAACACTTGCGCCACCAAAGCAAAAAATACAGAAAACGGTATGGTAGTCCTAAAAGACAAGGCGCTATAAAAAATCGCCGTTTTATTGATACACGACCTGCGATTGTCGATGAAAAACGACGAATAGGGGACTGGGAAATAGATACTATTATAGGCAAGAATCACAAACAGGCCATTGTCACGTTAGTTGAACGGGTGAGTAAAAAAACTATTTTGAGTAAAGTAAACGCTAAGAAAGCCGATTTAGTTTCTTCCTCTATTATTTCATCCCTGAAACCCATAGCAAATAATGTACTAACAATCACGGCGGATAACGGCTCTGAGTTTGCTTATCACGAAAAAATTAGCCAGTAATTAGAAACCGAATTTTATTTCGCCCATCCTTATTCCTCGTGGGAACGTG
>JBDKHK010000122.1:0-16161 GCA_039797705.1 Bacteroidota bacterium
TTTTTATTTCATGAAAATATTTTACTTGTGTAAGTTATTGTATATATTTGATATACAAAACTTTACATCTAATGAAAAATGTATTGAAAATTATAATACTCTTGTTGGTGTTTGTAGTAGCCGCAGGCGTTGTTTATTTAAAATTAGTTTTACCAAAGGTAGATAAACCTGAAAATATTTCCATACGTGCAACTCCCGAAATGATACAAAGAGGAGCGTATATAGCGAATCATATTTCTGTTTGTATAGATTGTCATTCTAAAAGAGACTGGTCAAAATTTTCTGGCCCGATAGTGCCAGGAACGGAAGGCATGGGCGGAGAAACTTTTACTAAAGAAATGGGGTTGCCAGGGAATTTTTATGCTAAAAATATAACACCTGCAAATATAGGAAACTGGACAGATGGAGAAATTATAAGAGCCATTACTTGCGGTGTAGATAATAATAATAATGCACTTTTCCCGATAATGCCCTATCAACATTACAGCAAAATGGACAAAGAAGATGTAGAGGCAATTGTTGCTTATCTGCGCACCTTGAAGCCAATAAAAAATGAAGTGCCCAAATCGAAGCCTGCCTTTCCGATGAACTTAATCATCAATACTATTCCTCAAAATGCGCAACCTACAAAGAAACCTGAGAAAGCTATTAATCCTATTTATGGAGCCTATTTGACAAATATTGCGGGTTGTTCAGAATGTCATACTAATGTAAAAAACGGCACACCTATAGCAGGAATGGATTTTGCCGGGGGAAGAGAATTTAAAATTGCCGGTAATAAGAAAATTGTTACTTCTAATATTACTCCAGATATAGAAACAGGAATAGGAAATTGGTCGGAAGATGTTTTTGTTCATCGCTTTAAATCTTTTCAGAATTTAACAGAGCTACCGGAATATAAATCTCCAAAAGATTTTCAAACTATCATGCCATGGACGATGTATGCGGGCATGGATACGATTGATTTAAAAGCTATTTATATTTATCTGAAAACATTAAACCCTGTAAAAAACAAGGTAGTGGCAAATCATCCATCTAATTAAACAAATGGAATATTATTTAAACCCAATTTTTTCTGAGAAAAGTATCTTTCAAATTCAGGTAATTGATATTTTGCGATTTGCTTGATAACATTTAATTTTTCTCGCAATGGGTCAACTTGCGCACCGCGTTTCCAAAAGCGGTAACACACGTGTGGACCAGTTGCTAAACCTGTACAGCCTACATATCCAATTACTTGTCCTTGTTGCACACGAGTACCATTTCGGATGCCTCTCGCAAAGCGACACATGTGTAAATATTGGGTTTCATACACTTTGTCGTGACGGATTTTTATATAATTGCCATTGTTTTGGGTAAACTGTGCAGCAGAAATGATACCGCTTGCCGTGGCAATAATTGGTGACCCTTGCGGAGCCGCAAAATCGGTTCCTAAATGTGCTTTTTCTATTTGCAAAACAGGATGAAAACGATTTAAACTATATTTTGATGCAATGCGTCCTCCTTTTTGTAGTGGAGATTTTAAGAAAGCTGTTTTTAAATAATTTCCCTTTTCATCCGTGTATTGATAGCTGCTATCTTCTTCTACAAAATAATCGACAGCGTAGTATGCTTTCTTTTTAGTCTTGCTGCAAATTGCTTCTACATGTCCATTTTCTAAAAAACGCCCATTAATACTCAATTGATTATAGATAAATTGAATGGTATCACCTTTTCTTAAACTGTTCACATTAAATTTGCCATTATATGCTTTGTTTAATGTTTCAATTATTTTAGTATCTATATGATGTTCTTTAAATGTTTTTGCAAGCGATTGTTCAATCACCGCTGCAAATTTTATTTTAGTCGTATCTAATTGTTTTTCAAATAATGAAACTTGAATAGGATGGAAATAAACAGGTTTTACTGCAGCCGTTTTTTTAGTATGCTTTCGTTTTGAAGATTTTTTAGAGGCTTGTTCTAAAACCTCTTCATTTTTTATTGGGTTATAAAGAATAGTAGAAGTGTCGGTGCAATTGGCTATCACATATTCATAATCAGATACTTTTAATATAAGATATTGTAACAAGGAAGCACTGTCTGTTTCTTTGGTAATAGTAAAATATTTTTTTATAGATGTTGCATTAGAAAAGTCAGAATATTCTTTAGCGTCTTCTATAAATTGAGCATATTGATGTTTATCCAATTTTAGAGTTTGAAATAATTTTTGAAGATTATCGCGTTTTCCAAAAGTCTTTTCTTTTATGCTTAATTTTTCCACATCAATACCTAAAAAATCTACTGCTTCGGGGTGGAGGCAATCCTTTATATTTTTAGTGGATGTATGAAGGGTATCTATCTTTACCGTAGAGGCAAAAGCAAGATTGCTTTGCTTTCCAGCGTGATTACTGAAAACAAAGAAGAAGAAATAAAATGATATTAAGGCAAGAAGTTGCTTCGGCATTGCTACACTAAATTGCAAACCAAAGATAAGAAACGCAATGTTTTTATTTTGTTAATAATTTCTTAGTGAATACCGCCAGTCAAAAAGAAGATTAAAGGGATGGCTGCCAAAATCCTAATAAACTCAAGTATTCTCGACCATTTCTTTCCTTCAAATAAAGTTCCGATAGTGATTGTAGAAACAATAATAAACAAAATTCCTGCAATTTTTTGATATATGTCAAATGATTCAATGCCAAATAAGAAATAAGATACGAAAGCCAGCAGTGTGGCAAATTGCACAATAATATAAGTATGCAAATGCGGATTTACGTCTGCATCGTATAATTTCCTAGTAGTATCTACTTCTTTCGGTTTTTCTACTCCACCAGCATAGGAAGGCCGCCAACCGGGAGCTTTAAAAAGCACAAAGAAAAAATCTTTTCCACTTTTTACAAGTTTTAATTGCTTTCCTATCCAACCGTAATAGTCAAAATTGGCTACGGCAATATTCCAGCTATTCAACGGAGTGGTAGTGCCATAAAAAACTTCTTCTTCCTCTTCTTGAAAAGTACCAAATATTCTATCAAAGATGATAAAAGTTCCACCATGATTTTTGTCAATATATTTTGGATTTACTCCATGATGAACTCTGTGATGAGAAGGCGTATTGAAAACAAACTCAAACCATCTCGGCATTTTATTGATCAAGCGTGTGTGAATCCAAAATTGATATAAGGTTTGTATTTGTGCAACAATAACAAATGAAATTGGATCGAATCCGATAAATGCCAATGGCAAATAAAACCAAAACGACCCAAATACTTGTGTAGCGGATTGTCGCAGTGCTACCGATAAATTATATTCTTCACTTTGATGATGCACGACATGCGTACCCCATAAAATACTAATCTCATGCGACATTCGATGAAACCAGTAATAGCAAAAATCTACTAGCAATAAAAGTAAAATCCAAGTGTACCATTTTTGCGGAACAGTAAACCACCTGAAATTTTCATAAATCCAAATGTAAACACCAATGTTGACTATTTTTAATAAAATACCCGTTACCTGCTGCACAATACCTGTATTGATATTGCTGATGGTATCATTTAATCGGTAATAATTTGTCTTTTTTATTTTATCAATAATCAATTCTATCGCTATTAAAATAAAAAACGCCGGAATAGAATATATGATGAGTGATTTCATAATGAAAAACGAAGATGAGCAATTAAAATTAAAGAGAAAAAATGGAAAATTTTCTGAATTTAAAATAAAATCTTATTTTTCTTCTGGCACAAAAATATATAAATCTTCGCTATCGTGTTTCATCCAATAATTTTCACGAGCATATTTTTCCATTTTATCAATTCCCGAAAAAACTTCTTGTTGTTCTTTTTTTACAGAGGCTATTTCTTTGGTGTAATGCTCTTCTTCATTACTTAGTGTATGTAATTGCATAGCTAGCTTTACTTGCGAGAAAATTGTATTTTGAGTAAAGAATAATAGGTAAATAAAATATCCAAAAAACAATAGAAAAAACTTACTTCGGAATACAGCAGGAATTTTTTCTTTTAATTTTGAATCGATGATTGGCATATCGTAAAGATAAGTAGATTTTAAATTCCTACCAATTCTATTTTTAAACGACTGTGTGTTTATTAATATAAAAAAAGCGAGGTGTTTAGCAAAACACCTCGCTTTATTATAAAAAACGAATCTGATATATAACTTCTAAAGTTATTTTAACAAAGTCACATGTCCCACATATTCTTTTAATTTTCCTTTTTGCATTTCAGCGGTAGAAATAGAATATACGGTATCAGCACTTATTGTAATGGGTTTGATAGCATATTTCCATAAGCCATCTTCTTCTGTACAAAAAATTAAATGACAAGCTAATCCGATAGGAATTTGTCCATAATGTTCTGTAAATAATTTTTTATCTTCATCATATCTATCTAATCGAGCCAATGAACTTCCTTGTCCGTCATAGTGTAAATACAATGCGCAATTATCATAATTGTATCCATCTGGTACACTCACCAACATAGTAGTTTTTGGTCTTGGATCGGAGTAAAAACGGTCAATATTTGTCCATCCAAAATATCCCACTAATGTTTCATAGGTTAACTCATTTACATTTGTAATTGGATCTTTAGCATCACGTTTAACTACAATACCAGTCTGCTTTACAAGGTCTGGTTCTTGTAATGTCCAGGCAAAATTATTTTTTGTATCTATATTACCTTTAAATATTTGCATATCGGGTGCAGTACTGTCTGTTAGTTTAACAGGAACGACTAATGGAATCGGTATTGCTAAATTTAATAATGTTCCATTTTGTTTTACTAAAATATTGAACTCCCCACCAGAATTTAGAAGCGATTGTTTGCCATCTGGCAAAATCCCCATAGTAGGTCTGTTGGTAGCTGCCATATTTCCAGGGTCAAATATTTCTGTGTATTCTAAATTCACATCGCCCGTAACAGGAAGTCCACCTAGTGTTAGTGCATTTGGCGGAATAGTTAATGTTACACGATTTTTAGAAATAAATCGAATACCTACTTCTGCTTTAAAAGTAGCAGTTTGTTTTAAGCTATCTAATGCTTCTTTGCGAAGGGCTTCAAATGCCGCTGCAGATGGTCTGTAATCCACTTTATCTTTATCCTTTTTACAACTATTCAAAGAAATAATAGTAAGAAATGCAATGATGGCAATGGTCATTTTTGACTTACACACTGTTAAACTCATAAATCTGTGGATTAGATTATCGAGTCTTAAATTTTGATTTTTCATTTTTAATATTTTAAAGAGATTATGAATGATTCTGATTAAGTGTATGTTGGTTTTGTGTTATTGAAATACAATATCTATGAATGGAATACCAAAATTAGGAGCGGCTCCGGCATTTTGGTAAAAGTTAGATCCGATAACAGACATTACGCCAACGGTATATGGAAATGATGGAAGACTCATTGCGCCGTTCTTTTTAGCGATTCTTCCAACTATATTGGAAAATAGACCTCCATAGCTTATGGCAATTCTTCTTACTGTATATATATGACCTGCTGTCAAGGCAACAGTTGGTACTGATACATAACTGGTTGCTGAGGCGGAGAAAGTGCCTGTGTAACTAAATAGTGTTGTTTGCGTAGTGCTATCTCTTAATTGAATCAAATAGGTGGGCAAAGTTGGATGACTTTGATAGCCGATGCTACAAACGGTTTTATTAGCAGAAAGTTTAAAGTAGTATTCATGTACTTCACTGTCATAAGTAACTATATCCGTATCACCTGGCGCAGTGGCAACGTTAGTAAAAATCTGATGAAATAAGGTGTTGCTTGTGTTGCAAGGAGTTGGTGTGGGTGTGGGAGTGCATCCAATGCTAAGCATTGAAATGATAGCAAATACAAAAACGGCCATGCATAGTTTTGATTTGCTAATTTGATTTTTTACAGATGTTTTCATTTTTTTCATTTTTTATTTTATCCCTACTCTGTACGCTTTTCGGGTTGTGCGGTAAGTTTTTTAAATTGATAGATGTTCTTACTTCATCCATATTGTTTATTACGTTTTTTTGGTAATGCAATATTGTATAATATTAAAATTGAAAAAAATTACTAATTAGGTGCTTTAGTACAAAAATGAAAGTGCCATTTGGAAAAGAAACATCAAAATAAAATCAATAACTACTTGAGAATCAACAATGTATATTAGTTACTAAAAATGAGCATTAGTCTTTTTTTATAAAAAAAAAGGTGAGCATTCCATTAAGAATTACTCACCTTTTTATAGCTGATTTAACGATTTTTAAGGCTTGATGTCATTTATCATCACATCTCCAGTAGTTGCAATTCTAGCATTAAAGCTTCCATTTTGTGATGAATCTGTTGCTCCTGATACTCCGAAAACATAGGTAGAATCTAATCCCAAGCCACTAACTGTATTTTCTCTATTTTTGATTATCACATTATTTCTTACTGAACCATTTGAATTGCGAACAACAACATTCCAATTGGAATTTTTATTGTCTGACCATATAAATGAAACGGCGCCCGTGGTACTTCCAGGTGTTATTCTGCCTGATATAGAAATAAATTTAAAACTATTTGTTGTAGTGTCTTTTTTACATCCAAATTGTAAAAACGCAATTAAAGCAATGAATAAAGTAAATTTGATTTTCATATTAATTCTTTTTAAGTAATAATTAGTTGTATCATCGTAAAAGTACATTTATCTTTCTAAAAAAAAATACTATAGTATGAGAAAATCTAAGTTTTTTGAATTGCTTTTAACATTTAATAAAAAACAAATTCAGAAACTGTCGAAAATAATTCAAGTGAATGAAGAGGAAAATTTACTTTTATTATTCAAATATCTTTCTAGGTTTTTTATAGATGATGCCGATGAGACTTTATTAAGTAGAGAGTATATTTTAAAGCATTTGTATGATAACAAAATATCTGATAAGCAACTGCAAAAATTATTGAATGAGGGCGTTAAACTATGCGAATGGATAATTATCCAACAAAATATAGAAGGTGATAAAAACCAACAGCATTTGATTTTATCCAGTTATTACCAAAAACACAAGCTGAGTAAATATTTTAGCCAACAGATAAATCTGTTTAAGGAAGAGATTTTATTAAATAAAGATATGGGCAGTTCTTATTATTATCTGTATCAATTAGAATACTTAACTATTGAGCAAGAGTTGTTATCAAATCTTAGAAAAATAAATTATTCGAACCTAAACAGCTACTTGAATACATTTTATGAAATTGAGCAATTAAAAATAAAATGTGTAACAATTACTAATCTAAATAAAGATTTAGAACTATTGCCTATCAATAGTATTTTATATCAACAATATCAAAATTGTTATACATTATTAGTGACGGAGAGTGCTGCTGAATATGTCAAATTTTGGAATATGCTGGTAGCAGAAGCAGAAAAAATTGGAGAAGAAGATTTAAAGACTCTTGTAAACATGTATTACAATTTTTGTATAAGTCAGCTTAATAAAAACAATACCATATTTTACGGATATTTGTTAGATGCTTATTTATTCAGTTTAGAAAATAATATTTTATTTGAAGAAAATGGATTGTTATTGCCCTCTCATTTCAAAAATATTATAACGATTAGTTTGCGTCTAGATAAAATAGATTTTGCTTTTGATTTTGCCAATCAATATAAATATTATCTACCTGAAGAAAATAGGGAAGACGTGTTTAATTACAATATGGCACACATCTATTTTTTTCAACATAAATATGAAGATGTTTTAACCTTATTAGTGCAATCTAAATTTACAGATGTATTTTACAAACTAAGCAGCCGTGTATTGCAAATAAAAACGTATGCCGAACTTACATTATCCAATAATGGATTTGACGATGTTTTGGAAAGTTGTTTAAACGCGTTTAAAAAATTCATTTATACCAATAAAGAAATTAGTGAAAACTACGCCTCTAATTATAAAAATTTTTATAAAGTAATGAATAAAATTTTAAGCCTCACCAAAGAAGATGCAGCATCATACTTAGAAGAAATACGGCAACTAAAACCACTTACTGAAAATGAATGGTTGGTTTTATTCTTAAATAGAAAATTAAAATAAATCTTACGTTGTAGCGTTAATTAGACAACCAACTAAATGCCTCATCTATTCATAAGAAAAGAGGTGTTACTTTTCTTCCAATGCCTTATTAATTACAAATGCCACATGTGCCCTATGTGCAGCAGTAGAAGCATCGCTGCCACCACTTGTTTTCATCCAGTTTAAAATGCGTTTTATTTCACTAAAAGCAGCAGATTTTGATGCATAAGCATACGCAGATTTTACATCAATAATTCCCAATAATCGACTCACATATTCTTCTTGCAAATTTTGTCGCATAGAAGAAACGTTGCTTCCTAAATCTTCAGTAAAAATGCCATTCGTTATATCTTTTAACACATCATTTAGATTGTATTCATTACCATATAATTTACTATCCGTAATTCTTTGTAAAACGGTATTATTTAGTAATTGATCCAAAACTGCTTTTTGTGCATTGAGTATTCTGGTGTGTATTTTTGGGTCTTCTGTTTCACTTTTGAAATCATAACCACGACGTTGCATTTGCAAATAAGCAAAAATATCATTTGGTGCTTTAAATGCATTTTTAGAAAACGCATATTGCGATAACATTTGCATTGCTCTTTTTTGCTCGGCAAGTGGCACTGGCGTAAATGGTTTATCTTTACTGTCTTGTCCTACAAAATTTCTATTTATAAAAATACCCCCTATGTATCGGCTAATAATATTCAAGCTTCTTGCATAATGTCCAGAAAGAACGATATAGGCATTTCGCAATTCATGATATGATTTATTGGGAGTGCTGTATTTTGAAAATAATTTAGAAAATGCTACCTCTGTTTGTTTGATATTTTCTACCGCATAACCAATAGCATCATCAGACATGTCGCTGATATTAGCTCTCGGATCAATACCTCTGCCCACAGCGCGCATATCGTCTGCATCGTTCATAAATCGATTTTCTTTCTTCACAGATTCAGCCAGTATTTTTTGCAATAACTTATTTTCTTCTACTTCAGTTGTTGCGGTAGAATAACCATATTGAATCGCCCACTTGTCATACAAACCAGGTTTTATATCAAAAAATAATCCTTGTTTTTTCTTGTCAGAAGAAATGTTCGGAATGGTATAATCCATTACAGACGCAGTAAGTCCTACCGTAGCACCCAAAGTAGAGTCTTGCATTTCTTGAGGGGAATGTAATTGAGAGGCAATAAAATTATGATTTAATCCCATCGTATGTCCCACTTCATGCAACACCAAATCAAACAAAGCTTGTTTCATGAATTTATCTTTATCTATATCAGAAAATCCAAAGGCATTCAGCAATTGTGTTCCATATAAAATATTTTGATGCATGGCATCACCGTAAGAACAGTTTTCGTTACTAAGATTCATTTCTGGTTGCATGTTATCTAAAGCGGCTACATCATATAATTTTTCTAATGGCAAACGATTGGTCAGGTAAATAAATTCCAACATAATATCTGCACCAATAATTTCACCAGTTCGTGGATTCACAAAACTTGGTCCATATCCACCATACGGTGGATGCGGTGAAGACACCCATCTGATAGTATTATATCGAATGTCTTCGGCTTCCCAATTAGCGGTATCGGGTTGTATGTAACATACTACAGCGTTTTTAAATCCTGCTTGCTCAAATGCTTCATTCCATGCTAAAACTGCTTTTTGAATAATCGGTCTAAACTCCACTGGAGTCGTTTTTTCTAACCACCAAACAATTGGTTTTACTGGTTCTGAAAGTTTATCATTTGGATTTTTTTTCTCTAAATTCCATCGATGGATGAGGTCTTTCCATGGCGTAGCACTGGTGCTAGTTTGGTCGTTTACTTTTTCAATAAAATAGCCAATACGAGGGTCGTCCAATCTTGGTTTATAATTATTTTGCGGTACTTCTATTAAGCTGTGCTGCATTTTTACAGAAACAAAACGGGCGTCTGTAACTTCCTCGTTTCCACTGTTCAATGGAAGTGCATTGTCATAAATATATTCTACTGCAACATCGCTGTTTTGAGGGTAATTTTTGATTGAAAGATATTTTGTTTTTTTGCTATTTAAAGCACCCAAAGAAAAAGCATCTGGTTTTGTTCCTATAGGATTTGCTCGTTTAATAGGAGTAAAATTTTCTCCTAAAAATAAATTATCTGATTCTATTAAATAAGTTTTCTTTTTAGTGCTGTCATTTGTAGAGATAGCTACAATTTTTTCGGAATAAAAAAGTGGTTGGTTAATATTGGCATTTTCGGCCTTACTGAGTGCATTATTTTTATCAAAATAATAATCGGTATTTTGTAATTTAAAATCGATTCTATCAAAATATCGTTCAATCTTAAAAATGGAATTATTTTCATACCCACCTCTTGCATAACCTGCATTTATTATGCCATCCATAATGTAGGCAAAGTATATAAACTCTTTTCCAATCTTGTCTTCCGTAATTTCAAGATACGTTTTTCCGGTAATGGTATCTTGATAAATATTAAAAAGACCTTCATTTTTTTTGCATTTATCTGTTACTTCTTTGATAGATTTAAAAGCTGTTTTAGCATCTTTTTTATTTGCAGTGGAATCTTTTTTTGCGATGCTTGCTGAATCTGCTGTTGTTTTTTCTGTAGATTTTTTTGCTTCATTTTTTTTGTCTTTTTTAGCAAAAGAATTTCCAGAGAAAAGAAAGAGCATTATAATGATTGTAAAAAACGTAATGGATGACTTCATGTCTATTATTTTGATGCAAAATACGTTATTTCGCTTAATTTAAAATAAAAAGACTACCTAAAAAATTAGATAGTCTTTTGTTGTCATAAATGATGATTATTTATTTCGATCGTATTGGCAGCAGTCGGGCAGGTTGTCATAGGTTTCCTTGCTTGCTTTGTATTTTTCAGTATCATGTCCTGATTTTGCTACACTTTGTTGAATTTCATCAATGGTAACTTTTGAGGGATGAAAGGTTACCGTTAATAATTTGGTAGCTTCTGACCAGGAGGCATTTTTCACTCCGTCAATTTTTGCTGCTTTTTCGATTCTTTTTTGACAAGATTCGCAATTGCCACTTACTTTAAAAGATGCTTTTGTGGTAGGTTCTTTAGCAAATGTGTTTAATGATGTCATGCTAATTAAAAGCATGGAGCATATAAATATTAGATGTTTCATTTGTTTCAATTTTGTTTATGATTAATCATTACCCTGTTTTGCACTACTTATTGTTTTACCAATTTCATGCCACATTGCGGACAATCGCCAGCTTTGTCGGAAGTTACGTCTTTGTGCATCGGACAAGCGTATGTATTGGACTTTTTGTCGGATGTTTTGTTTGCTTCTGAAGCGCAACATTTCTTTTTATTTTCAGCATCGCAAGGCGTCTTGTCTTTTTTATCACATGATTTTTTGTTGGCATTCATGCATTTTTCATCGTCTTGGCATTTTTTGTGCTGTTTGTCGCAATCTTCTTTTTTGTCGCAACTTTTTTCTTTTTTGCAATGTCCGTTGTTGCAAGAGGAAAATCCAATAAGCGTAACCACAGATAGGATTAAAACGACTACAATTGATTTTAAATTTCTCATACTATTCATTTTTAATTAATAATTTTTATTTTTTACATTATTGAATAAACACTCTAAATCCTCCGTAGAAATTAGCTCCCGTAATGGGTGCATATACTTGGTAAGTGTCAAAATAAGTGGTATTTGGTACTCCTAATATAGGATTTTTTTGACGGTAATTCGTCATGTTTTCAGCGCCAATAAAAATTTCTGCATGCTTGAAATATTTTAAGATTTGTGCATTCAATAAAACATACCTTGGCGAATAAATTTTTGCATTGTAATCACTAAAACTATTCGACATTCTGCGTCTGCCATTTATACTCAAGTTTACGTCAAATTGCCATTGTTGATTAGGTGTTCTATAACTCAATGCCACTAATCCTTTATTTAATGCTTGTAAAGGTTTTTGCATTAATACACCGTGATAAGTAGCACGAACATCTTCTAAGCGATAGGCAGTTTTTATGTCTAAGCCTTTTAGTGCTTCGAAATTAAATTCTATCAATAAACTATTGGAAAAAGATTTTCCATGTAGATTAGAAACAGTGGCAGTATTATTTGCTCCATCAATATCAATAATAGCCTGTTTTAAAAAATCTGTTCTGAAGAAATCTACGGAGAAGCTACCTTCCCGATTAAATAAATGGAATTTTTGTACTAAGCTAATTCCATAATTCCAACCATATTCTTGCACAGGATTTTCTTGAAAAACGATTCTGCGTGAACTTGCCAATAACGACTGATTTTCTGAAAGAACATTCGGTGCTCTGAAACCGCTACCTGCTGCAATTCTTAAGGTAGTATTTTCTGCCAAAGTAAATCTGGCGTGTATCCGCGGGTTTATTTTAAATCCAATTCGGGAATGATAATCTCCTCGCAATCCGGCAACAATAGCAATTTTTTTATTCCAATTAAATGTATATTCTGCAAATATTCCTGGAACAACATCTCGATGTTTAATTTGCAAAGTATCTAAATCTTCTTTTAAATCATCATAAACAAAATTAGCACCGGTAACTAAAGTATGGAAGTCATTTTTCAAAGTAGTTTGATATAAAAATGTTCCCGTAAATGAACCTTGTTGCGTATTAAAATCCTTATTTCCATATTGTGATTTTTGTTGATGATAAACACCTGAAAATTGAGTACCCAAACTGCTTTTATTATTAATGATATAGCCTGTTTTAGCAAAGGCTTCCACTCGTTTTGTTTTTATATTTATTTTATAAAATGGAATGGAATCATCGTTGCTTTTTATTTGCCCAGCAGTTCTATTTTCACTCAATACTTTTATCATATAATCACCTTCAATTTTGTCAGTATGGTAATTCCAACGATTCAATAAATTGTATTGCTTAATAAGTGGCTGATCTAAGAAACCATCATGATTAAAATCTTCTTTCATTGGCATAAATGCCCCATTCAACATTAAGGAAGTACCTAATGTTGGTTTAATTTTGTGATGGATAAGTAAGTTGGTTTCAATACGTGCTTGTTGGTTCCCAAACATATCAAAATATAATTTAGCTGAATCATTAAACGTGCTTTTGAAATCTACATTCATAGAGCCAGAAATGCCTTCATAACTATTTTTTACAGAAGGAACTCCTTTTGAAATGGAAATTGATTTCATCCATGGAGCAGGAACATGGTCTAGCCCAAAAGTAGAAGTAAGCCCCCGCATAAATGGAACTCCTTCCAGCAAATTTTGCACGTATATTCCACTTAATCCTAATAGCCTGATTTCCTTGGCACCCGTTACTGCATCGCTAAAATTTACTTCCGCAGATGCATTGGTTTGAAAGCTTTCGGACAAATTACAACAGGCTGCTTTTTTCAATTCACCAGCCTCTAATTTTTCTGTCTTCATCGGGTCCATTGAAGAAATAAAACTAGTTTGTCGTTTCGCCTTTACTTGTACTTCATTCAGCGCAACCATTGGGATTAACTGTATTTTCAAATCTGCTTCTTTCGTAATTTTTATAGTATCAGTTTGATAGCCGACGTAACTAATTTCTACCAATGCAGGAAGTATATCTACTAAATCTAATTCAGCAATACCCATTTCATCGCTGGTTGCACCAATAGAAGAATTTAGCCATTGCACATTTGCTCCATAAAGCAAATCATGTGTTTTTTTGTCTGTGATGGTGATTTTTATTGTATGTGTTCCATGTCCGTAAATGGCATTGTTTACACTGATAAACAATGTCAACAACAGACACCATTGAATATATTTTTTCATAAATAAATTTGTAAATTAGAAAATATTGTTTTGAATACAATATTTCTACTAACAAAGAAAAACCTGCAACTCCGAAAGGTGAGGTTGTAGTTGCGAGGCAACAATATATTTGTTTTGAGGAGGCGCTACGCCTGAATAATAATTTTCTGTAAGATGAGGGATAATTTTATAGGTTGTAATAAATGCTATTATTGGAGCAAATTGTTTTTCTAAATGTTTAATTGAAAAAACAGAAGAAGCAATACCTTCCACATTTAATTTAGAAAAAAAATGACTATGTGAGCAACAGTCATTTTTTTTAATTGCTTGAATTTTCTTAGCACAGCAAGAAGCGGCCGGTTTTTCCATTTTACAAACTATCTTATCAAAAAAAGAAAATTGATAAGAGTTGGAAGAACTACAAAAATGTTCAAATACAGCAATGCCATTGCTGGCTACTAAAAATAGCACAGCAAGGAATAATGCTGGTATATTAAATCTGTATTTCATAGACGCTTTACAAAAGTAGTATTTATTAATAACTATTTTTTTGTTAAATTGTTTATATCTCGTTAAAAGGAGTATTGAAATAAATACTTATATTACACTTGTTATTTATAAAGTTATTTATGGCACTATTAGACATTTTAAAGAGTATCACCAAGCCGGACAAGGAGGAAACAAATCAAATTTTAGAGCGTTTTCCCAATAAAGTAGGCTCTTATGGTTATGATCCATGGGGTTTTAATATCAATGGAGTAAAGCCATTTGTAGGAGTAGGTAAATTTTTTTATGAAAATTATTTTAGAGTAGAAGCACAAGGATTAGAAAATATTCCACCTAATGGCAGGTGTTTAATTATTCCTAATCATAGTGGTCAATTACCGATAGATGCAACTATGTTAGGTTATTCATTAGTAACGAATCCACATTCGCCACGTGCCCCCAAGGGTATGTATGAAAGATTTGTTCCGCAAGTACCTTTCATAAGTTCTCTGTTTTCGCAGTGGGGCGGAACGGTAGGTGATCCTGAAAACTGTATAAAAATGTTGGAGAAAGATGAAGCAGTGATTGTATTTCCAGAAGGAGCTCGTGGTATTTCAAAACCTACTAGAAAACGCTATCAATTACAGCGCTTTGGATTGGGATTTATGTATATGGCATTGCAAACAAAATCACCGATTATTCCAGTGGGTATGGTGGGTTTTGAAGAGTCTATGGTTAATTTTGGCAATTTAGACTATATTCAAAAATTAATAAAACTACCAGCAGCTCCTATGTTGATCCCGGTAGTTTTTCCTGCAAAAGTGTATATTAATATTGGAAAACCTATGTATTTTGAAGGAGATGCCTCTCGCGAATATCAAGTGCAGGAAATGGTAGATAAGGTTAAAGCAGAAGTAGTGCGATTAATAGACGTTGGATTAAAACAACGTAAATCTATTTTTTAATACTAAGTTGTTTTTTATTAAATAAATTTGAATTAGAAAAAAATAAAAGCATTAAAACCATTACCCAATGCTTGCACCAGATTTTCATAATACTCAAAACGCTTTTGCTTACAAATCTAATCGAGCTTTAGTTCGCGATTATCAAATTTTTAGATTGATAAACCAAGAATGGTTGGTGAAATTTGGAATTGCAACAGCCTCCAGTTTGATGAATATGGGTATCAAAAGCCCAATAGCATTTGGAATGCGTCCTACTGTTTATGAAGTATTTTGCGGAGGAGATTCTTTAGCATTAGCAGCCAAAAAAATTGAGAGATTATATCAGTTCAACGTAAAATGTATTTTGGATTATGGAGTGGAAGGAAAAGAACGAGAGGAAGATTTTGCTCGTACTGAAAAAGCCATTAAAGATTCTATATTTTTTGCTAAAAATAATGAAGCAATAAAAGTGGTGAGTTCCAAATTTACTGGTTTAATTCCATTTTCTATTTTAGAAAAACTGCATACTAAAACAACATTATCCGACGAAGAACAACACGTATTTCAAAAAGCAAAAAGTAGAATTTACTCTATTTCACAATTGGCTTATGATAATCATATCAGCCTATTTATAGATGCTGAAGAAAGTTGGATTCAACAACCTTTAGATGATTTGACTTTTGAATTAATGCAAAAATTTAATAGAGAAAAACCTATTATTTACAATACAGTTCAATTGTATCGAAAAGACAGATTGGATTTTTTGAAACAAGAAGTAGAGCGGGCAAAGCAAGAAGGATTTATCTATGCAGTAAAAATAGTTCGCGGCGCATATATGGAAAAAGAGGCAGAGCGCGCACAAAATTTGAATTATGAAAATCCTATACAACCCAACAAAGAAGCTACCGACCATGATTATAATGAAGC
>JBDKHK010000123.1:0-36038 GCA_039797705.1 Bacteroidota bacterium
TAACATACAGAGTAGTAAGTATCGAGTAGTAAGTAGTAAGTAGTAAGTAGTAAGATGCTCTGTTGTAGTTTGTCAAACAATATTTTTATTAAAAATTAACAACAGCTAAAGTTGCTTTATAAATCCTTCAAAACTGTCGGGGTTAATTCGGTAATATCTCTATCTACTAAAACCGTTTTCCATCTTGATTTTTTGGGTTCTGTGAGGTTTTCTTCTTTGTCATCAAAAAAAAATAACTTCGGAAGCATGGATACCTTGTTGCTCCAATACAAATTCATAAATTTCTCGATTGGGTTTGCGCATGCCAATTTCTTGGGAATAATAAACCGTTTGAAAATTCGTTTGCAATATATTTTCTCCAAACGTCTCAATAATGTATTGTTCAAATGCTTCTACGTGAATAGTATTGGTATTGCTCAATAAAATTAATCGGTATTGTTGCTTAAGTTGTTTTAGTAATTCCACTCTGTGTACTGGAATATCTTTTAAAATGGCATTCCAGTGTTGTTTAATAATTTCATGAGTAATTTCTTTATCAATGGCAATTGATTGCATTTGTTGCAAAAATTCTTCTGCACTAATTTTCCCTTCTTCCCATTTATTAAAAAATCCCGAAGCATTTAATTTAATTAAAGATTCAGTGTGATAATTGGGAAATAAATCTTGTTGCATCCAGTCCGTTTCCGTTTTTAGATTGATTATAACACCGCCAAAATCAAAAATAAGCGTAGAAATAGCATTCATTTGGCAAAATTAACAAAAGCATTGAAGGAATAGCAACTAAAGTAAAGATAAACAGCTAATCGGTACATAACTTTTTTAAATAACACAATAGATTATTCAATAAAATATGTTTTTATTATTCCGTTCATTACAAATGGAATTTCCTATTTTTACAAAAATGAATCTTTCGATAAATCTTTCACAGAACGAAAAAATCTATTTTCTGTCCGACTTGCATCTCGGTGCGCCGGATTATAATAGAAGTTTGGAAAGAGAGCAACGCATTATTCAATTTTTAAAATCTATTGAAGAAGAGGCACAAGCGGTATTTTTTGTGGGAGATACTTTTGACTTTTGGTTCGAATACCAACTGGCTGTTCCCAAATATTTTGTTCGATTTTTTGCTCAATTAATCCAATTAAAAGAAAAAGGAATCGAAGTATATATGTTTACCGGTAATCACGATTTATGGCTGAACAATTATTTACAGCAAGAACTCGGTGTCACTATTTTTCATGAAAGAGTAATATTGCAAAGTGGCAATCACTCCATTTTTGTAGCACACGGCGATGGCTTAGGTCCTGGCGATTTGAAGTATAAAATTTTGAAAAAAATATTTACAAATCCCGCCTGTATTTGGATGTTTCGTTGGCTACATCCAGATATTGGTATAAGAATTGCTCAACTTTGGTCAAGACATTCTTTTACAGACCCAGCAACAGAAGTGTTTCAAGGGGAAGAGAAGGAATGGTTGATTCAATATTGTAAACGAAAATTAGAAGAACAGCATTTTGATTATTTTATCATGGGACATCGGCATCTACCAATGAAAATTTCTTTGAATGAAAAGAGTACTTATATCAATTTGGGAGATTGGCTAATTCACAATAGTTATGCCGTTTTTGATGGAACAAAAATGAATTTATTGGAATGGAAATAGATAGAAAAAATAACAAAATATCTCTTGGCAGCATATATAAACACAGTTTGCTTTTTATGTTGTTTTGTTATATTTCCATAACAACTTTTGGTGCTGTTCCTGTTTTTTACAAAACGATTCCTAAGTCTGCTACAAAATTATTTATTAATACTACAGATGATATTTTTTTGATGCGCAAGGGCATGTTAGAACGCTATTATTCAGACGGAACCTTTTTTCAAAATTATGGAAGTATTTATATCAATGAACATTGTGAAATTATTAGTGTCAATGGCTTTAAAACCATTTTATTTTCTCCTGATTATGGAAAAATAATAGAATTAGATTATCGCTTGCGGGAGTTGGATATTATTGATGCGTATAGCTTAGGAACATATATGATTACTTGCGTAGGAGCTTCTTACGACAATAATTTTTTGTGGATTTGGGATGCTGGAGCGCAGCAGTTGATAAAATTAGATAAAGGACAAAATCCGGTTTTTATTAGCAATACACTGTCGATGGTTTTGGGAAAAAAAATTCACCCCGTTCAAATTGTAGAATCAGGAATAATGTTGTACCTCGTAGATAAACAAAATGGTATTTTCATTTTCGATAATCAGGGGAATTATATCAAACAAATACCAATTGAAGGAGTGGAAAATTTTAAAGTAATCGACCAGCAATTGTATTACACTAAAGCAGGAATTATATACAATTATAACAATGTGTTTTTTTCAGAAACACGCTATACAGCAACGCCTGATTTGAAAAATATTCAAATCGGAAAAACTATTATTTGTGGTATTAACAAAGATGGTTTTGTGGATATTTGGAAATTCTAAATTTATCTCAATCTATCCATGGAGCGTACTAATTTCTCATCACTTTTAATGCTACCATACGCTAATACATTAAAAAGTAAAATAAAAATTGGCAAAATAGCACCAAAACGAAAACTGTAATTAGAGATTCCAATATGTTGTGTTAATTCAAAAAAGAATAAACCAATTAGCCCTACAGAAAGTAAGATATTTGCCAAAACAACTTTTAGTTGATTTTTTCGATTATTATATAAGAAAATGGATATAAAAGCAATAGCTGCAACTAATATCGTTACAATTAAATTAGGCATAGATTGTTTGATAATCCATACTTGAGCCGTTTCATTTAAGGCAATATTTCCCAGTGGCATAAAAACATAGGAAATACTCGCTATTGCTACTAAAAATAAATAAATCGTTTGGATGCGTTGTATCATAAAAAGATATTTATATTGAAGAGGTTAGATACGTTAATTTCAGTTCAAAATTAAACAAAATAAAATAAGGAATTAAATTTTTACTTATCTAAATCTACTATCTTGTATCACGTAAATACTTTGACAGTTCTATGCGTTATTTTTTACAACTATCTTATCATGGAGAAAAATTTTGTGGCTGGCAACGCCAAGAAAATGCCTTGTCTGTTCAGGAAGTTTTAGAAGATAATTTATCCAAAATATTTTCTTCTGAAATCTCAATAATTGGTTGTGGAAGAACAGATGCAGGCGTACATGCACAAGATTATTATGCCCATTTTGATAGCGAGCAACTAATTCCCGACAATTTCTTATATCGCATCAATCGTATGCTGCCCAACAGTGTTGCTATTCATCGAATCTTTGAAACAGCACCCAATAAACACGCTCGCTTTGATGCTACCAGAAGAACGTATAAATATTTTGTGCATTTACAAAAAAATCCATTTCTCGATGACCGTAGTTTTCAAATACATGAATGGCAACCCGATATAGACAAAATGAATAATTGCATTCAACAGTTATTGGGAGAACATGATTTTTCTACTTTTGAAAAAAAAGGAAGTGATAATAAAACGTCTATTTGTCTGTTGGAAGATGCAAAATGGGAGCGTACAGAAGATGGATTGGTGTTTACGATAACCGCCAATCGGTTTTTGCGCAACATGGTGCGTCGTATTACGGCGGCATTATTAATGGTAGGATTGGGCAAATTGAATGAACAAGATGTAATACATGCCGTTTTGAATAAAGAATCGTTGGACGTGAAATTAGCCGTTCCGGCAAAAGGATTATTTTTGTGGAAGATAGAATACCATTTTTAGTGCAGTATAACTGTTTTTAAATAAAATATGAATAATAAACAAGAAAAAGGAAGCGACTGGCAAACACTCAAACGGGTAATAAAATTGGCATTGCCATTTAAGCAACTGTTTATTTTATCCTTGCTTTTAGGAATTTTGGTTTCAGTTATTACACCACTTCGCCCGTACATTATCCAAATTACAGTAGATAAAAATATTATTTTAGAAAATGGAAAAGGATTGGGCTGGATGGCAATTTTATTATTATTTACACTGATTTCAGAGTTTATAGTAAAATATTTATTTGGTTTATTTTCCACTAAGCTAGGGCAATCTATCATGTTGGATTTGCGCACAAAATTGTTCAATCATGTGCAAACGATGCGGTTAAAATTTTTTGACAATACTCCAGTTGGCATTATCACTACACGCACCATTAATGATATTGAAGCCATTAATAATATTTTTTCAGAAGGATTAATTACGATTGTTTCCGATATTCTATCGCTCATTTTTGTAGTAGGATTTATGTTATACATCGACTGGAAATTAGCCCTGGTTTGTTTAACTACGATGCCGATTGTTATGATTGCCACATACATTTTTAAAGAAAAAGTAAGAACTTCTTTTAATGATGTCAGGGATAAAGTGGCGCAATTAAATTCATTTGTTCAAGAGCATATTTCAGGAATGCGCATCGTGCAAATTTTTAATGCACAAGAAAAAGAATTTAAGAAATTCAATCAATTAAACCACGAGCATTATGTAGCCAACGATAAATCTGTTTTGTATTATTCCATCTTTTTCCCTGTGGTAGAAATTATTTCTGCTTTAGCCATTTCCTTATTAATTTGGTATGGCTCTAAGCAAGTAATGGGCGGCTTTGCTTCGGTAGGTATTTTCACCTCTTTTATTTTATATTTGAATCTCACTTTTCGTCCGTTGCGGATGCTCGCCGACAAATTCAACACGCTACAAATGGGAATTATTGCTGCAGAGCGTGTTTTTAAACTATTAGACAGAGAAGATAAAATTGAAGACCATGGAATGCTTGCTCCTGAAACAATAAAAGGAAATATATCTTTTCAGCATGTTTGGTTTGCTTATGCCAATGAAAATTATGTATTAAAAGATATTTCGTTTGATATTGAAGCAGGAAAGACTTTAGCTATTGTAGGAGCAACGGGTTCTGGAAAATCTTCTATTATCAATATTTTGAATCGTTTTTATGAAATCAACCAAGGGCAAATTTTATTAGATGGAGTAGATACTAAAAATTATTCCTTAAATACATTGCGTTCGTATATCGGCATGGTGTTGCAAGATGTATTTTTATTTTCAGGCTCTGTGATGGATAATATTACATTAAAAAATCCACTTATTTCTGAAGTGCAAGTAGTGGAGGCCAGTAAATTAGTAGGAGCGCATGAATTTATCATGGAATTGCCCAATGGCTATCAACACAATGTGATGGAGCGGGGTTCTACTTTGTCGGTAGGGCAGCGGCAATTAATTTCATTCATTCGTGCTTTAGTGTATAATCCACAAATTTTAATTTTGGATGAAGCCACTTCTTCAGTGGATACTGAGTCAGAAAATTTAATTCAGCATGCGATTGAAACTTTGGTAAAAGGCAGAACATCTATCGTCATTGCACACAGATTATCTACCATTCAAAATGCCGATAAAATTATGGTGTTGGAACATGGCATCATTAAAGAAATAGATACACACGAAGAATTATTAAAAAAGGAAGATGGCTATTACAAGAAATTGTATGAAATGCAATTCCAAAAGCAAGAAGAAAAGGTATAAGAGCGAGTTGTTGAAATGAAAAAAAAGCGACATAAATCATTGATTTACATCGCTTTTTGTGTGTGAAAAGTGGTCCCGCATGGGCTCGAACCATGGACCCCCTGATTATGAGTCAGGTGCTCTAACCAGCTGAGCTACAGGACCAATGAATCATTTGATTCAATAAGTGGGTGCAAATGTACAGTTTTAGTTTTAATTTTTATAATGATATTCGCAATTTTATGATTGCTTTAAATTGAAAATATAAAATATTTTATCAGAAATTATAAATCGTAGCCAATACCGTTTCGCCTACAGCCTGTAAGGTTTTTTTATCAATGATATCCATATTATCTTGATGTGTGTGCCAGTGTTTTGCAAAACCACTTCGAGTCGTGTAAGTACGATTGATAATATCTATTGTTGGGATTCCGGTCATCGTATTAATGTAGTAATGGTCATCAATAATCGGAGCGGTCATTTCCTTTGAAAAATAATTTCCATACCCTAAAGAGGCGGCGTTCTTCCATACTTGTTTCATAAAATCAGGGGCATATTGCATAGAGACACCTTCATACGTAAAAGTAGCGTCTTTCGCTCCTACCATATCCAACAATATTCCATTTTCCGCTTTGTAATTTGGCACATGAGGATGTTTGCACCAGTATTGTGTTCCTAAACAATAAAAATCTCCCTCTTTTTGGTTTAAATCATATTCCGGTTGCCCATAATCTTCCACATCCAAAAAAATTAAATCAACCCCAATTTCAGAATTTTTTTGTTGCAACTGTCGTGCTATTTCCAATAAAATCGCAGAGCCACTCGCACCATCATCAGCCGCTAAAATTGGTTTTGCTACATCAGTATTACCTTGGTCGGCAAATGGACGCGAATCCCAATGAGTGCAAATCATTAACCTGCGTTTTATTTCAGGATTATAGGAAGCAATAACATTGATACAGGGCACAGTTTTTCCATTATAAACGGTAACAGTTGTTTTTTGAATAATAACAGTAGCTCCGTAATTTTTTAATTTTTGTTCAAAATAATTAGCGCATTTTTCTTGCGCTGGAGTTCCTGGCACACGAGGGCCAAAATCCACTTGGTGTTGGGTAAATAAATAAGCAGAATCTGAAGAAAAAACAGGTTTTGTAATGGGATTATTTTTTGTATTATTTTCTGAATTTATCTCCTCTTTATTGGTTTTACAAGCAGTAGCTATGAGAATGGGAACTAACAATACAATTATAAGTTTTATACAAACAAATTGCTTTCCCGATGTATCGGGAAAGACAGTTCTTCCTCGCAATGACGGTAAAAACGACCATTGACCATCGGTCTTTAACCAATAATTAATTAAGCTCATACGTTGTTCCATCTTTACTGTCTTTTATTACAATGCCGGCATTTTTTAATCCGTCACGAATGTTATCGGAAGTAGCCCAATCTTTATTTTCACGTGATTGTTTGCGAATATCAATCACTAATTGCATGACTTTATCCAATGCATCATTGCCATTTTCTGTCGCCTCATTTGTCAATCCTAATACCTCCAACAAATATCCATTATACGTTTTTTGCAATAAGTTAAAAGTGCCCTTAGAAAGATTAGTAATCTTCTTTCCATCGTTATAATAAATATTGATTTGTGATGCCAGTTCATGCAAAACAGCGATAAGTTTTGGAGCATTAAAATCATCGTCCATTACTTCTTTGCAAAGATTACAAGCCTTTATAATTCCTTGTTCTTGTTCTTCGTTTGCTTGAGTTAAATCAAATTTTAATTGCGCCAAGTAATTAGCAGCATTCATCAGTTTGCGCAATCCTTTTTCTGCATCCTGCAATCCTTTAATGGTAATATCTAATTCGGAAGAATAGTGCGATTGCATAAATAAAAAACGAACGGTCATAGCAGAATAAGCTTTGTCCAACAATGGATGATCGCCTGTAATAAATTGCATTGGAAGAATAGAATTTCCCAATGATTTACTCATTTTTTGTCCATTAAAATTGAGCATATTGGTATGCATCCAATAACGCACCGGTTCTTCTCCGCAAGCTCCTATATTTTGTGCTATCTCACATTCATGATGTGGAAATTTTAAATCCATGCCACCAGCATGAATATCAAATTGCTTTCCTAAATATTTAGTACTCATTACAGAACATTCCAAGTGCCAGCCTGGAAATCCTTTGCCCCAGGGTGAATTCCATTGCATAATATGTTCAGGTGAAGCTTTTTTCCAAAGTGCAAAATCTATTGAATTGCGCTTTTCTTCTTGCCCATCCAAATCGCGATAACCTGCAATTAATTCTTCTACATTTCTGCCCGATAATTTTCCGTAATTATATCCTTTTGCGTTATAGGCATTTACATCAAAATAGACACTCCCATTGGAAACATAAGCCACACCATTATCAATAAGTTGCTGCGCCATTTCTATTTGTTCTACAATATGTCCGGTAGCCGTTGGCTCTACCGAGGGCGGCAGTATATTAAAAATTCGACACACCTCATGGAAACCAACCGTATATTTTTGCACGATTTCCATCGGTTCCAATTTTTCTAATTTAGCCTGCTCCTCCATTCGGTTTTTACCTTCTCCAGCTTCATTGGTTAAGTGTCCGGCATCGGTGATATTGCGTACATATCTTACCTTATATCCTGAAAATTTTAGGTATCTATAAACCAAATCAAAAGAGATAAACGTTCTGGTGTTGCCTAAATGTACATCAGAGTAAACTGTTGGGCCACAACAATACAATCCTACATAAGGTGGATTGATGGGTTCAAATTTTTCTTTCTGACGTGTAAGAGTGTTGTAAATAAAAAGTTCAGACATGCTACAAAGATAGGAATTAGTCATTAGTCATTGTCTATTCGTTTCAATTTTTGTTAGAACTAAGGATAGAAACAAAAAGTGTTTTGCTATTTTTGAAAACGGTGAATCTTAAATTAATCTTTTTTCTTTGGGCAAGACTTACAACGTTTGCTTCTTTTGTATTTTTTGCAACAACTTTTCTTATTACAATAATCTGAAGGAGATATTTTCTTAGTAGAAATATCTGGACAAATTTGATTTTGTAAAATGGCCAACTTTAGCATATTCAAAAATAAATCATTTATTTGGAATCAATCTAAATAAATTATTAATAAATTCTAAAATGCTTAAAATACCTAAACTAAGGTAGGCAGATAGGATTATTTCACTCTGTTCGGGTTGTCTTTAATAAATGCACTCCAACCGCTCACTTTTTTGCTGCTTCCAGATAATCCAAAATTGGAAAAGTGATGACAAACGGCAACCGCCAAACCATCGGTAGCATCTAATTGTTTGGGCAATGCATCTGTTTTTAAAATATGCCCAAGCATGGCGGCCACTTGTTCTTTGGCGGCATTTCCATTGCCGGTAATACTTTGTTTTATTTTTTTGGGAGAATATTCCTGTACCGGGATTTTTTGAGAAAGTGCCGCTGCAATGGCCATTCCTTGTGCTCTTCCTAACTTTAACATAGATTGTACATTTTTTCCAAAAAATGGAGCTTCAATTGCTAAAATTTGAGGTTTATAAGCGATAATAATTTCTAAAATTCTATCAAAAATACATTGCAACCTATCGTAATGGTCATCAAATTTTTCTGTTCGAATACAGCCGATAGCCACTAATTCCATCGTAATTCCATCTGTCAAAATAAGCCCATAGCCCGTTACTTGCGTGCCCGGATCTACCCCCATAATGAGTTGTTTTGTTGATTTCTTTTTTGCAGTTGCCACCTTGTAAAAATAGTATTAAAATACAAAGAAATGATTTGTATTAAAAATTTATCTTTGACCAGAAAAATATTTCTGTAGTTAGTATGGCTACAACAAATCAATACGCATGAAGCATCTACTTCAAAATAAATTGCTCAATGCCATTATCAAGATTTTGATATTTGGAGGACTTTTATTGGTATTATACAAGCAATTATTTTCCAATGAAAAAATGGACGCCACCTACGAGCATTTTCTTTTGAATTTTCACGGAAATTATTTGCTTTTAACCTTAGTAATAGTTTTAATGATAGTAAATTGGGCATTAGAGGGTATAAAATGGAAAATGCTGATTGATAAATTACATCCCATTACATGGTTAGAAGCCTTTGAAGGAATTTTATTTGGAGTTACATTTTCTTTATTTACACCCAGTAGAATTGGGGAATTTGGCGGTCGAATTTTTGCCTTAAATACAGACCGCAAACAAGCAATCGTTTCTACCATGTTGGGCAGTGCAGCACAAATTGTAATCAATCTTTCTTTAGGTGCTTTCGGGTTATTACTTTATTCTTTTTTATATGAAAAATTAGATGCTTATTTTTTATTTGCTTTTATTTCAATTTATATTTTGATGGTGATAGCCATTCATTTTGCTTTTTATAATTTAGATGTAATCAGCACTAAATTTGCACGTTTTAGCATTTTTAAAAAAATTTATAAATACATTCACATTATTGATTTATATAGCAACAAAGAATTTTTTCATTTAGAATTATTATCCGGATTGCGCTATGGGATTTATTGTTTTCAGTACGTGCTTCTATTAAAATTTTTTGGATTTCAACTACCCTTTTTTACTGCTATGATTACGGTTGCCACTATATTTTTCGTTCAAACTATTAATCCGATTAATATTGCCTTAATTGATTTTGGATTTAGAGGAAATGTAGCTGCTTATTTTTTAGCAGGTTTTACAGGAAATCCAATTGCCATTATTGCCACTACCGTTACCTTATGGTTTATCAATCTGATAGTTCCTGCTATTATAGGAGGTATTTCAGCGTTAAGATTTACTTTTTTTAAGGAAGAATAAGCTGTATTTTTGTATCTTTCGACTGAAAATTAACTCCATGTCAAATACTTATTCTATTACTAATGCTGATTTATCTAATCCGATATTAACAAAAAAATATATTGCAGATGGAGTGGAAGGACATCCAAAACAATTAGCACTATTGTTTTTTACAGAGATGTGGGAGCGTTTTTCCTTTTATGGAATGCGGGCATTGTTGGTGCTTTTTATGGTACATCAATTAAAATATGCCGATGCAAAAGCTAATTTAATTTATGGAACTTATACAGCGTTAGTTTATTTAATGCCTTTATTTGGAGGTATTGCCGCAGACAAAATATTAGGCTATCGCAGAGCCATCATTTTAGGCGGTGCATTGATGGCTATCGGGCATTTAATATTAGCAGTACCTGCAGAGTGGTCGTTTTTTGCAGGTATGGCATTCTTAATTTCTGGTAACGGCTTTTTTAAACCTAATATTTCTACCATGGTAGGTCGTTTGTATAGTGACAACGATGCAAGAAGAGATAGTGCCTTTTCGATATTTTATATGGGCGTAAATTTAGGTGCGTTTATCGGCGGTTTGCTATGTGGTGAATTGGGACAAAACGGCCATAAGCATTTTAGCTTTATTACCGAAGAAAATAGCTGGCATTATGGTTTTGGATTAGCAGGAATATTTATGATTTTAGGATTAATTACCTTTTTAATCGGTCAAAAATCTTTAGGAGAAATAGGATTGGTACCCAAAGAGGAAACCACCGGAAATAAAATAGCAACACCTAAGCAATTATTGGTTTTAATTGCATCTTTAATTGTAATTCCATTATTCATCTTTTTATTTAATAACTATACTTTGATGGGGAAAATTATGTTCCCAATTGCTATTACTGTTACAATAGCCATGGTAGTAGTAGCATTTAAACAAGAGAAAGAATCCAGAAATAAAATGCTGACAGCTATCGTGTTGGTTGCCTTTTCTGTGCTGTTTTGGGCTTTCTACGAGCAAGGAGGAGGTTCTTTAAATTTATACACAGAACGTAATGTAAATACCTTTGGAATTAGCGCCGCAGCTATCAATAATTCCATCAATCCGTTTTATATTATCATACTGAGTTTTCCTTTTGCATGGCTGTGGCTATGGTTGGATAAAAAAGGGAGAGAGCCTTCGACACCAATGAAATTTACAGTTTCCTTTTTGCAATTAGGTCTAGGGTTTTTAATGTTGGTAGTAGGAGCAAAATTAGCATTGGATGGCAGGGTGAATTTTATGTGGTATGCTTTAGGATATTTATTGTTAACTACTGGTGAGTTGTGTATTTCACCAATTGGACTATCTATGATTACCAGATTATCACCACCAAAATTTACGGGTATGATGATGGGATTTTGGTTTTTGGCATCCGCATTGGGGCAGCATTTGGCAGGCGTTATCGGCACCTTGATGGCAATTTCTTCCGAAGGTGGCACAACTACAGTGTCAGCTGTGGAATCCTTAGCCGTTTATAGTGGTGTATTTATGAAGATTTTCTATGTAGCAATCGGTGGCGGATTAGTATTATTTTTGTTGGTTCCTACATTAAAGCGTTGGATGGGTGATGTAAAATAAAAAATTGAACTAAAAAGATTAAACTTATGTTTATCTAAATGATATGCAGATAAAAGGAAAAATATTAACTATTGTAGGGATTGTCCTAATATTTGGATATTTTATTGTCGATTCCGTAAAACCTTATGACCCCACTCAAGTTGTAATGGTTGGCAATGATACATTAGGAAGAGACTGGGGTGCTATGGCATTGCAACAAGAACAAGCAGAACGACAAAGAGCAGCAGAAGCACAGATGCAAATGGAAGGACAGGACGGCGCAACAATGGCAAATCCATATATAAATCCTTATTCAGCAATGGTGCCCGTAGATCAAGACCCTTTTTCCCGCCCAAAATTTAATCAAGATAATTATGCAACCGTAGAATCTCCAGATGGTAGAGAGATAGTAACCGGATATGCTCGCCCTGAAGAAGACCCCGATAATCCTCAATACAACGAAAACAGGATAAAAACCAGGCATCAATTAGAAACAGGGGAACCTAAGATGAGGTATAAAGACTGATTTTAAAATTCAACTTTCATATAGAAATTTTCTTGTTGATTTTATTACGGTAATAATAATTCTCTTATACTAAATATCAAATTCAGAATCAATACTTATCTTAGCATCTTAAATTTAAAAAATTCATGGAATTAGTTAATGGTCAGTATGAGATAGGAGGAATATCAGTGTTAGAAATTTGTCGAGAATTTGGCACTCCTTTATATGTTTATGATGCAGCAATAATTGAACGTCAGTACAACAGACTGATGAACGCATTTCCCAATAAAAATATAAAGATAAACTATGCTTGTAAAGCATTGACCAATATTAATATCTTAAAATTTATAAAAAACTTAGGAGGCAATTTAGATACTGTTTCTATTCAGGAAGTACAACTAGGATTAAAAGCCGGATTTGAACCCCAACGCATTATGTACACACCCAATTGCGTTAGTATCGATGAAATTGTAAAAGCAGTAGGGTTGGGCGTGCAAATAAATATTGATAATATTTCTATTTTAGAACAATTTGGTTCCTTATACGGAGATAAATATCCTGTTTGTGTGCGTATTAATCCTCACATTATGGCAGGTGGCAATCAAAAAATTTCTACCGGACATATCGATTCAAAATTTGGAATTTCCATTTACCAATTACGACATTTAGAACGAGTAATTGCTCATAACAATATTAGAGTAAACGGTTTACACATGCATACTGGTTCTGATATTTTAGATGCAGAAGTATTTTTGAGAGGAGCAGAAATATTATTTGAAGCAGCAAAAAATTTTAAAGATTTAGAATTTTTGGATTTTGGAAGCGGTTTTAAAGTAAAATACAATGCGGATGACAATACCACCAATATTGAAGATTTAGGTGAAAAATTAGGTACACGCTTTGAAGAATTTTGCAAAGAATATGGCCGAGAACTGGCTATCGTTTTTGAACCAGGAAAATTTTTGGTGAGTGAATCAGGATATCTATTTGTCCGAACAAACGTAATAAAACAAACCACATCCACTATTTTCGCGGGCGTTGATTCTGGTCAAAACCACCTTATCAGACCAATGATGTATGATGCCTATCATCATATTACCAATATATCTAACCCTAACGGAACTAAACGCATTTATTCTGTGGTGGGCTATATCTGCGAAACAGATACTTTTGGCTGGGATAGAAAATTAAATGAAGTGCGCGAAGGCGATGTTTTAGTCTTGCACAATGCCGGTGCTTATGGATATTCTATGTCCTCTAATTATAATTCTCGATACCGTCCCGCAGAAGTATTGGTACATAACGGACAAGCCAAACTCATCCGCCGTAGAGAAAACTTAGACGATTTATTAGCCACACAAATTGTATTAGATTAAAAAGTAACAGACTCTTGATAGAAGATAGTTGAAAATTTTTTCCAACATTAATAATATATTATTAGTCTATAAAGTCGATATACTATTAGAATTTTAAAAAATTTACTGTATCTTTGTAAGATATGTCGGAAACTCCACAACATATTCATCCCATTTTTCAAAAAATATTGCAGCGCAGCGATAAAGAAGAATTATTGCAGCAACATTCTATTTGTATATGGATGACTGGATTGTCTGGCTCCGGCAAGAGTACCATTGCGCAGGGGTTGGAAAAAAAATTACACGAACAAGGAAGATTGGTAAAAATTTTAGACGGCGATAATGTAAGAGCCGGTATCAATAATAATCTCAGTTTTTCAGCGGCAGACAGAACAGAAAATATACGCAGGATAGCAGAAGTAAATAAGTTATTTATAGATGCAGGTGTAATAACAATTAACTCTTTTGTGAGCCCAACAAAAGACATCCGCGATATGGCAAAATCTATCATTGGCAATCAAGATTTTTACGAAGTATATATCAATGCTTCTTTTGATGAATGTGCCAAACGCGACGTGAAAGGATTGTACGAAAAAGCATTAAAAGGAGAAATAAAAAACTTTACAGGATTAGACGCACCCTTTGAAGCACCAGAAAATCCTGCTTTGGAAATAATAACAACTGAACAAACACCCGAACAAAGTGTTGAAATGATTTATAATTTTTTCATTTCAAAAATTAAAACAACAAAAGATATAGAGTAGAAATCTCACTGCTCATTACTCACTATTTATTATTTTTTATGAACGACTATCACTTAAATCACCTCAAAGAACTCGAATCAGAATCCATATTTGTATTGCGCGAAGTAGCGGCACAGTTTGAAAATCCTTGTATTCTTTTTTCAGGCGGTAAAGACTCTATCGTAGTTGCCCATTTAGCGATAAAAGCATTTTATCCGGCAAGTGTACCTTTTACTTTGTTGCACGTGGACACAGGGCACAATTTCCAAGAAACTATAGATTTTAGAGATGAATTAGTAAAAGAAAATAATCTTAGATTATTGGTGGCTTCTGTTCAAGAGGCTATCGACAATGGTTTGGTACGTGAAGAAAAAGGGTATAATGCCTCCCGTAATGCATTACAAACCGTTCCGTTGTTAAATGCTATCGAAAAAAACAAATTTGACTGTGCCATTGGTGGTGCCCGCAGAGATGAAGAAAAAGCACGAGCTAAAGAACGTTTCTTCTCCCATCGTGATGAATTTGGACAATGGGATCCCAAAAATCAACGTCCAGAATTATGGAATATTTTTAATGGGCGCAAACATATTGGAGAACACTTTAGAGTATTTCCCATCTCCAATTGGACAGAAATGGATATATGGCAATACATCTATCAAGAAAATATAAAAATACCCAATTTATATTTTTCTCATAAACGAAAAGTATTTGAAAGAGATGGCGTATGGTATGCCGATTCTGAATTTATGCAGAAAAAACCGAACGAAATAGCAGAAGAAAAAATAGTTCGTTTCAGAACCATAGGAGATATTACTTGTACCGGAGCGGTGTTTTCAGAAGCAGCCACATTAGAAGATGTGATTCAAGAAGTAGCAGCCAGCCGCACCACCGAACGCGGCACTCGCTCAGACGACAAACGCAGCGAAGCCGCCATGGAAGACAGAAAAAAAGCAGGTTATTTTTAAGGTAGCAATAAATCAATTTGCCAATTAGAAAATGAGTTTATTGGCACACTGGTAAATTTTCACATTCTTTAAATTAATTCATGACAACAACAGATAAACAAACCGAAAATTTCGACAGCAAAGCATACCTAAATATGGAGCTTTTAAGACTTTCTACTGCAGGCAGTGTAGATGATGGTAAATCAACTTTAATCGGAAGATTATTGTATGACAGCAAGTCTATTTTTGAAGACCAATTAGAAGCCATAGAATCTGCTTCGCAAAAACGTGGCGAGGAATATGTAAACTTAGCATTATTGACAGATGGTTTGCGTGCCGAGCGTGAACAAGGCATCACAATTGATGTAGCTTACAGATATTTTTCTACCCCAAAAAGAAAATTTATTATTGCAGATACTCCCGGACATATTCAATACACCCGAAACATGGTGACAGGTGCCTCTACTGCCAACTTAGCCATTATTTTGGTAGATGCCCGAAAAGGAATTGTAGAGCAAACACACCGACATTCTTATATTGCCTCTTTACTCCAAATACCACACATTGTTGTATGTATCAATAAAATGGATTTAGTAGATTGGGATGAAAATATTTTTAATAAAATAGTACATGATTACAAAGCATTTGCTTCTAAGTTAGATATTAAAGATGTTCATTTCTTGCCTATCTCTGCACTTGCCGGAGATAATGTAGTGAATCGTTCTGAAAACATGCCATGGTATCAAGGGCCAACGTTAATGTATTTATTAGAAACCATCCATATTGGCTCCGACTTAAATCATATCGATGCCCGTTTTCCGGTGCAATATGTCATACGTCCAATGAAAAACGAATACCATGATTTTCGTGGGTATGCAGGTAGAATTGCCGGAGGTGTTTTTAGAGTAGGCGATAAAATAAAAGCAATACCAAGTGGATTTACTTCTAAAATAAAATCGATTGTAACCAAAGAGGGAGATTTACAAGAAGCCTTTGCTCCACAAAGTGTCACCATTACTTTAGAAGATGAAATTGATATTTCACGCGGAGATATGATTGTTCGCGAAAACAACGTGCCTCATATAGAACAAGAATTTGATGCAATGCTTTGCTGGATGAATGAAAACAAAATGACTCCACGCGGCAAATATATTTTACGCCATACCTCCAAAGAATGTAAATGTATTGTAAAAGAAATAAAATATAAATTAAATATTAATACACTTCAGCGTGTAGAAGACGATTTAGAAATAGGCCTGAATGATATTGGACGTGTAACCATACGCACTACAGTACCTATTTGCTTTGATGCTTATAGAAAAAACAGAATCACAGGAAGCCTTATATTAGTGGATGAAACTACCAATGAAACGGTAGCCGCAGGAATGATAGTGTAAAAAACACCAAAACTTAGGTGTCAGAAGAATTTATTGCTCGGTAAAAATATTTATATATTTGCCGAGCAATTTTATTCTATTAATTATATTTCTGCTGCCAGTCTTGCTCCTTGATCAATAGCTCGTTTCGCATCTAATTCTCTCGCTTCTGAAGCGCCTCCAATGACATGAATAGTTTTACCCAAATCTTTTAAAGGTTGCTCTAATTCTCTTTGAGAAAGTTGCCCTGCACAAATCACAACATTGTCACATGGAAAAACTTGAGGTGTTTTATTTTTATCTATATAATGCAATCCTTCATCATCAATCTTGGTATATTCAATACCTGTCAACATTTTTACCTTTTTCATCTTCAAAGTAGTGCGGTGAATCCATCCTGTGGTCTTGCCTAATTTGGCACCCATCTTTCCATCTGTACGTTGGAACATGGTAACTTCTCTTGCCGATGGAACTATTTGTGGTTTTATTCCCTCTACGCCGCCACGCGCTTCGTTCGTCATATCCACCCCCCATTCTTTCATCCATTCCTCGCGGTGTAAAGTAGGACTATCGCCTTGTTGTGTTAAATATTCACTTACATCAAATCCAATTCCACCTGCTCCGATAACTGCTACTCGTTTGCCTACTGCTGCACCTTTTTTTAATACATCAATATAGTTTAGCACTTTTGGATGCTCGATGCCTTCTATCGAAATATTTCTTGGCGCAATACCCGTTGCCAAAATAATTTCATCAAAATCTTTTAAGTCATTGGCATTTACTCTTTTGTTTAATTGGATGTTCACTTTTTGTAAATCCAATTGTTTTTTCCAAAAACGGAGCGGTTCATAAAATTCTTCTTTTCCTGGAATTTTTTTGGCCATATTAAATTGCCCACCTAATTCACTTTCTGAATCAAATAAAGTAATATCATGCCCGCGCTCTGCAGCAATATAGGAAAATGTTAATCCAGCTGGACCCGAACCTACTACGGCAATTTTTTTCTTGTTTGGAGTGGGCGAATAATTTAACTCTATCTCGTGGCAAGCACGTGGATTGACCAAACAACTTGCTCTCTTATTGGAGAAAGTATGGTCCAAACAAGCCTGATTACAAGCAATACAAGTATTGATTTCATCTGCTTTGTTTTCCATGGCTTTTTTTACCCAGTTTTCATCTGCTAAGAACGGTCGAGCCATGCTCACCATATCAGCACATCCATCTGCCAGTACTTGTTCTGCTACTTCTGGCATATTAATTCTATTGGATGTACACAACGGAATAGAAATTTCAGATTTCAATTTTTGCGTCACCCACGTAAATGCAGCGCGCGGCACAGAAGTAGCAATAGTCGGGATGCGCGCCTCATGCCAGCCAACGCCGGTATTGATAATAGTGGCTCCTGCTTTTTCTATTTCTTTGGCTAAATGCACAATCTCCTCCCAAGAACTTCCATCTTCCAGTAAATCAAGCATGGAGAGGCGATAGATAATAATAAAATTTTTACCTACTTTTTGGCGTGCTTTGCGAACTATTTCTATTGGAAATTTAATCCTGTTCTCATAACTGCCCCCAAATTCATCGGTTCTTTTATTGGTATGTTGTACAATAAACTGATTGATTAAATAACCTTCACTTCCCATAATTTCTACACCATCATAGCCTGCTTCTTGTGCTAACACTGCACAGTCAGCAAAATCATTAATGGTTCTTTTTACTCCCCAAGTGGATAAAGCTCTCGGTTTAAAAGGCGTAATAGGCGATTGAATCCGCGAAGGAGCTACATTTAATGGATGATAACCATACCTTCCGGCATGTAAAATTTGCATAGCAATCTTTCCTCCATTTTTATGTACGGCATCTGTAACTATTTTATGTTTTCTAACATGCGCTTTATTGGTCATACGCTCCGCAAAAGGTTTTAGCCAGCCTTCCCAATTGGGTGCAATTCCTCCGGTAACAATCAAACCAACACCACCGGCAGCACGCTCAGCATAAAATGCCGCCAATTTTTCAAACCCATTTTTTTCTTCTTCAAGATTTGTATGCATTGAACCCATGAGCACACGATTCTTAAGTTTTGTGAAACCCAAATCCAATTCTGATAATAAGTGCGGATAGTTTGTAGAAGACATTGTATCTTTATTTTCATTAAAGGTATAAAAATTATTCAATGCGTGCATTGAAACAATTTAAATTATGTTATGCAATCTAACTTATGTTTAGCATTGGTACAAACCAATTTAATTTGGAAAGATAAAAAGGCTAATCTTTCCAATATTGAAAATATGATTTTAAGTATATCAGACACCGTAGATATATTTATACTTCCTGAAATGTTTACCACTGCTTTTTGTGTGGAGGATATATCTTTGGCGGAAGATGAAAACGAGTACACCGTACAATGGATGAAGCAAATGGCTGAAAAAAAACAAGCAGTGATTTGCGGAAGTATTTTATTTAAAGAAAATGAAAATTATTTTAACCGCTTCTTATCGGTTGCACCAGATGGCAATATTCAAACGTATGATAAATTTCATTTATTTAGTTTGGTTGGCGAATCAACATTATTAACTAAAGGAAAACAAAAATCGTTGATTCAGTATAAAGGCTGGAAAATCCAACCATTTATTTGTTATGATATCCGCTTTCCGGCTTGGTGCCAAAATGATGACAATGCAGATTTACAAATTTATGTAGCAAATTGGCCTCAAAAAAGAATACATCACTGGAAATTATTATTGCAATCTCGTGCTATTGAAAACCAATGTTATGTTGCCGGTGTTAATCGCTTGGGCGATGATTTTTATAAAAATGCGCATAATGGACAAAGTGCCGTTGTTGATTTCTCAGGGCTTGTTTTAGCCGCTTGCGAGGACAGAGATGGCATAAAAATTGTAACAATAAATAAAGAAAATTTGGAAAAACACCGAATACGGTATCCATTTTGGAAAGACAGATAATAAAAGACAGAAAAAAGTATCTTTGCAGGCAATATGACAGAAATAGATGTAACATATAACGAAAAAGAATGGCAAGAGGTGCAAGCGTCTTTAGAAAAACAATTTGGAAAAAAACCAGATTTACAAACCATTACATTTTTGGTTGGACATAGAGAATTAGGAAAAAATCAAGTAAAATTTTCTAAAGAACAAAAACAAGATTTGATGCATGTAGGTATTTGTACTTTATTAAGTAAAGCCGGATATTATACTTATTTGGCAGATGATGAAGAAGGCTGGCCGCATTTTGAATATAATAGAGAATTACCTAAGCTGAATGCTATAGACCAAGATAGCTTGTTGAAAAAAATGACTATTGAATATTTTAAAACAATTTGATTTTTATATGAAAACAATATTTTTATCATTATTTATTACCATATTTAGTTTTGCAACTTTTGCTAACGGAGGAATAACCAATTCAAAAAATACAACAAAAGAAAATACAATTAACATCAAAATGGATACATCAAAGTACATTATTATTTCTACAGATTTAGGCGATATTAAAATTCGTCTTTATGATGAAACGCCCTTGCACAGAGACAATTTCTTGAAATTAGCCCAAGAGGGTTTTCTTGATTCTACCTTGTTTCATCGTGTAATATCAGAGTTTATGCTTCAAGGAGGAGACCCTGATTCTAAAAACGCACAGCCCGGACAACGGTTGGGAATGGGCAGTAATGGCTATCGTGTTCCTGCAGAGTTTAATAAAAATCTAATTCATAAAAAAGGAGCTTTAGCTGCTGCGCGTGATAATAATCCTGCAAAAGCAAGCTCCGGTTGTCAGTTTTATTTGGTGCAAGGCAAAACCTATACGCCACATGAATTGGCAGTTTTGGCACAACGCACTGGAAACAATTGGACAGCAGAGCAATTGAAAACGTATGAAACTATTGGAGGCGCACCATTCTTAGATATGAATTATACCGTGTTTGGCGAAGTGGTGAGCGGTTTGGACGTAATAGATAAAATTGCTGCAGAAGCGAAAGATGCTAACGACCGTCCATACAAAGATATTCGTATGAAGGTGAAAGTTGTAGAATAATTTATTATTTTGTACTTCTTGAAATTTTATAATATAAAAATGAAAAGCATGAAAAGACATTCAAAAAAATTAGGCGTATTGCTATTATTAGTAATCTCGGTGGTGTTTATGAGTTTTAGAAGTGCGCAAGCAGAAAAAGAAGAAACAAAATTCACCAATCTGAAAGTATTACCCAAAAAAATTGCACACGATGATTTAATTGCTGTAATGAAAAATTACAATACAGCATTAGGCGTAAAATGCAATTATTGCCACGTGAAAAATGGCGAGGAATTTGATTTCGCCTCTGACCAAAAAGAAGAAAAACACATAGCTCGTAAAATGCAAAAAATGGCAAATACTATCAACAAAAAATATTTTGGAGGAAATTCCGGCACTGTTGGTTGTATGACTTGCCACAATGGAAAGAAAAATCCAAACGATATTTAATAAATATATTCAATATACTGTGTCAACATTTTTTTGTTGTAGCAGAAAACCTTAATGTTTCGATTCTGATTGAAGATTCATTAGCATTTAGTATCTTAGTCAAAATTATTAATGGATGGCAAATGGCAATGACTCGCCTTTAAAGAGAACATGGATACGTTTATTAAAAAATAAACCAGCCATTATTAGCTTAGTAGTAATAGGTATTGCTATTATTTTAGCAATTATTGGGCCAGCTGTGGCGCCCGATAAAACGCCTGATGCAGATGATCAAGTGTTGGAATTATCCAATAAAAATCCTGGATTTTCTATAAAAATGCTATTGGTAGAAAAAAATAGAGAAGAAAAGAATACAGGGTTTTTAAAAGGATTAATATCTGGCAAAGACAATCCGAATGAGATGATTCCCATTGTTTCTTATGCGTTTGATGATAGTGCCAATATTATCTTGAAAACATATATTGGCGAAGGCAGAACACCTCAACAAAAAATAGTACCTATTATAGATGTTTGCGAAGCATTGTCTATCAATGAACCTGAAATTCATATAACTGGAGATAATGCAACGTTTACTTCTTTTGATGAAAAAAAACAAACTGTTTCTATCGCTGCATTAAAAAAAGAAATAGAACAAAATCGAATCATCACCAAAAAATATATACTCGGAACAGACGGTTATGGTCGTGATATACTCAGTCGTTTATTATTTGGTATTCGTGTTTCCATGACGGTAGGTTTAATTGCCGTTTTAATATCATTAACTATCGGAATTTTTATGGGCAGTGTTGCTGGCTTTTTCCGAGGTACTATAGACGACGTAATCATGTGGCTGATAAATGTAATTTGGGCTATCCCAACCATTCTATTAGCCATGGCAATTCGGTTTGCTATTGGAGATAAAATTCCGTCGCTTTTAGCCATATTCATTGCCGTAGGATTGTCTATGTGGGTGGAAACTGCCAGAATTGTACGAGGTCAAGTTTTGGCAGTTCGGGAAATGGAATACGTACAGGCTGCCAGAGGATTAGGCTTTAATAATATCAGAATTATTATCAAACATATTTTACCTAATATTATTGGGCCTATTATGGTAATTGCTGCTTCCGACTTTGCTTCTGCTATTTTAATTGAAGCAGGATTGAGCTTTGTAGGCATTGGAGTAAAACCGCCAACTCCAAGTTGGGGAACGATGCTAAACGACCATCGAGCTTATTTGTTAACTCCAGATAAAGCATTCTTAGCTTTAGCACCCGGTTTTTGTATTATGATTATGGTATTGACATTCAATCTATTAGGAAATGGACTTCGAGATGCTTTTGACGTAAAAGGGCAAGCTGTGTAATTTAATGTATTTGATTATCAATTAATTACACTTATTCAATGTTAAATTTTATCCTCAAGTGTATTTTATTGACTAAGGTTAAATTATCTTTGAACTAATATTGTAAATGATGGGAACTGTTGATATATTGGATATATCTACTTACTTTTGGTGACCCATTATTAGGTAAAGAGCACAGACATGAGAAAAACATATATTCATAAAGAAGGCTGGAAAATAGTTTTAACCACTTTCTTGATTGTAATGAGTATTAATTTGCTGACGAATTTCGTCTTCCATGCAGGTAAAACTGTAAGTTGGATAGTTTTTATAATTACATTTTCTATCTTTTCATTCATCACTTATTTCTTCCGCAATCCATCTAGAAATATCATTACGGATGAGGATATGGTCATTTGCCCGGCTGATGGAAAAGTAGTAGTAATAGAAGAAGTATATGAACCAGAATATTTTGAAGACAAGCGCTTGCAAGTATCTGTATTCATGTCGCCAGCAAATGTACACGTAAACCGCGCACCAATTGCAGGCGAAGTGAAATATTCTAAATACCACGACGGAAAATATTTAGTAGCATGGCATCCTAAATCCTCTACAGAAAATGAGCGCACTTCTATCGTAATTGACAATGGAAGCATTGATGTATTGGTAAGACAAATTGCAGGTAAAGTAGCTCGTCGTATTGTTTATTATTTAGAAGAAGGCGATAGCATCAAACAAGGAGCCGATTTTGGCTTTATAAAATTTGGCTCTCGGGTAGATATGTTTTTGCCTTTAGACACTAAAATAAATGTAGTGTTAGGGCAAAAAGTAAAAGGCGGTATTACCGTTATTGGAGAGCTTCCTGAAAAAGGATAATCTATTTCAATTTATACAAAGTAACTCCTTTATAATCGGCGATACTATCGGCGAGATAAGGTTGTATTTCTTTTCTTGTTTCTGCATTTTTATCGCTCAATAATAAATAATCCGCTTTCTTTTCTTTCAATATTTTTTTATAATCATTATACGCTGTATAGCCTTTTCTCTTTAATAAAAACAAGGTTTTATTGGGAGAATCATCTGGCAAAGACAAAATAGATTTTGATTCATCTACCCTATGTTCTATTAAGAAAGATTGTATTTCTTTGGAAGCGAGCATTGCATTATAATGACTATCGGTGATTTTTTTTGAGACAAAATTTTTACAGAAAAACATATTTGGAATCATGAAAAGAAATAAGGGTGCGTGTGTAAATACATTTTCTGCATGAAAGCAATTATAGGTTTTCAAAATACCAATCAACAGGAATAAAAAGAAGAGAAAAAATGGGATGTAATAATATTCATGTCCAAGCATTTTTTCATAAAAAAACAAAATGTATAAAAACACCATCATTCCACTACTGATAATCATCCAACGTAAATCGGCATCCAAGCGTTTGCGATGCTTAAAAACATAATAAGAAGCAACAATAAGAAGAACGGAAGTGGGTCGCCAAAAATAATTATTACTCAACGAAACCAACATTCTCCAAGCACCTAGCCCAATATTATATAAGGATAATTTCCAAATAGGCGCAACAGACAGAAAATAATAAGTATCGTGATTTTCAATATTATATCGACGAGCATAACCATACCATGCCAATGGAATAATGGCTATAAAAAACAACGTGATAGTTTTGAGCGACAATTTTTTAAATTTCCATAAAAACAAAAATGCCAATACAAAACTGATATACTCGCTTGCTTTTAATAAAGCAGCTAACGCAAAAAATAAAAAAGCAATGATCAAAAATGAAAAACGTTCTTTCTTGTTTCCATATAGAAAAAATGCCCAGCCGATAAATGCCATGCTAAGTGCCGGAACATCACTCAAAAAATTATTACCATAAAAAACTAATAATGGAGAAGTGCATAAAAACCAGCAAGCTATCAATGTTAAAAACCGACGCTGTAAAAAATAGAGCGCAACAAAATATACACCAATTATTCCTGCAATAAAAACAAAAGTATGTAAGCATCTTAATGCAAATGTTACGTTAGCAAATTGAGCTGCCAGAAAATAAAATATCGGAAATTCACCTGCCACTTTTCCATTGGTAGATTGTAAATTATATACTTCAGGTTGCAAAAATGGGAGGTGAAATTGGCGATAGTTTTCTGCCATTGCCACGCAATCTGCCTGCCGCCAAATATGAGAACCTTGTGGTAACAAATGCAACATTGCAGGATAATCATACAACCATCCAAAAAAAAGAAGGCTTAATGCTAAAATAAATAATCCTGTTAAGGCAAATTTCATACAGCATAAAAATACTGTTTTATTGGTTATTGAAACTTGATAGTTTGAATTATCTTTACACCATGCAATCTACGATAAAAGATATTTTAAAAGCTTCTATTTCTACCAAACAACAAATTTTGGAAAATGAAACTTTATTAAAAACAATAGAAGCCGTAACAGATGTAATGATAAACTGCTACAAGCACGACAACAAAATTTTGTTTTGTGGAAACGGTGGCTCTGCCGCAGATGCACAACATTTGGCAGCAGAATTTTCTGGTAGATTTTACAACGATAGAGAGCCTTTGGATGCAGAAGCATTGCATGTAAACACTTCTTATTTAACGGCAGTTGCCAATGATTATAGTTACAATGAAGTATATGCACGCATTGTAAAAGCAAAAGGAAGAAAAGGCGATATTTTAGTGGGTTTGTCCACTTCGGGTAATTCGGCGAATATTATAGAAGCGTTTAAAGTAGCGAAAGAAAGAGGAATGATTATCGTTGGATTTACTGGCGCCACCGGTGGTAAAATGAAAGAATATTGCGATTACCTCCTCAATATTCCTTCTACGGATACACCGCGCATTCAGGAAAGCCATATCACCGTTGGGCACATCATTTGCCAATTGGTAGAAGAAAAATTTTTTGAGTAATATAACTTAAAATCTAACACCATAAAACCTATAGCTGAAATACCAAATACCACTCCTGTAATTATTTTGGCAGGAGGCTTCGGCACACGCTTGAGCAGCGTAGTAAAAGACGTGCCCAAGCCGATGGCTCCTATAAATGATAAGCCATTTTTACATTATATTTTTAAAGAATTACAACATCAAAATATTCAACAAGTCGTATTGTCTGTAGGGCATTTAAAAGAAGTGATTCAAGATTTTTTTCAAGATAAATATTTACGAATTTCTATTCAATATGCTATCGAAAATGAACCATTAGGCACCGGTGGTGGCATTAAAAATGCGTTTTCTTTAGTAGATGATGACGCTTTTGTTTTAAACGGCGATACTTATTTTGATATAGAATTATTGAAATTGAAAAACGAACAAACAGACATTAGTATTGCACTAAAACCCATGTTTGAATTTGACCGATATGGAACAGTCGAGTTAAATAATGAAAGCAGCATTATCTCTTTTAATGAAAAAAAATATTGCGCACACGGATTAATTAATGGAGGCATTTATTATTTCAAAAAAAGTTTATTTGATAAAATTGAAACAGCTAAAAAATTTTCTTTTGAGAAGGATATTTTAGAAAAACATCTTTCCGATTTGAATATACAAGGAAAGGTTTTTGATAATTATTTCATAGATATCGGTATTCCTGAAGATTATGAAAAAGCAAAAATAGATTTCCGGTAGTAATTTTTTTTTGTTTGGAATTGGAGGAGGCTTCCTGTGCTTGACAATATTTGTACTAAAATATTACATAATGAAAATTGAAGAAATAGTATTTGATATAGAAGATAAAAACTTATTTTTAATTGATGATTTATCATTAAAAGCAGATGCAATTAGATATTCTATTTTACCTAAACTTGAGATTATCAGTAATGAAATAATTTCCAGGATAATTGAATTATATAAGATTGATTTTTATCTAGATTATTCATTTTTAAAGGCACCTCATTTTAGGTTATCAAAAACACAAAGAAAGGAGCCAACAAAAATTGATTATACTTTTTCTAGTATTTCAATAACAGGACAACGTAAAAAAGACAAATGGCACGGACTAGATAGAGGCGATGGGCAAACGCCACAAATATCACCTAGTCACCTTTCTATAGATTTAGATACTGATGGCTTAAGTGTTAATTTTTTGTTCAACCATCCTAAAAATTTTACAAATGAAACATATATTAAATTTTTTGACTTCTTTATAAAAAACACAGAAATACTAAATGGTTTATCTAATAAAAGTAATTTAAAATATTTATTTAGTTATGCTGATACTTTTACATTAAAAAATGATTTAGAAATAAAATTATCGGACAATGATTTTGATGTGATATTTAAAGGTACTAACATTGAATATCCAATCGATTATGCAAAAATAAACGATGCTATCTTTTCATTTTTAATATTTTTTCCTGTATTAAATGCTTGTACGCAAATTGCACTAAATAAAAGTATAGAAATAGAAAAGGACATAAATTCTTTAGGTAGAAATTTAAGAGATTTGATTGATAAGTATTATTTAATTGACTATTTGAAAGAAGAGACTAAGCCTGAAGTTTTAATGACTGACATTGTATATAAAGCAGAATCTAAAATTAAAGTTCAAGCTGGCATAAGATGGCAGGTGTTTAGAAGAGATAATTGGAGATGCGTTGCCTGTGGCAGAAGTGCCGAAGATAATGTCATTTTACATGTTGATCATATTATTCCACGATCAAAAGGAGGAAAAGATGAATTAGAAAATTATCAAACACTTTGTGAAACTTGCAATATTGGAAAGAGTAATAAAGACAATACAGATCTTAGAAAAAGAATATGATTTAATTTTAACCAAAGTACATTCGCTGCGTGCGGTAGAAGGTTTTTGATGGTATGGATTAATTTTTTATCTTTATCAAATAATACTAATTAAGCAAGCTTAATTAGTATTATACTGTAACAATTAAATCTATGAAAAAAATATTGTTTATTTATTTATTGATTTTGACATTTAATTCATATTCCCAAATTGCATCGTCGATGTACACACCAAGACCTTTCTTATTTGGCTTTTTTGGAGCGAAAGCATATAGCAAAGAAATATCTGTATATAAAGCAAAATCTTTTGTGATAAACAATATCTTAGGTCTGAAAGATGGCATAGGAAGATTTGAACTTGAAGCACTTGCCGCATCTTCGTCTGGAGAATTAACTTCTATGATTTATAACTGTCCTGATATAAATAGATCTGGATTGATATTAGGGTTTTACAATGACTTTTGGAATGACAACGGAGTAACATATCAAGGATACAAATTTAAAGATATTCCTAAAGATAAGGCTATAGAGCTTTTTGAAAAATTAAATAGTATTGGAGAAGATAACGCACAGTATTTAAAGCAAAATACTAGTACTAGTAATGTGTCGTTTACCTTTGAAGATATAACGTTCTTGCTTTATAAGGGTTGGAGTGCAGGCTCTCCTATAAGAGTTTTTTGGGGAGATTTTGACGTTGATTGGCAAGCGCATGCATACAATATAACTGAAGAAAGGTTTAGAAAAAAAACAAATAACTAAATATAAGTACTTTGTTTATCGAATGTCTCCTACTTCGTCGCATCTTATTTTAGTTTACAAGTTAATTTATTACATTAGATATTACGGAAATAATGCTGATAAATGAAGTTACAAACTTTATTTACCATGTGCGAACGTCTGTTACTTCGCCGCGCGATGCCGTATTTATGACGTTTTTGTTTCTCTACAGGTAGAGGGTTCATTCATTATCGGTTGGTGCTCCACCAATTATTAGAAGAAGTTAATAGAAAAATGCAATTAAGTTGCAATAGTAAAATCTAAATACTATATTTGCAATCGTGTTGCATAAATTATTATTGATATTGTCATTAAGTTGGTCTGCAAATGCATTTGCACAAGATTGTACTCTAAAACTGAATGGTCAGATTTTAGATGAACATGACAAATCTTCATTGGACTATGCAACCATTTATATTGCTGAAATAAAATTGGGTATTACGGCCGATTCTAATGGTTATTACGAATTTAAACAGCTTTGTGCTGGAAAATATACATTTATTATAGAGCATATCAATTGTGCACCGGATACTATTCTATATAACTTCACAAAATCCACCACTAAAAATTTTTTCTTAGAACATCATGCAGAAGAATTGGCAGAAATTACTACTGTTGCCAATAGATTTTATAAAGATAATTCACAAACTTCTAACAGCATAGACTCAAAAACTTTGTCTAAAATGGAAGGAAAAGATTTGGGAAATATTTTATCAACTATTGCAGGGGTGAATCAATTAAAAACAGGCACCACCATTAGCAAACCCATTATTCATGGATTGTACGGCGACCGTATTGCTATTATCAATAATGGGGTACGATTAGAAACACAAGACTGGGGGGCTGAACATGCACCGGAAATTGACCCGATGGCTTCTTCCAATATTAAAGTAGTGAAAGGCGCTGGCAGCTTGGAATATGGAACGGATATGATGGGCGGCATGGTGCTGATGGAACCACCAATATTGAAAAAAACAGAACATATCAATGCCTCTGTGGGTTTGGTGGGGCAAACGAATGGACATGGCATTACCGCCACTGCAAAGTTAGAACAAGGATTTAAAAAAAATGTAGCTTATTTTTTGCAAGGAACTTATAAATATATAGGTGACCAACAAACTCCTCGCTATAATTTGACCAATACAGGCTTGCGAGAGGGTAACTTTACAACGGGAATTGGTATTTCGAAAAAAGGTTGGAATATCAATACATATTATTCCATGTTTCATCAGGAATTGGGTATTTTAAAAAGTTCGCATATCGGAAATCTTACCGATTTACAAAATGCAATTAACAGCAATGAGCCTTTAATTATTAAACCTTTCACTTACAATATTGAAAACCCTAAGCAGAAAATAACACACCATTTAGCAAAAATAAACATCACTAAATTCTTTAAAAATCAACACCATATTGACATAACCTATTCTTTCCAACTAAATAATCGCAAAGAATATGATATTCGGCGTGGAGGTCGTTCGTCCATTCCTGCATTGGATATGCGTTTAATTTCTAATAATCTTGCAGGGGCTTATTCGAGGACTACTTTTTTAAAAAATAATAGCTTGCTCAATGGAAAATCAGGGTTTAATTTTTTAGCCAAACATAATTCCAATAATCCTGAAACGGGTATTCGTCCGCTAATTCCGGATTATTATCAATATGGATTCGGTTTTTATGATATGGAAAAATATAGCATCAACAATTTTATTTTAGAAGCCGGTGTACGCTATGATTTCACTCGTTTTTATGGCTATAAATTTGACAAAAATAATACGCTTTTAAAACCTGTTTTTAATTTTCATACGTATGCGTTTGATGCGGGCGCCAGTTGGAAAAACAAAACAGAAATTCTACAATTACAAACTAATATCTCTTATAGTTCAAGATTTCCGAATGCCAGCGAATTATTTAGCGATGGTTTGCATCACGGCATAGCAGCATTGGAATTTGGCAACGACCAACTAAAGCCGGAACATGGTGTGAAATGGATAAATACTATTGCTACCAATTATAAAAAATACCTTCAAGCAGAAGCCACTTTTTATATTTCTAAAATTCATGATTTTATTTACTTAGCCCCTTTGCCCAACCCTATTTTAACGATACGTGGCGCGTTTCCTGCTTTTCAATATTATCAAACCAATGCTCGTCTTTTAGGATTGGATATAAATATGAATGCGGAACCTGTTCCTTTCCTTTCCTTGAATTTGAAATCATCGATTATTAGAGGGAAAAATTTAACCACCAAAGATAATTTAATCTATATGCCATCCGATAGAATAGGTGCAGCTTTTGATATTCATCATGATTTTAAACAGGTAAAAAATTTACACTTCGGTATGCAGGTGCAGCATGTTTTTAAACAAAATAAAACACCTATTTTAATTCCAGATTATAAAGCGACTCCCAAGGCTTATACTACCTTGAATGCGGATATTGGATTAGAGTATGCTGTAAACGAAAAACATTCAATTTCATTTTCTGTTACGGGCGAAAATATTACGAATGTAGTATATCGAGATTATCTAAATCGTTTTAGATATTATGCAGACGAGTTAGGTTGGAATCTTATTTTCAGATTAAAATATTCATTTCTATAACACTTAAAAAAATTATTATGAAAAATGTTTTCTTAGCCCTTGGTATTGTTATGACCTTACTTGCAGCAGGCTGCAAAAAAGACCCTAAAAATCCTGATCCAGAACAGGAGTTAATAACGACATTGCAGTTAACGCTGACCGAAACAACCGCACCATTTTCAAAACATATATTTACCTTTAAGGATGTAGATGGCGATGGTGGCGCCGACCCTACAATAGATACCATAAAAGTTCCAGCCGGAAAAACGTATCATGCAAGCCTGTTGTTGCTGGATGAACGCAATTTACCTGTTGATACCGTATCAAATGAAATAAATGAATTAAATACAATTCATCAGTTTTTTTATCAATCTACTCCAGCAGATGTTTTCGCAGATTTTGTTTATAAAACTTTTGATGATAACGGCAAGCCATTGGGAACAGAATTTGAATGTAAAAGTAAAAATATTGCTGCAAGTGGCAGTTTGCGAATTACATTAAGACATGAGCTAAATAAAAATGGCGAAGGGGTTTCATCGGGTGACATTACACATGCAGACGGCGAAACTGATATAGAAGTGGATTTTCCTGTCAGGTTGTATTAGGATAAAATTCTTATGACAATTCTCGTTGCACCAACTGGCGCAAGTATGCAGCTATGCAATCAGTGCTGGGTACTTGCGCCTATTTTAACTTCTATTCTTTTTATCTAAGATACTACTTTTGGCACAAGGCATACTTGCGTCAATTAGGGGCGAGTAGGGATTATCTATTAACCTGAAAACTTTTTTAGGACGAGTCATTCTTTTATTTCCGCACAAGTACGCCATGCTCATTGCTTTGCTGCATACTTGCGCGAGTAGGGAGCCAATTAGGGAGGTAAATGAATAGTTATATAAATGATTAATGTCTATCTTAAACTTTCAACTTATCAGGATTTTGACGTGTATCCCAAAACCGCAATACAGTAACTGTTTTTTCTGAAAAGAAATAAAATAATTTATAATCTCTGATAATAAAACATCTTACATCAGGATAATCTGTCTGTATTCCAATGAGTGGAAACCGACTTATAAACCTTAATTTATCTCTGATTATTTTTCTAAGTTTTATTGAGTAGCTGTAGCTTTTATTTCTGTTATTCCAATAAATTGTTATTTGCTGTATGTCTTTTTTCGCAGGTTCTGTCCAAATTATAATCCTATCCATTTGTCCCATTCTTTCTGCATTGTTTCGTCAGCATATACTTTATTTTTTTTCACAGCATCAAATCCTTCATCTAAGGCATTTCTTTCCTCTTGATTTAATTGCATAACAACATTGCCATCCAACATTAATGCAATTTGCTTTAGCAGAATTTCATCATTGCTATTTTGGATTTTAGAAAGTAATTCATTTTTTACACTTGCTATCATATAGTAAAAGTAATACAATAAAAGTAAAATATCAATAATGATTCTCCGTTGTAGAGTTTAATTTCCACCAACTGGAGCAAGTATGCAGCTATGCAATCAGCGTTGGGTACTTGCGCCTATTTTAACTTCTATTCTTTTTATCTAAGATACTACTTTTGGCACAAGGCATACTTGCGCCAATTAGGGGCGAGTAGGACGAGTCATTCTTTTATTTCCGCACAAGTACGCCACACTCATCGCTTTGCTGCATACTTGCGCGAGTGGGGGTAACAAATAAACTTCTTATATTGCAAATGTTATACTAAAAAATCACTAATTTTACTATAGTGAAAACAAAAGAAGAATATATACAATTTTGGATAACGCAAGCGGAAGATGATTGGCAAACGGTATATATTTTATTCGAGAAGAAAAAATATTTGCAATCGTTATTTTTTATGCACTTGGCAATCGAAAAAATAGCAAAAGCATTTTGGATTAGAGATAACGATACCAATATTCCGCCCAAAACGCATAATTTGGTATATTTGATTAGCCAAACAAAAGTAGAATTAAGTGAAGATGATAAAGAATTTTTATTAAATATAAATAGATTTCAAATAGAAGGTCGTTATCCTGATTATGTATCGCAACTCTATAAAATATGTGATGATACATTTACCAGTCAAACAATAGCATCCACAGAAAAATTAAAAACATGGTTACTCGACAAGCTGCAATAAATATGGCAAAAACTTTTGTACAGGAATGTAAAGAAAGCGGACTTCATTTGACAGATGCTTTTTTGTTTGGTTCAGTAGTAAAAAATACACAGCACGAAAGTTCTGATATAGATGTAGTATTGGTTTCCGAAAATTTTACAGATAACATATTTGAAAATCTGCGATTATTTTCCAAAATAAATATTAAATATCCTTTGATAGAAGTGCACCCATATTCGCCTGAAAGTTTTTTGGAAGCAACTGATTTTATACAAGAAATCAGCAAATATAAGATAGCGTTAAATTGAAATACATTCGTTATTTTAACACCAACTGGCGCAAGTATGTAGCTATGCAATCAGCGTTGGGTACTTGCGTCTATTTTAACTTCTGTTCTTTTTATCTAAGATACTACTTTTGGCACAAGGCATGCTTGCGCCAATTAGGGGCGAGGGGTTTGTCTATTAACCTGAAAACTTTTTTTAGGAGGAGTCATTCTTTTATTTCCGCACAAGTACGCCACACTCATCGCTTTGCTGCATACTTGCGCGAGTAGGATTGTCGTCAGTTTAATGAAGTACATTTTCGAAACTTTAATGCTATATTTGACAGACAGTTTTTATTCATGCCTGCTCCAATATCTAATCCTTTACACATTGACACAACATGGACATTATTTCTCGATCGAGATGGGGTGATTAATAAAAATATTGATGGTAGTTATGTGCTAGATTGGGAACAGTTTGATTTTCTTCCAGGTGTTTTGGAAACGATACCGAAACTGACAAAGTTATTCGCACATATTATAGTAGTAACCAATCAACAATGCATTGCCAAAGGGCTGATAACAACTACCGAATTAGACGAAATTCATCAAAATATGATGAATATGATAGAATTGAATGGCGGTAGAATAGAGGCGGTATATTATGCTCCCGATTTAGCTTCTCCCGAAAATTATTTGAGAAAACCGAAAAATGGCATGGCGCATTTAGCCAAAAAGGACTTCCCTGAAATAAATTTTCATAAATGTATAATGATAGGTGATAAGCCTTCAGATATGGAATTTGGCAAATCTGTCGGCATGATAACTATTTGTATTTCAAATAATTGCGATAAAATACCGCTTGCTGATTATCAAATGAATTCGTTTGCTGCAATTGTGGATATTTTACAATATTAAAAGAAATATTGGCATAGATATTGACATTTTGGTATATTATGACTACCTTTAACTTTATTAAAAAAATCTAATAACTCTACTATCTACTAAAAGCCTATGCGTAAAACGTTTACATGCCTACTTTTATTGTTTGCTTTGACTTTTTCTTTGCCAACGATAACTCAAGCCTACGCTTTTGAGTCTTCCTATTCTGATACCCGATTGGGTGATAAGGAGTTAATTAAAGTATATCCTAATCCTATGGTTTCGGATGCAAGTATCAAAATTAGTAGTGATATTGATATGGAGAGAAGTAAGGTTTCTATTGTATTTTATAATATCATTGGGAGTGAGGTGTATAAAATTGCTCAAGTGAAAGATTATGATTTGAAAATCAATAAAGATGTTTTCAAAAATTCCGGCATTTATTTTTATCAACTAAAAGTAGATGAAAGCGTAATGAGCACTGGAAGAATTACGGTGAAATAATTTCAATTCTTTTAGGCATCTTGTTTGGCGAAATTTGTTTTTTCGCAAGCAAATTCTTTTACAAAAAAATCATCCATTTCATCTGCTTTTAAAATTAACTTACTTAAATTTTGTTGTATTTCATCTGCCTGATTGGAAAATACATCGCTGATGCGCACTCTGTAAGAAACATAAATTTGATTATTATAAAGTCCTAATTGATATGGTGGAATTGGATGACTTAATAGATATGTCAATAACTTGTCTAAGTTTCCCATCGGTAAATTATTGATAGGAGAGGTAGCGTATAAATAGTTTTTATTAAATACAAAAATACGCACTAAAGCACTGCCAGAATGAAATTCCCAATACTCCTGGCCGATGCGTGCTAAGACAGGATTGATGCCCATGTTTTTTATAGCAGCTTCTACAAATAAAGAAAATTTTCCTATCTCTTTAGCATCAAAAATTTTCTCGTCAATGGTAGCGCCACAGTTTGGGCAATAATCTGTTTTTTCGTAAATTAAAGATTTGCAGGAATTGCATTTTAAAGCATAAGCACCTGTAGTATTTTGAGCAAATGTATCCAATTCTTCTTTAACCGTTTTTGCAGGAATGGCAAAGCCAACATTGTCTGCTTCCGTAAGTTTTGCAGTAGTAACGCCCACTAATAAACCCTCTGCATTTACTACAGGACCGCCGCTGTTTCCGGGGTTTACTGCTGCATCTGTTTGAATGAAATATTGACCGTCTAATAGTTGCCTTTCATTGGAAACAATTCCTTCTGTAATGGTATAAGGCATGCCAAAAGGAAAACCAAGTACATACACTTTATCTCTGCTGTGTATTTCTTGAACAGTATCTAACGAAATAGAGGATTCAGGGCTGTATTGCTCCGTGCGCAAAAAGGCAATATCCACTTGTGGATTTACATAGACTACGCGTGCATGAAATCTGTCTTGTGTTTGATTTTCGATAGCTACTTCTTTGTTGCCTTCAATTACATGATAATTGGTGACAAAAATATTTTGAGATTTTATGTAGAAACCGCTTCCACTTCCATAAGCAGTATTTATTTTATAAACTGCATTTTTTAAAATATCGTGATTCATGTACGTGTAGTATTTTATAGATTTACTATCCAAATAATTTCCCCAAAAACCCTTTTTTCTCTTTTGGTACAGAAGAAATTTCTAGGACTGTGGGAATAGTTGGATTAGAAAAATTATTGGAAGTCATAATTATTTTTACAGCCTCATATAATGCTTTTGCCGTTTCTGGTAATGGTTTTTCGGACGCTGCTATCATTGCTTCTGTTAATACTTCTGCCATATCATCCTCCACATTATTATAGTAAAATAAATTCAAAATTCCATACTCTAAAGTGCAAGTAGCACCCACAAAGTCCTTCGCATTTATTTCCTTTTCAGATGTTTCAAAAGCATATTTTAAATTACTGCGTATGCTTTCCAAAT
>JBDKHK010000124.1:0-6906 GCA_039797705.1 Bacteroidota bacterium
ATAAAGAAAACTCTATTGGTAATCCGGATGGATTTTGGTCAAATACTACCCCACTTGTTAAATACCCTTTATAATAAACGGTAACGGCAGAAGTGGTGGTGGGTTTAATGCTATCTCCCGCTTCTGAAATTATATAATACAATCCAGATGCGGTTGAATCGGCTACCAATGAGCTGTCTTTTAAATATTTTTGGATAATAGCTCTGTCTATTGCAGCTTGGTTGCCATTATTTTTCTTGCAAGAAAAAGCAACGATAGATAAGATAGTAAAAACGATAATTAATTTGATTGATTTCATACTTTAATTTTATACTTGTAAAACTCCAACATTAAATTTTTCTACTGGTGCATTATTAGCAGCCTCAATTCCTACAGAAATCCATTTTCTGGTTTCTAAAGGATCGATTACAGCATCCACCCATAAGCGTGCTGCTGCATAATAAGGCGTTGTGGTGCTGTTATATTTTTCTCTGATATTGTTTAATATTTTTTCTTTTTCTTCTTCTGGCATTGCTTCTCCACTTTTAGCTTCCAAAGCACCCATTTGCATTTGCAAAATGGTTTTTGCTGCCTGTTCGGCTCCCATTACTGCTATTTTTGCAGTAGGCCATGCTATAATTAATCGTGGATCATACGCCTTGCCACACATAGCATAATTTCCCGCACCATAAGAATTTCCCGTTACGATAGTAAATTTAGGTACCGTTGAATTGGCTACCGCATTGACCATTTTTGCACCGTCTTTTATAATTCCGTTGTGTTCACTTCTGCTACCTACCATAAAGCCTGTTACATCTTGCATAAATACCAAAGGTATTTTCTTTTGATTGCATAACATAATAAAACGAGCAGCTTTGTCAGCAGAGTCGGAATAAATTACGCCACCAATTTGCACTTCGCCTTTTTTACTTTTTACGATAGAACGCTGATTGGCTACAATTCCTACACTCCAACCATCTATTCTTGCATAAGCGCAAACAATCGTTTGACCGTAGTCTTCTTTATATTCTGTAAATTCCGAATTATCTACTAATCGTTTGATGACTTCTTTTACATCATAAGGTTTGTTGGTAGAAAAAATACCATAAATTTCTTTTTCATTCAATTTTGGTTTCTTTGATTTTACTCTGTCGAAACCTGTTGTATCAAATTTTCCATATTTATCTACTAATTTTTTGATGGTATCCAAACATTCTTTATCGTCTTTCATTTTGTAATCGCACACACCGCTGATGGCAGTTTGCGTTTCGGCACCTCCTAAAGTTTCTTTGTCCACATTTTCTCCAATGGCGGATTTTACCAAATAAGGGCCTGCTAAAAATATACTTCCTGTATTTTCTACAATCAAACTTTCATCGCTCATAATGGGCAAATAAGCACCTCCGGCAACGCAACTTCCCATTATAGCAGCAATTTGAGGAATACCCATGGAAGACATTTTTGCGTTGTTTCTGAATATTCTTCCAAAGTTTTCTTTATCTGGAAATATTTCATCTTGCATAGGCAAATATGCGCCGGCACTATCTACTAAATAAATTACAGGTAATTTATTTTCCATAGCAATTTCTTGCGCTCTTAGATTTTTCTTTCCAGTAATGGGAAACCATGCTCCTGCTTTTACAGTGGCATCATTTGCCACAATCATGCATTGTCTGCCAGAAACATACCCAATACCGGCAACAACACCTCCGGAAGGGCAACCTCCTAAATCTGCATACATACCATCACCTGCCAGTGCAGCTATTTCTATAAAATCAGAATTTTTGTCTATTAAATATTGGATTCGTTCGCGAGCGGTCATTTTTCCTTTTTTGTGTTCGGAGTCTATTTTTTTTTGACCGCCACCAAGGCTTACTTTATGCAACTTTGCTTTTAACCCATCTACTGCCAAACGCATATTATCCTCATTGGCATTAAAATCCATATCTGTCATTTGGTAAAAATAAGAAGTAAAAAGTAAAAAGCAAAAGAACTTGTAAAAGTTAGGTTTATTCTTTACAATATTTCACATTACATCAGTTAGCTGCTATGCTCCTTTTAGGAAATAATTGGCGATGCGTTTTTCTAACCAATTGTGTTCTTCTTTTATATCTTCACAAAAACCGACATGTCCACCGCCGATGGGAATTTCTAAATGAAAATACTTGGAATGTTTGGCAAGCTGAATGGGATAGCACTCTTTGGTTAATAATGGGTCGTTATCGGCATTAATTAACAAAGTGGGTGTTTGAATATTTTTTATATAAGTAGAAGCTTGCACTTTTTTATTGTAATCTTCAATGTTTTTAAATCCATGTAATGGAACGGTGCATCGTTCTGTAAATTCCCATAAATTTTTAGATTCCAAAATATGCTTGTAGTTCATTTCATTGGGAAATTTATGTTGTTTTTGAGCTACTTTATTTTTTACTTGTTTGGTGAAACGATATTCATACACTCTGTTCCATCCTTTAATTAAATGTTTAAAGGAGGTTTCATAATGTATAGGAACTGAGACGGTTACAGCAGAAATAATCTTTTGAGCTGAATCCCATTTTTCTTCCCCTAAATATTTCATAGTCATGTTTCCTCCCATAGAAATACCAATCATATAAAGTTCATTATAAGATTTGGTTTTCAAAATATGTTGTACTACCCAATCTAAATCATCTGTTTTGCCAGAATGGTAACTATAAAGCTGTAAATTATCTTCTCCGCTGCATCCTCTAAAATTCCACGCACATACATCAAAATTATTTGCATTGAGGATTTTAGTCAATCCTTTTGCATACACTCTTTCCGAGCTTCCTTCAAATCCATGAGAAATAATAATTAACTTACTACTTCCAATACAACTCCAATCTAAATCTAAAAAATCTTCGTCCCATGTAGAAATACGCTCCCGCTGATAGGTTACACCTTCTACTTTTCTATATACATTGGGTATAATAGTTTGGAGGTGCTTTGTGTAAAGCCACTTAGGTGATTTTATAATAGGTGAAGAATATAGCATTTATGTTTCTACTTCTATTTTTAAATAATTACTCAAAAAATTCAAGTAAAAAATGATTGACTTCATTTGGGCAGTCGTTTTGTGTCCAGTGCGAGCATCGTGGAATATATTTTACTTCATAACTGCCTGCAATATACTCCTCTGTTCCATACGTCATTTCTTTACCTAATGCTTTATCACCTTCTCCCCAAATTAATAAGGTTGGCGACTGTATTTTTTTATCAAACACTTTTAGGTTGGGTTTTGTTTGCATCATGGCTCTATAATAATTTATTGAACCCGTTAATGCTCCTTTTTGTTTATAAGCAGCAACAAAAGCGTCTAAATCTTCGTCGGTAAAATTTTGTTTATTATACATCCATCCACGAACTACTGTTTTATAAAGTAAAGGCAAAGCAGATCCATACATTATTTCGGGTAAAAAGGGAATTTGATGCATAAACATATACCAACTTTTCAATAATTGCATTGGGCTTGAAGCCAATGTTTTCAGCATAATTTTTGGGTGTGGACAATTGCATACTACTAATTTATCTGTTAATTCAGGAAACATGGAGGCAAAAGTCCAAGCAATGGCTCCGCCCCAATCATGCCCAACGATATATGCTTTTTTAAAGCCTAATTTTTGAATTAATTCTGCAATGTCTTTTGCTACAACATCTGCTTTGTAATTCTCCAACCCTTTAGGTTTATCACTTAAATTAAACCCACGTAAGTCGGGAGCTACCACTGTATATTTTTCTGCTAACACTGGAATTTGATACCGCCAAGTGTACCAAAATTCTGGCCAACCATGTAATAAGATGATTAATTTTTTGCCACTTCCTTGTCGTGCAATATGTAGATTAACGCCGTTTACGTGGATGTATTCGTGCTGTACGGATAAATTGCTCATATACGAATGTTATTGTTATAGATAAAGATATTTAAAAGTTAGACAAATAACAAAAGTTATTTTTTTTAGTAGCAAGTAATAAGTAGTAAGTTAAAACAACAACTAATAACTTAATAACTAATGACTAATTTTTCAAAGCAATTCTCAACAAATTTTTTAAAGCTCGCAAATGCAAAATACGTGATTGTGATTTTAATTTATAATGCTTGGGCAAAAAACCATCTTTGACTTCATAAGTGCAAATGGTTGTTCCGTATTTATCAATAGCACTTAGCCTTACAGATTCATTTCCATTAACTATTACTTTTCCAAAAGCATCATTAAAGTTGGAATTACCTATTCCTTGCCCTCCTTTATTCCATAAATTTAATCGCATATTATTTTTGATGATAGCAGCTAATTTAGAATTCTTTTGAGCTAAGCCTCCTGCCATCAATTCAGGAAAACCGGCATTATGCCCATCATCAATAGCAGCAGTATGCGCATCTCCACTTAAAACAATGACATTTTTTATTTTATTTTCATTACAAAAATTCAACAATTCTGTTTGTGATTCAGGAAAGGCAAACCACATGGTGGCTAAAGATGCCGCAACATAAGAACCGTTCATTCCATTGGGCAAAATTCGTTTTTGTGCTTGCAGGCAAATATCAAAAACCTTCTTATAAGAACGATTAAACGTTACACCACTCACAATAAATTTCCATTGGGCTTTAGAGTTTTTTAAACCAGACAACAACCAATTCATTTGTATGGAATCTAAAATTTGATGATTTTTTGGAACTTTATATTTCCATTTACTTAGTTTAGTTTTATGAAAACTTTCTGAATTTGCAGAACGGGTAGAACGAGTATCTAAGAAAAAAAATTCCGTATTTCCACATTCAAATGAGTGGTAAACTTGATGATTATTTTGAGAATAATTTGGAAAAAATGTATGCAATCCATTAATAGCAATATTACGCAAAGAATCAGGATAAGAAATTTCTTGAATCTCTGTTTTAGAGCCTGACATTTTTAGGGCAGTATAGGAATATTTAGAAAAATCATCATACACACCATCTTCATCATCAAAGACAAAATCTATTGGAACATTTTGTAAAAAATGCTTCATATTTGGCATAGCATACCGCTTCTCATATAATTCTCGCTGATGTACAAGGCTTTCATTATAGTAAAATTTTTCTTCCTTAAAATTATTTTGATACAACCAATCCCCAAGATGCATAAAAAAAAGTGGTGAATGTTTTTGCATTTCTACAAAAATGGAATCGTTGTAATGCTGTTCCGTGCAAGAGCCGAATGTAAAACTAAATGTGGAAGTATCATTGGGTGCTGGATAAGTAATAAATGAACCTTTTGCTAAAATATTATTAAAAGAATCATTCATTTTTGAAACAGTGTATTGATAATGAGAGAACGGATTTAAACCATCAAACTGATATGTACAAACACCATTTTTATCGGTACTTACAATAGTATTTTTTGCAATTTTATCACCTTCTAAATCAATTTTAAAACTATCTATTGGGCTGTTAGCTAAAAATAATATTTTTGCTGAATGAGCAGTAACTGCACCCACAACAGGTGATGTAATAGATTGAGAGAAACTATTTTTTAATAAAAAACAGAAAAAAAATACTCCTATAAAAAGTTTTATATCTACTAATAAACACATTATATCTATTAATAAACAATGTATTTTTTTCCATTTATTATTGATGTTCGGTTGCATATTTATAAATAAAATCTCATTATCTACTCGCACTACTCATTTCTAATTCCTACTTTTGCATAAAGCTACAAAATTTGGCATTTCAAGAAAATATAATTTTTATAGTTGGCAATTCAAGAAGTGGCACTACTATGATGTTGCGCATATTCAACAACCATCCTAAATTAATGGTATTAAACGAATTGCATTTTTTTGAACAATTATGGGCGCCAGAAGATATAAATAAAAACATAAGCAAAGAACAGGCCATCACCTTAGTTTCTAAATTGTTGCTTACACAACGAATTGGCTATATGACACACGACCAGGATTTTTCTAAATTCCATCAAGAAGCCACTGAATTTGTAAATGAATTACCAATAGAAAACATAACCGCAGAGTTTGTTTTTAATCATTTTACTAAGCGGGAAGTTGCTTTGAATGGAAAATCTATCGTGTGTGAAAAAACTCCTCAAAATGTTTTTTACTTAAAAGAAATTTTTGAATTATATCCGAATGCTAAAATAATCAATATGGTTCGCGACCCACGAGCTATTTTATTATCACAAAAAAACAAATGGAATCGCAGAAATCTTGGTGGTAATTATATGACAAAACGGGAAGCTTTGCGTTTGCGAATCAACTATCATCCAATCACACTGAGTAAGCTGTGGAATGCATCTATCAATGCTGCCAATCAATTTACAAATGACAAAAGAATGATTACTGTTCGCTTTGAAGATTTGTTGGAAACGCCTGAAATTACGATACAAAATGTATGTCAACACATCAATGTTTCTTTTGATAAAAACATGCTAAACATTACCCAAGAAAGTTCTTCTATAGAAAAAGACAGCAAAGAAATTGGATTTAAAAAAGAACGGGCTAGTAATTGGAAAAAAGGCGGACTGAATACTACCGAAAGATGGATTTGTCAATATATGTGTAAAGAAAATTTGCAGAAAAACAGTTACGAATTAGAAACCATACAGCCCAATATATTTTTACTCAGTTATTATTTATATAGTTTCCCTATAAAAATTTTGTTGGCATTAATGATGAATTTAAACCGAATGAAAAACATAGTAGAAACCTTAAAAAGAAGATTGAAATAAGTAATTTTACCTATCTTTACATTATGACGGCTTCACTAAAGGACAAATTAAATCTACTAAATAAAAAGGAAAAGACTTTATTGAACAAGTATGTAGATATATTATTGTATGATATTAATATTACAGAAAAACCTAACATTAGTAATAAAAAAGTTAATTTGTTAGCTAAAGAATTAAAAAGAGATGCATT
>JBDKHK010000125.1:0-3734 GCA_039797705.1 Bacteroidota bacterium
CAATAGCTAGGGTTTCAGAAGGACAAACATATTGTTTGGCACAGGGTTATGTTATTGATAGTGAAGCTGTAACACAAGAAAGCGTATATACAGGACTAAGAGTAGAACATGCAGCAGTAAAACTTGTAGAAACTGGTGAGTTCTTAGGAAACGAAAGAGATAGAATTTATACCTATACGGACCATAATGGATATTTTTGGGGTAGGGCGCCAGTTCAACCACAAGATATTGGTGGTAATAATAAAATATTAGTATCAAAAGGAAAAGATGTAAATTGGAATGATTTATCTGGCAACGATGGCGACATGGCAATTTTGTGGAATGGCGATGATCCATTTACAGGAAATTTAACTGAATTAGAAAATGGAACATGTGGTACTTTTGATAACTCTGGAACTGGTGATAACTTTTCGCAAGAAGTAGTAAATAACTTTATAATTCCATACTTGGTAGGTGGGCATAATATCACCAATAACTTTAGAACACTTATAAAAGGAAGGATAGCAACACCACAAGGATTTCCATTGTCAAATGTTTTAGTTGTGGCAACAGGTACAGACAGATACGACAAAACAGATATAAATGGAGAATTTGGAATTATTGTATATGCCAACTCAAATACAAGGTCTGATTTGCGCACCGTAGATTTAATTTTTAGTGGCGATGATTGTAATAATATAAGTGCTATTTACAATTACTCAATTACATTAGGTAAAAATCTTCCAAATTATAACAACACAAATCCTTATGTAATAATACCAGATATTATTTTTAATGTAGTATATAATGATTTAAAACCAATATATTATCTTAAAAATGGCGATACCTATGATTTTGGTGTTACACTTATGGATAGAGGATTGCGTAAAACAACGGTATTACATAGCGACAAGAAAAATAGAATTAAACTTCCATTTACAACAGAAAATATACAAGATTATTTTCCAAACCTTACTACAGATACAAGAGGAAATGTAATTACTGCAACAACAAAAGCAGAAGGATTTTTTACAGTAAAATTCACGCTTATATATAAACCGCCAATTTGGTGTACTCATATTTATTTTTTACGAACAGAAGGACAAGTATATGCAGATTATGTACAAATGGTGGTATCTGATACTAAGTATGTTGTAAACTACAGAGAAACATTAGATGAAGAAAATGGTATTTATGAGCCAGATCCAGTAACTACAACATTTGAAAATAAAGATGCCAATGAAATCTATCTTGATTTGATTACATCTTTTAATGAATACAAAGACAGAAATTCAAGCAGCTTGAAGGGTTGGACATTTGAAAAAGGTGATAGGCTTAGATTTTTGTATAATGCAGATGGCGATTTATATAGCTTCGTGGAGGTAGAAATAAAAGAGCAACGTGGTAATTATTTTGTAATAGACAATATTGATTCATTGCCAGAACTTAAACTAGGTTATACTGTAGAATTATTTAGATTAAAAACTAAGGTTACTGATAAGCAATATTTTGAAATTGCAGAACATATAAAAACAAATAATCCATATACAGACACAAGAGCATGGAATACAACCACACTTATTCCTAATACTGGCGATGCGTACAGAAGAATACGTAAAATGATTGCCAAAAATGATGATGAAAGAGTATCAGCAAATAGACTGATTGAAGATCCAACACCAGACGATTCATTGTTAGAAAAAGACAATGACAAAGGAAGAAGTGATTTTATTAATTATAATTTCAAGCAAGTTAGAAGATTATCTACTGCAAGGTATAGTGATAAATTGCTACCAGATAGTTTAATTAACAAAATACGAAGATTTGATGCAGAGCAACAGTTTACTGCAGACATAAACTATGGTTCCATTACCGTAATTGATGATTTTACCAATGTAATATTTATAGCACAAGAAAATAAATGCTCAACTAGGTATATCAGTAAAACAAATCTGTATATTGGAAATGGAGATGTTGCTGTTTCTGCACCAGGCAGATATGTTTCAGATGAGCCATATTATTTATCAGATGAATATGGCTGTATTAATCCAGAAAGCTATGTTAGATGTAAAGGATTTGGAGTATTTTATGATGCAATAAATAGTTCTTATGTAGCATATTTTCAGCAAAACGGATTAAATTGTATAAGTGGTTTTGACGATAAATATGGTTCTACTAAACTACAAGATAGCGTATTTAGACAGTTCAGTAATCAGTTGGCTAAAATACCAAAAGAGTTATATAGATTTATTTCACAAGCACAAAGTATTTTTAATGAAGAAGAAAATGAAATAAACCTAAGTGTTAGTCCTATAAATATGAGTATTGGCCAAGATATTTCTGCATTTTCTGGTACTAGATTTGGCAGCAACATTGGCGAAAATGATGCTAAATTTAAGATTTATGATAAGTCTGAATTTGCATTACAATTAGATGGCTTTACGTTGTGCTACGATAATGAGCAAAAGATGTGGTTGTTGAATAGAGATTATAATCCTACTACCTATGGCATGATAAACAATGCATATATTGGTTTTGTTGGTTCTGATTTATATAGAATGGAAGCTGGCGATGATAATAGCTTTAATAATTTCTTTGGCACAAAATACAAAAGTAGAATAGATGTTTTGATGAATATACAGCCAAGTGATTTAAAATTTTTCACAAATTGGAGTGTGGAAAGTAATGCGAAGTGGAGTAATCCTTATGTTGAAGTTGCTAATTCAAGAGCATTTAGGCCAATAGAAAGTTTTACACCAGATGGCAAGATAGTACGCAGACAAGGAGTATTTTATGCACCATTTATGTTCGATGTAAATACACCGAACATAGCAAATCCTGTAATAAATGGCAATAAATTGGTGGGTGAAACTTTGATATTGCGATTAGAAAATGATGATATAACGCAAGTAATTCTATATGCGATTAATATATTTGCAGGCTATGTGCCTAGAAGTAATTTTTAAGTTTCTTTAATTACAATTCCATAAATATTTTTCATCCATTTCTTTTTCCTACGATAAGTAGGTGTTCTCATGCCTTTGCAATCTTCGACAATTTCTGTTTTGGTTTCGGTGTCTATGTAAACAAAGTCGGCAATATATTTTTCTACTCTGTGTCCATCAACTTGCAATTCATAGGGAACTTGAAGTCTTAAATTGCTAATTATCTTCTGTTTCTCCATGAATTTAAGCATGATATATCTATCTTTTTCACGTATAGACATAAATATTATTCCATCACAAACAACACGCTTGTTGTTCATTTTAGATTTTTTCTCTACTTTAGGTTCATTGCCAATAGCATCTTGAATCTGTTTTCGTGCAGATGGCGAAAGGTTGGCTATTTGCTTACGAGATAAACCCATTTAAAAATTAAATTTTATTGTCTGAATATTTTTTAAAAACATTTGCTATTAAGTATTTCCCAACGGAATCAGCATTAAATGCTTCATCAGCAACATGGTTTGGCACATCAAGATATTCGTATTTATTTCCATTGTGAAAATCTACGTATAATGTATTTGTATTATCATCATAGCGTATTTCTTTCACAATACTACTGTGTCCATGATTAGGATAGTCTGTGCTTGGTATTTTATAGTATTTCTTTGATTTCATGGTATAGGTTTATTTGATTTAAAATCCAACATACAATAAGCACAAAAATATAATGAAATTAATCTTTTACAGTATGAAAATGTTGTATTGCGAGCATTATCACCTTTTGGTATTTTGATTGCACATTTTGCACAT
>JBDKHK010000126.1:0-14955 GCA_039797705.1 Bacteroidota bacterium
TTTGGTAAATATTTCTATTGTATAATTTTTGATATTGTATAAAATATGAGAAAAAAACTCTTTAGGATAATGGAAAATAATATCAAAAATTGATTGACTGTTTCCAAATACTGTTTTATACATATCTTTCCAATAAATCCAATCGTATTCAGTAGCCTTATGTTGAAAAAATAAATTGACAAAATAATGCTGATAAAATGCCGCTAAATTTCTGGGGTATCCATTGTAGGTATTAGATGGGAATTGAAATATTAAATGCAGCAATGCCACAATAAGAACAAATACTACAAAGCGATAAGGACTGAATTTTTTTAGATATTTTTTTTCGGCAAAATAATATAAAACCAAAATGGTGATAGAAATAATAAAAGAAAGATACAACTCCGGGCGGGCATAACTTGCCAAAAGTAATACTACACTAAATACTAATAAGCGTATATACAATTCTCTCATTCGGCTGACAATAATAACTCCTGCCATCAAAATGGTAATTGTGAAAAGACTAATGCGAGGCCACATAGGTACTATAGCTCTTGAGCTTACAAAGCATATTGCAAAATAAAGTGCTACTAAAGGATGTATATTCATTGCCAAAAATGCTAAGTATATCATTACTGTAGCAATAATGGCAATAAAAGCATAATTGAAATAATACAACTGAACAGAATCCTGAATAAAGTAAGAAAGTAACTTATACCAAATGCCATACAGCGGTCCCCAATCTCTGTTAAAATCCTTGGTGAGATTTAATCCGGTTTTCATATAAACCACCTCATCACCATATACGATGTCCATATAATGGTATAGATTATAATATACCCTGATACCGGCAATAATTAATAAAATACCGCCTATCAGTGCAGCCTTTTTGTTGAAAGGTGGTACTGTTATAGGATTTTGGAAATAATAATGAAAAATACGTTTCAGCGTTCTCATTAGAAATTATCATTCTTTATTGCGTATGGTAAAATACGATTTTTCTAATTTAATGAGAAGATATGCTAATTAATATTTTAAAAGAAATCTTATTCAGGGAGTTCATTTAGTTCCTCCAATCTAATATCTGGAATAATCCATAAAATAGCTACTCCATAATAAAATGCCAAAGCCGCAAATGGGTATATAAACCCTAAAACAACTCCAGCTGCGTATATTATTATCGAAAGAAGTGTTTTCTTATCTTTTTCTAATACCTTTTTAAGTACGGTATTCTTCTTATGTTTTACTAATTGAGTAGCTAAAATTTGCCATGCTATTGCTGACATTAACAGTATAATTCCATATAAAATAATTGTATTTCCTTCAAATTTATTTTCTCCCATCCACTCGGTAGCCAGAGGCAACAAAGACAACCAAAACAATAGGTGTAAATTTGCCCATAATATTTTTCCATTTACACCTTTGGTCATTTGCATCAAGTGATGATGATTGTTCCAATAAATTCCCACATAAATAAAACTAAGAATATATCCTATCGCATTAGGAATCAAAGGTTTCAAATCTATCCAATCTGAGCCTTCCGGAATTTTTATTCCTAATACCATAATGGTGATAATAATGGCCAAAACACCATCGCTGAATGCTTCTAATCTACTTGTTGTCATGGTTTGATTTTACTCCTCCAAATATCCGAATTTTCCGGCATTAAAATCCTGAAATGCTTGTAGTAATTCTTCACGAGTGTTCATTACAAACGGTCCATGTGTAGCAATTGGTTCATTAATGGGTGCTCCGCTCAATATCAATACAATCGCTTCTTCCGTTGCTTCTACCGTAAAATCAGTTCCTTTATTATTAAACAACGCTAATTGGTCGAGTGGAATATCGGTATCCTGATTCACTTTTACACTTCCTTCAATCACCAACAATAAGGTAGTATAATTTTCAGGAAATGAAAAATTTGCTTGCCCGCCTTTGTGTAATTTTGCATTATACATATTGATAGGAGTAAAAGTAAAAGCAGCACCTTTTGTTGCTTTATATTCACCCGCAATCACTTCTATAGTTCCTGCATTGTTTTCAAGAATATGTTTTGGAATTTCCTTTGCTTTTATTGCCTGATATTTAGGCGGGCTCATTTTATCTTTTGCTGGCAAGTTTACCCAAAGTTGCACCATTTGAAAATCGCCCCCTTTTTGGCTAAATTCTTTATCATGATATTCTTTGTGCAAAATTCCCGAAGCAGCCGTCATCCATTGTACATCTCCTTGATGAATAACCCCACCGCCTCCACTGCTATCATGATGTGCTACGCTCCCTTGGTAGGCAATTGTTACGGTTTCAAACCCACGATGTGGATGAACCCCCACGCCACGAGGAATTTCTTTAGGCGGAAAATTTATTTTTGAATTATAATCTAAAATTAAAAATGGATCCATGCGTCTGTGTGACAAGCGCAGACTGCCCGGAATAAATCCGTGAACACGAAAACCATCGCCTACAAAATGAGGCGCAGGTGGCGCAATAATTGCTTCTATTTTCTTAGTTTCCATAATGTATTTATTTTTATACATCAAAGTTACCACACATATTATAGTGTGTCATTGATGTAGGTTAATAAGAAATCTATTATTGGATATAACAACAATATTTTTTTATAGTTTAAATTCACAATCGTTAATACTTAATATCCAATACTATCAAAAAAAATCTATTTTCACAATATGTTAGATAAAGCACGTAAAATGTTTAAGATAGATATGCAGAAGTTGCGTACTGCAGATTCTTCTCATTTATTTTGGATGGATTTAACCATGCTATTTATTGTGCTGATAAATTTGCTGTATTTACTCTTTGGTTTTTTATTCCAATTTCATGCTTTTCAAGTGTCGATGGGTCATTTATCTATCAATTTTAAAAACTGGTACGCACTTACTGTTTTCCCAAGAGTTTTTCATTATGATTTAATTTTTGTTGGGATTTATGTGGCAGAATTAATCTTTAGATGGATACGCAGTATTTATAGAAAAAAATATGACCGATGGTGGTTTTATCCTTTAGTACATTGGTATGATGTTATTATGTGTATTCCAATTGTAAACGGATTGAATTTCTTTGGCGTTGTCCGTCTATTCGGATTAGTGTATCGTTTGCAACGTATCGGTGTTTTTGATTTGACTAAAACATACATTTACAAACAATCTTCATTTGTGTCGGAAGTAGTAGTGGAAGAAGTAGCCGACCGTGTTATTGCCAAGATGATTTCGATGGCTCAAAATGAAGTGTTAAAAGGCTCTCCCTTAATGACCGAAATTACCATCAATGTTATCAAGCCAAAAGAAGAAATAATAGTCAATTATTTATCCAACCGCATTAGCACCGCCATCAATACTTCTTATTCTAAAAACAGAACAGATTTAAAACACTATGTAGAAAAAATAGTGGGAGAAGCTATTCTCGAAAATGACACCGTTGACAAATTTCGATATATTCCTGGTTTAGGTAAGGTTTTTCAAGAAACACTAGACCGTGCCGTAGGCGATATTACTTTTAATACTATTGATAAATTAATGCAAGATATTGTTGATGTTAATAATAAACGAGGAATAAAAGAAGTTACACACAGTGTAATCGAGTCATTTTTAGATAAAAACCATCCTGAAAATGATGAATTAAACAAAATGGTGGTGGAAATAATTAATGAATCTTTAGAAGAAGTAAAGAAAAGTGTATTGGAGAAAGAGTGGAAAATAGATAGAAAAAAAGAAGAAAAATTGGAGTTAGAGAAAAAAATCCTTGGAGATAAAAATATTTAATCAACTAAAAAGCACTTTGGCACAAGAATTGTTACTTATTAAAAGACTAAGGAATTAGTCAAAATTTAAAAATTTTTCATTTGGTTGGTTTAAAATATCCCGAGTATTCTTACTCGGGATTCTTTTTTTATATCTTATACAAGAGTCCTTTCATCTAAGATACCTTTTGTTAAAATGAAAATCAGTCTCCATTAATATCTACAGAGTTTTCGCCATTATATAGAATATCCCAGATTGCTTGTATTTTGTAAATGCTATTATTAAAATGATTGCTCAAAATAACTACCGTTGATTTATCATCTATTTTTCTGTTAAACACGGAATTATAACTGTGCCACCATCCATTATGATAAATGATACGGGTGCCGTTTGGTTGGTCTAACATTCGCCAACCTAAGCCATAATTTTTATTCCCTTGTTTCTCAAAGCTTTGTGGTGTAAATGCCAAGCTCAATATTTCTGGACGAATAAAATTACCCGAATAAAGAGCCTGATCCCATTTATATAAATCTCTGACCGTGCTGTAAATTCCTTTATCCCCCACTACGCCATCCGTATATACAATGGCATCCTCCAGCCATCTGGAGCTTTTATAGCCTTTGGTAGCAGATGCACGTGGGCTTTGGGGGTCGTACAGCCAAGAATCTAACATGCCCAGCGGAATAAAAATATTTTGATGTAAAAAATCACAAAATTGTTGTCCAGAAACTTTTTCTACGATTAAAGCTAATAAGATATAATTGGTATTGTTGTATTTAAACGTTCTGTCTGGTGTATTTAAAATTCTTGGTTTGTATTTTATCATCATCCTCAAAACATCTTCATTATTCATAAATGCTTTCTTGTTTTTCCAATATTCTTCTGAAAAATTTAAATAATCTGGTAATCCTGAGCGATGGCTGAGTAACATTCGTATAGTAATTCCCCTGTAAGGAAAAGCAGGAAAAAATTTTTGTAAGGTATCATCCAATGATAACATATTTTGTTGCAATAACATTAATATCGCTGCAGAAGTAAATGTTTTGGAGGTAGAAGCAATTTGAAAAGTAGAACGATTCGTTAGGCGTTCTTTTGTTGCATAATCTTTATAGCCATAATAACGTTCAAAAATTTTGTCCCCTTTATATACAATAAGAGCAGAACCATTAAATCCTCCTCTTACTTCTTCTTCAAAGTAACAATCTAAAGCATGTATTTTTTTTATAATGTCGCTATCTTGCAAATCAACCTTGCCTTTATTGTGGTTTTCGTATAAGGATGGATTGACAAGCGGTTGTTTAAAACCAGTGTGAACAGGAGCATTATTGTGCTGGCAAAATGTAAAAAAGAAGCTACTCAATATAATACAAGAGGTTAATACTATTCTTTTCATGCGCTTTTCTTGTTTCGGGTGTTCTTTTGCTGACATACTATCAAATACGTAGCCATAAAAATAGGATAATTGTAAAAAAATAGTACCAGATAGATATTACCATATCGTTGAAAAAAGTATTTTTATCTTTATTTTCACAAAAAAATATTTTATGAGCTTCGATATAATAAAAAGTCTTACCAATGAATTCACCCACGAAAGTGCGAATACCCGCAAACTTTTAGAACGCATTCCATTAGATAATCCTTCCTGGAAACCGCATGAAAAATCTATGAATATCCATGATTTGGCTGTTCATATTGCTGATTTATCCAATTTTATATCTTTAGCAATAGAGCGAGATGTTATGGATTTTTCTATAGATAAATATGTTCGTAAAACAGTAAATAATACCGAAGAATTATTAAAAATTCATGAGGAGGGTGTGGCGGCTTCTTTAAAAGCTATAGCACATGCAGACGCAGAAATATTAAAAAATGGAACATTTACTATGCGAAATGGAGAACAAGTGTTCTTTTCATTGCCAAAAATTGCCACCGTTCGAGGCATGGCACTCAATCATTTATATCATCACAGAGGACAAATGACCGTGTATTTGCGTTTGTTAAATATTCCAGTACCCGGTCTTTATGGCCCATCTGCCGATGAGCACTAATGAATCCTTTATTGCTTTAGTTTTGAAGTAATTTTTCCAAATAGGAAATATAAATCTATTCTATTACTTGAATGATATTTACTGGGCAAGCTTTGGCTGCCAGCAAGTTGCTTTCCAATTCTTCTTCGCGAACTTTTACATTCCAAAAGCCTTTTTTGTCTTTTGCTCCCAGCAAAACGCTTTTACCGTCTTTTCTGCTCATGCGCCAGCGTTGAGGTGCTAATTCCACACAATAATTGCATCCAATGCATTTTGCCCGTTGTTGAATTATGGTAATCAATGAGTAGGCTCTGTAGTGGCGTTAACAATTTTATAGAGTTTGTCGCTGCTGCGGATAGGCGTATCTAATTTAAAAGCACAATGCTCGCCTTTTTTTGCGGTTTCTACCGCACCATTTGAGGTGTGCAATTCTGTAACAACGGTTTCGATGGCTCCCGTAGTTGGGCCGGTAATTAAAACGGAATCACCCACATTCAAATCAAACGATTCTATCTTAAATTCTGCTACTTTTATTTTATCAAAATAATTAGTTCCTTTTCCGAGATAAATTTTTCGTGTAGTAGCCTTGGAGCCCGGTGCGTCATTCCATTGTCCTAATTCTTGTCCCAAATAATAGCCACTCCAAAATCCACGATTAAAGACTCTTTCCAATCGCTCCATCCATTCTACTGTTTTTTCTTTTGTATATGTATTATCGTAATAAGCTTCTATTGCTTCACGATAACATTCTACCGTTGTTTTTACATAATCAGCTCCTTTGCCTCGTCCTTCAATTTTCATTACTTTCACCCCACTATCTATCACCTGGTCTAAGAAGTCTATCGTACATAAATCTTGTGCCGACATGATGTATTCATTTTCGATAGCAAATTCATGTCCATCTTCATTGTCAACTACTTTGTAGCTTCTGCGACAATTTTGCACGCAAGCACCACGATTGGCGGATGCATTTGTAGTATGTAGGCTTAAATAACATTTCCCTGAAACCGCCATGCACAACGCACCGTGAACAAAAATCTCCACTTCAATTAATCTGCCAGAAGGGCCGCAAATCTTTTCTTTCTCAATTTGATCGCAGATTTTTTTTATTTGTATTAAACTTAATTCGCGCGATAATACTACGGTATCGGCAAATAAAGCATAAAATTTTACTGTTTCAATATTGGTAATATTTACTTGAGTAGAAATATGTACTTCCATTTGGATGGAACGAGCGTAAGCAATAACGGCTTGGTCGCTGGCAATTACGGCTGTAATTCCACCTGATTTTGCTGTATCCAAAACCGTTTTTATGGCGGTCAAATCGTGATCATACACAATTGTATTTAATGTCAAATAACTGCGTACCTTATTTTCTTTACAAATATTTCCAATTTTCTCTAAATCATCTAATGTAAAATTCATGGTGGCGCGAGCGCGCATGTTAAATTGCTCCACCCCAAAATATACTGAGTCACAACCCGCATGAATAGCGGCCATCATTGCTTCGTAACTACCGGCAGGCGCCATTAATTCTATTTTTCGTTGTTTGCTCATAATCATGCAAAGTTACGGTATTGAACGGAAAGGAAAAAATTAACTCAGTTGCTGGAGGCTTTATGTAGGCTTATATAACAAAGATTATATTTTCAGATAAGAATTTAGAAATCAATCAGTTGTATAGCACATAGTTATAAAATTGAAAATGATAATCGTTTTTTATAATTTTATTCTATGAAAAAGTCAAAAGAAATCGTTCGATGTGGCTGGTGTATAGGAAAACCATTGTATGAACAATACCACGATGAAGAATGGGGAAAGCCCGTGTATGATGATACCAAGCAGTTTGAATTTTTAGTATTAGAAAGTGCTCAAGCGGGATTAAGCTGGTGGACTATCTTGCAACGAAGGGAAAATTATAGAAAGGCATTTGTAAAATTTGATTACAAAAAAATTGCAAAATTTGAAGAGGCTAAAATTGAAGAACTGATGCAAGACGCGGGAATAATTCGCAATCGTGCTAAAATTACTTCGGTGGTAAATAATGCCAAATGTTTTTTAGAAATACAAAAAGAGTTTGGAAGTTTTTCTAATTATATATGGAGTTTTGTTGGAAATAAACCAAAAGTAAATACTTGGAATGTATTGAAAGAAGTTCCTGCCACTTCTCCCGAATCGGATGCGCTTGCAAAGGATATGAAAAAACGAGGATTTCGATTTTTAGGTTCTACTACGCTCTATGCGCACCTGCAAGCCACCGGATTAGTGAATGATCATATAGTCGATTGTTTTCAGCATGGGAAATGTACAGGATAATTTATTTTAAATTAATTTATCAAAATCATCTTTAGAAATTCCATATTGATGGGTATCTGAAATTTGATTGTTATGAAAAGAGGTTTCTTTAAAAAAAGCTCCTTCGTATTTAAAACCACACTTCTCTACCAATTTCACACTTGGAATATTGGAGGATAAAATGCGCACAATAATATGTTGTAATTGTAAATCCTTAAAGCAATATTTTTCTATATCCAATAAAGCTTCTGACATCAATCCTTTTTTTTCGTAAGTAACATCAATAAAATAAGATAATTCAGCTTGCTTTTTTTTCCAATCAATATCTTTGATGTTAAAATGCCCGATTAGTAAGTTGGATTTTTTTTCAAATACATGAAATGTCTGCGATTTGTTTTTATTCCAGTCAAACATTTTATTTTGAACATAATCTTTTGTTGTGGTTAATGTTTCCGTACTCCTCAATAGTCGATGGAAATCATCTTGTAGTCTTTCTTTATTTTTTTGAATGAGGTCAAATACTTCAATATAAAATTTTATATCATACGGCAACAGAAATAAGCTGCCTGTTTCTAAAGTTCTTCGTTGGAATTTATGTATCAAATGAAAATATTTAGGAAATAAAAATAGAAAATATTATATTTAACTGTACCAAATGGCAAGATAATGAAATTAAGTTATTTATCAGGACAGTCAAAATTACCTTTAATCGTTTCACCCGAAAACAATGAAAGTTCTAAGCAAACTCTTATTAATTGGATTCAATCTAATAAAAACGAAATAGAACAAAAGCTAACAGAATCAGGTGCTGTACTGTTTCGAGGGTTTGAAATACAAACACCACAGGATTTTGAAGAGGTTGCAAAATCGGTAGATGCGGATTTAAAAGATGATTATTTGGGTACTTCTCCTCGCGATAAGAAATCAGGCTTCGTGTTCTCTGCCAGCGAGTTGCCGGCGCATTATCCTATTATGCAACATTGTGAAATGAGTTTTTTGCCATCAGCACCCCGCCGTTTATTTTTCTATTGTCATGTAGAACCAGAATACGGTGGCGAGACACCTATTTGTGACTTTAGAAAAGTATATCTTGATTTAGACCCAAAGATTAGAGAAGAATTTGAGCGAAAAGGCGTAAAGCATATCAGAAATTATGCATCACCGAATGAAAGTGGAACGAATGGTTTTCAGTTAAAAAAATGGACAGATATGTTTCATACTACCGACAAAAAGGTTGTAGAGGAAAAATGCAAAGAAAATGGAATTATCTGTGAGTGGAAAGCAGATGACGGACTAAGGCTTATCAATAAAAATGATGCGATTAAAATCCATCCAATTACTGGTGAAAAAGTATGGTTTAACCATACACAAGTTTTTCATTTAAGCGCAGCTGCTATTGAATACCATAAAATTCATCAACGACAAAAACGTTGGGAAACCTTTAAATACAGTATGTTGCTCGAATTGATGACATGGTATAAAAAATTAACAAAAGATCCAAATGAACAAAGTATGCATGTAACTTTTGGTGATGATTCTGCTATTCCAGATGAATATGTTCAACATATTCAAGATGTAATTTGGAAAAATATGATTATCCAGACGTGGAGGAAAGGAGATATAATTTGTATTGATAATTTTTCTACTTCGCATGGAAGGTTGCCATATTTTGGGCCAAGAGTTGTAATGGTTTGTTGGACTTCTTGATAAATATTTTGTATGCCACCAATAGAACAAGCACAGGTTAATATTGCTAATGACGGATTGGTTGTTTTAAAAATATGTTTGGCATTTATTCTTTTCTCTTTGGCAATAGATATTAAGAAAGAAGATTTTAAAACAGTGATAACAAATCCCAAATCCGTTATCATAGGATGTTTGTCGCAAATGATATTACTTCCATTAATGACTTTTTTGTTGGTTTTATTATGGAAACCATCTGCCTCTATAGCGATGGGAATGATATTAGTAGCCGCTTGTCCTTGCGGAAACATGTCCACCTATATTTCCTATTTAGCAAAAGGATTTATTCCGCTTTCCATTACTATTACGGCAATATCTACCTTAAGTGCGGGACTTACAACCCCTTTTAATTTTTATTTATATGCTTCGCATTATGCACCGGCGGTATCTTTATTGCAAGATATTCACATCTCATTTTGGTATTTATTAGAATCCATATTTTTATTATTGATTTTGCCTTTAATTATTGGAATTTTATGCAGGCAATATTTTCCTACAGCGATTCAAAAAATGAATAAACCTATAAAAGTTACCGCATTATTAGTATTTGTGGTTTTTTTAATAGGAGCTTTTGTGGTAAATTTCAACACATTTGTTGCCTATGTTCCTGTAATTTTTGGTATAGTTTTTATACAAAATTCATTGGCATTTTTGATAGGGTATTTTTTTTCTAAAATAAATAAATTACCGGAAGCACATTGCAGAAGCATTTCTATTGAAACAGGCATTCATAATTCTGGCTTAGGACTAATATTGGTAATGACATTTTTTAATGGCAATGGTGGCATGGCGTTGATTGCAGCTTGGTGGGGCGTTTGGCACATCATTGCAGGAATGTTGCTGGCATATTTTTGGAAAAAAACAACCACTACCTAAGATAAAACCGGCTTATTGGTAAGTGGTTTTTTTTTAATCGGGATACTTTTCTCATTTAATTCAATTTTATTTTCTTTGTCAGCAATGATAAAAAGTGCAATAAAATAAAAAGGCATTAGCGGGATTTTATAACGTGCTAAGGTGCCAAAATTATAACTGGTAAATCCTACCGCAAAGGCAAATATTAAAGAAAATATTAAACAAAATTGAACTTCAGGATTTGTCAGGATAATTTTTAAAAATCGTATAAAACCTGCCTTATACAAAAGACGAATCGTTATAAACAAGCTGAGCAACCCCTCCAAAGCGGCTGGGATTAATATAATTTTTTTTGCTTCCCAAATATAAGGTCTAAAGAGCGATACATTAATAGCTTTAGGCGCTGCTTTTAAAATGCCCAAAGGTGTAAAATCAATATTTCCTAAAGAATACCCAGAGCCACCATCTCGCAAAGATGAATAGTATAGCCAATTTTGAGTATCCATTGCCGTTCTTATAATGCTTTCAAATGAATACCGCTGAGAGTAGGCCGCAATTTTATACAACACAAATCCACCTATAATTATAGCAATAGAAAAAATCACAGGACCAAATAAAAATCGTAAAAATTTGCTATTTATTGTTTCCTTAAGTCTATAAATAATCCAAAATGAATAGGCAGGAAGGAACGCCAGTAAAATATAGAATTTGACAATTTTTAAAATCCAAAAACAGGCTATAATAATGAAAATACGTCCAATGGTTTTCTTTCTTTCAAAAAATAACATATACACATGATAGGTTAACATTCCTAATGCACCTAAGCTGATGGGGTCCTTTAAAATCCCAGTTCCCCAAAAACAAACAGAAGGTAGAAATAAACAGGCAAATGCAAATTCTTTTTCTAAATGAGGATATAATTGCTGAAACAACGTGAATATTTTCCAACAACCATAAAAACAAAATAAGGAAAATACAAATGAGACAAGAATATATGTGTTTAATAAAAAATAACATAGAATTACTGTTAAACGAATAATGAAATTAGAACTATGGTCTGTATAAAATCCGGCACCAGTATCAAATATTCTATTTAAAACATCAAATTCATGTGATGATCTTAGCATGAGATAAAAAAAATCTGATTTACTTTCGCTAAAAACTTCTCTTATCCGCAGTGCATAAATATAATATGTTTGGGTGTCGCCGCCTTCATAATAAAATTGGTATATCAAAGCCATAATTATTGCAGATGCAAAGCGGACTATCAGTGCATTAATAAAATATTTTTTATAGATTGGATTTTTTTTATTTTTTATATAATTATTGCAGAAGAATAGAACAATAATAATAAAAATAGGTCCTAATAATAAATCATTCAGGAAAAGGAATTGATTGTTATCATTAAAAGCAGACCATTTTAGCATCCTAAAAAATCATTATATTTATGTGTTTATTATTATGGCATTTCATGTATAAATATAGGTATTTTATTGTTCTTATTTGCTTGCTTGCGGTTATCTTGTTGTGCTTGCTGTTTCCCATCTGTTTTGATAACAATGATGACCAAACAATGATTGCAATACAATCGGGGATGTTGTCGGGAGGTTCTAATAGCCATCTTATACTATCAAATATTTTAATTGGCAAGGGATTAACGTTTTTATCACAAAAATTTACGAATGTAAATTGGTACACTTTTTATATTGAAATTACTTTGTGTGTTTGTTTTTTATCCACTACATATTTACTTATAACCCGAAAAAAAACACCCCTTTTACCAAGTGTTTTGGTAATACTTATTTTATTCTTTGGTTTTTATTCATGGGCAATCATAAAACCACAATTTACTACCGCTGCCTTGTTTTGCGCTACGCTCGCCTTGTTATTATATTCTTTAAACATTCAAAAAAAAATCATTTTTTATTTATTTAGTATTTTGATGATTTTATCTATACTAATCCGAAAAGAAAGTTGGTATATTTTTGTTTTTTTTAGTTTTCCATATTTAATTCTACATTTTAAATCTAATATTTTCTATCAAATTTATTGGAAATCAATTCTTATATCAGCAATTGTTTTTTTTGCATTACAATGGATAAACAACCGAGATGACAAATACCGAGAAGAACAAACGTATGATAACATTTATGCATTAGATGCCATCGCCGCAAAGCCCGTTAAGATGGATAGTTTGGAGTTAATGTCTTATAATTTTTCTGTCAATGATATTCGTTTATTACAATCGTGGATGCCTATAGATAACCATTATTTGACAGGTAAATCAATGAGAGTATTAGCCAAACAATTAAAAAGACATAGAAATACAAGCGAAGTAGTAATGGAATTAAAAAAAATAATTTCAGATGAGCGGTATTTATTCTTAATGTATGCATTGAGCCTTTTGGCTGTAATAGTTATTGCACCAAAATCATTTAAATTCAGCTTGCTAAATTTAATTCTATTACTTATTTTATTTAGTTATTTACTTCTCTACTCTCGTCTTCCACACAGGGTTTCGTTTCCTATTCTTGCTTATCTTACTTTTTCTAATTTGTTTTTAATATTAGAAATTGAAAATGCTGTTAGGAAAAAATATTTATTCCTTTTAATTCTAACTGTATTGAGTTTTTATAAATTTTACGCTGTTTTAAATATGGCCCCGCTTCATAAAACATATCATGCATATTATGAAGATTGCCGAAAAGAAATCAATCAATATCCAACAGCTTTATTTATTGGCGCCGAGGCTTTTCCTCTTGGTTTTATGAATGTTTGGAAATCACAAGCACTTTCCTTCCCTTCTAAGAATTTAATTTTAGCTGGTTGGTATCCTTGTTCTCCTGATTACAACGTTGTTTTAGCACAACATCATTTAAAAAATCTCACTTCGAGTATGTATAAAAACGCAAATGTTTATTTTATAACAGAAGACGTAATGCTGCAAGACGCCTACGTTAAAGTGATGAAAGAACGGTATAAAATTCAATGTCATTTTGAGCCATCACCTGTGTTTGTGGCCATTAAGGCACAAAAATTAGTATTTGATAATTAAGAAAGAACAGACTGATATACATCATTATATTTTTCAATTCCTTTTTCTAAAGAAAAATAATCATAAGCTCCTTGAATAATTTTTGACGCATCAAAAAAAGTGTTGTCCATTTTTTCAATGGCATTAGCAAAATCTTTAGCAGAAAAATTATCTATTAATATTCCACTGTTGTAGTCTTTCACCACTTTATCTGTATCGCCTACCTTCGTGTTGCAAACTATAGGAATTCCCATTGCCATAATTTCTCCTTGTTTGGTGGGCGAGGAAGCTTTTTTTGAATAAGAAGGTAAGATAAAAAAGATGGAATAGTTACTAAGAGCAATGAGGTATGGAATTTCTTCTCGATTTCCCGGTCGGATAACAATAGAATCTTTTACACCATATTTTTCTGCAGTTATTAAAATGCGTTCGTGTTCTTCTTTAGATACAAATAAGAATTTTGCTTGTGGTTTTTTCGTTTTCAAAACACTAAAAAATTCCATCATTTCATCCAGCATATACCAAGTGCCGATGGAGCCGAGGTAGAGTAAAACAAAATCCTCTTTTTGCAGTGGAAGTGTACTGTGTAGGATTTGCAATTTTTGAGCATCTAACATTTTGGGGTTAAATAAATCCAAGTCCACACAACAAGGAATCACTTGTATTTTTATTGGATTATTTTTTATAGAAGTCCACGATTGAATTTCTTGTTCGGCATTGTGCGTTAAGCTGATAGTATAATCAGCGGTTTCTAAAAATTCAATTTCTTTTCGTTTAAAATAATTATAAACTATTTTATAGACTGGGTTTTTTAAGTTCCATATTTTTCCATCCACCCGCTCGTTTGCCCAAAAACCTCTCATGTCAAAAATAAATTTTATGCCGAACCTTTTTTTTAGTTGCAATCCAACTAAAGCAGCAATATAACTACGGCAATGTACAACAGAAAAGGGCTGTTCTTGCTGTAGTTTTGCTGCAATTTTCTTTATTTTATAAATATCATACAGTGTAGAAAAAATAGGAGGTTTTTTTGTGTAATTCAATGGAATCCATTGAATATTATTGTCACTTAAAATTTTTGCAATTTTTTCTTTATTTGCGGTATAATTTTCTTCTTTTTCGCAGCTAATTAATGTAAAAGAAAATCCTTTTTTGCTCAATCCAATCAAATATGGAATCACTTGTGATTGACCCAGAGAGTCAGTCATGCCATCATAAGAAATATATAAACAATGTATTGGCATTATGCATTTTCTTCAAGCCACCA
>JBDKHK010000127.1:0-4836 GCA_039797705.1 Bacteroidota bacterium
AAAATGATAGTAATTCCCAATTGTTCCTCCAGGAAAACGGTATGCTTTTAAATTAAGTGGTTTTATATAATTATATATTGAATCAAATATTTGTGTTTTATAAGAATGAGAAATACTATCATAGGTGCTCTTTACACATTCATACATATTCATACTGCTCATTCCTGTAAATTTATTAGGATATGGAGCAGATAAAACTGTTTTGCTGATATCTAAATTTTCATTAGAGAACAATAAAAAAGATGCAATTAAAAAATATAATAAAATTAGGAGTTTATATTTCATTTGTAAGTAAATTTATAAAAATTACAGTAGCATTTTTTCATAAAAATACATAAATACATAGATATGATAAATAATTTATTTGAATGTTTATGCTGCTCACTTAACAAAGATTAATTTATTCGACAAAGCTGTTATTAAATTATTAATCCAATGCATGCATTGAAATTTTAGTTGTAAATTTCGCTTATTAAAATTAAAAAAATATGGCAAAGACATCCAGCAAATTAGTAGGAGGAAATTTCTTATTTTCTGAAACAAATCCTCAAGATGTATTCATTCCGGAGCAATTCACCGAAGAACAAAAAATGATTTGGCAAACTGTGCATGATTTCTGTTTGAAAGAAATTCACGGCATGGGCATTGAGCGTGTAGCGCAAATGGATGCAGAGAAAGATAAAGAATTAGTGAAAGAAATATTTGATAAAGCAGGCGAATTAGGGCTATTTGGTATTTCTATTCCTGAAGAATATGGTGGAATGGGACTTGATTTTAACACCGGGTTACTTTACACAGAAGCACTAGCATTGGGACTATCCTTTGCAACAACAGTTGGAGCGCAAGTGTCTATCGGCTCTTTGCCAATTGTATTCTACGGAACAGATGCACAAAAACATCAATATCTTCCAAAAATTGCATCAGGAGAATACGCGTGTTCGTACGCACTTACTGAACCAGGAGCTGGCTCTGATGCGAATTCGGGAAAAACAAAAGTGACTTTAAGTAATGATGGTTCGCATTATTTATTAAATGGGCAAAAAATGTGGATTACCAATGGCGGTTTTGCTGATATTTTTATTGTATTTGCAAAAATAGAAGACGATGAACGTTTGTCAGCATTTATAGTAGAAAAAGGATTTGGAGGCATTGAAATAGGAAAAGAAGAGAAGAAAATGGGTATCAAAGCTTCTTCTACTGTTCAATTATTTTTTAATAATGTTCCAATTCCAAAAGAAAACCTTTTAGGCGAACGTGGAAAAGGATTTAATATGGCATTAAATATTTTGAACAATGGTCGTATTAAAATTTGTGCTGGCGGTGTTGGTGGTATTAAATTTGGCGTTACCAAATCGGTAGAATATGCCAACCAACGTATCCAATTTGGAAAACCAATTTCAGATTTTGGAGCAATGAAATACAAAATTGGTCAAATGGCGATGTTGGCATTTATCAATGAATCGGCAGTATATAGAGTAGGAGCGGAAGTAGATAAAAAATACAAAGAATTAAAAGCAAACGGCGCAACTGAAAATGAAGCAAAAATCAATTCAATGCGGGAGTATGCTATCGAATGTGCAATCTTGAAAGTACAAGGCTCAGAGGCAATTTGTTGGGCAGCAGATGAAGCCATTCAAATTCACGGCGGAATGGGATATTCACAAGAAACTGGAATGGAAATGGCTTATCGTGATGCTCGTATTACTAAAATTTATGAAGGAACCAATGAAATCAATAGAATGTTGGCACTAGCAGAATTTTACAAACGTGCTTTCCAAACTAAAGAATTGAAATTAAACGATGCCGCTAAAACAATTCCGATAGGCATTGCACAAAATTTCAATCCGTTCAACAATGGATTTATGGCAGATGAAGAAGAAATCATTTCTAATTTGAAATCTGTATTTATGATTATTACAGGTGCTGCCGGACGCAAATTGAAAACTAAATTAGTAGATGAACAAGAAATTGTGATGAACTTGGCAGATATTATGTCTGTTGCATTCATGGCAGAATCTGCTTTATTAAGAATAAAAAAATTAAATGCTGATAAAGAAGCAGACAAAGAACAATTGAAAATAAAAATTAAAATGTTGCAATTGTATATTTATGATGCATTAGATATTGCTCGTAAAGCTGCGGAAAATGCAATTGATAGTTATGCAAAAGGCGTAGAGAAATTTACCATTAAACGTGTCGTAAATTCTCTATTGAAAAACTACGATATTAATCCAAAAGATACTCGCAGAGCTATTGCAGATGTTGTAATTGCAGCCAATCAATATCCATTTTAAAAATAATTTGTAAAGAATCTAAAATGTAAAAAGACCTGAGCAATCAGGTCTTTTTTATTTTTATATACAGAAGTTCAATTTTATTTTATAATATTTATTACCTGTTTTTAATATTATGAAAATTTTTTAGTTCCCTCATATTAATGAATTTTGTACTTTTGACTTATGGATGATATAGTATTAAAAGACGGACAAATTATAAAACCCAATCCTGAATTAGAAAATCACTATAAAGGAATTATTAGCTTATTAGGAGAAGATGTTTCTAGGGAAGGATTACTAAAAACGCCGCATCGCGTAGCAAAAGCCATGCAATATATTACACACGGCTACAGTTTGAATCCAGAAGAAATAATAAAATCGGCCATTTTTGACGAACACCACAGCGAGATGGTCATTGTAAAAGACATAGAATTATTTTCTATGTGCGAACATCACATGTTACCATTTTATGGAAAAGCACATGTAGCCTATATCCCAAATGGAAAAATAACCGGATTAAGTAAAATAGCCCGAGTAGTAGATGCTTATGCGCGCCGCCTGCAAGTACAAGAACGATTAACTACTCAAATTCGCGATTGCGTGCAAGAAGCATTAAATCCCTTAGGTGTTGCGGTGGTTATTGAAGCCAAACACATGTGCATGATGATGCGAGGCGTACAAAAACAAAATTCCGTTACTACTACTTCAGCATTTACAGGTGAATTTGAAAAACACACGACCCGCTCTGAATTCATCAGACTTATAAGTGCCACTTTATCATAATTTTATGGTATTTGCGTGAGATAGGTTTAAGATTATATAACTTACTTTCTACAGTAAATTAGGTAAAGAGGCGTACCTTTGAACAGTATTTTATAAATAATTTTCTATGAAACGCACGCATATTATTGCTTTAATATTTGTAGCTGTATTAGTAGCTACATTAACAGTTATGTTGGGGAACGGCTTCAGCCGATACGAAAATTTTGAATCTGCTTACGCCAAAAAAGGAAAAGAATTCACCGTTGTAGGATACCTTAATAAAGAAAAAGGCATTACCTATAAACCAGAGCAAGATCCTAATCGTTTTTCCATGTATGTTATCGATGACCAAAAAGTGGAAAAATTGGTTATAGTAAATAAAGCTAAACCACGCGATATTGAACGTTCTGAAAAAATTGTTATAACAGGAAAAATGAATGGCGACACTTTTGAAGCTTCCGAAATTTTATTAAAATGCCCATCAAAATATAAAAACAAAGAACTGGAAGCCAATAACGGAAAAAGTATTTAAACAACTGCTCTCACACTCTATAATAAAGACATGAATATTCACGCTATTGGACAAAATATGTTGTTCGGAAAAATCGGACACTTCTTAATAATTTTAGCATTTGCTACCTCTTTAGCCGCTTGCTTAGCATATTTATTTGCAACTATTTATAGAGATGACACCAAAAAATCCATTTCGTGGGTTAGCTTCGGTCGTAAAATGTTCATCTTACATGCTGTTGCTGTATTAGGAATAGTAGCTACTTTTTTATTCATTATTCATGGTCATTTTTTTGAATATAAATATGTTTGGGAACATACTTCTAAATCGTTACCTACTTATTATCAGTTTTCTGCCATGTGGAGCGGACAAGAAGGAAGCACCTTGCTTTGGATGTTTTGGCATGCAGTATTAGGCTGTGTGCTTATTGTTAAAGCAAAAGAATGGGAAAGCCCAGTATTAACAATAGTTGCATTAGCACAAGTACTATTAGGTTCTATGCTTTTAGGTATTTATATTTTTGGATATAGATTAGGTTCCAGCCCGTTTGCATTAATTCGCGACACCATGGATATTCCGGTATTTAAGCTAAATCCAGATTGGGTGGCAGAAGATGGAACCGGATTAAATCCTTCATTGCAAAATTATTGGATGGTCATTCATCCGCCCACCTTATTTTTAGGATATGCAGCTTGTACCATACCGGCTGCTTACGCAATTGCTTCTTTATGGTTAAAAAAATATACCGAATGGATAAAACCAGTGTTTCCATGGAGTTTATTCGCTTTAATGATTTTAGGAATTGGAATTTTATTAGGCGGCGCATGGGCATACGAAGCTTTGAGTTTCGGAGGGTTTTGGGCTTGGGATCCAGTAGAAAATGCCTCTTTAGTTCCATGGCTTATTTTAGCTGCTGGTATTCATACTTTGATGGCGTATAAACACACAGGCTATTCATTACATGCTACTTATACTTTCTTTATTGGAGCTTTTATTATGGTGTTGTATTCTTCATTTCTTACAAAAAGTGGTGTATTGGGAGATGCTTCCGTACATTCATTTACCGATTTAGGAATGAGTGGACAATTAGTTGTTATCATGCTGGCATTTTTACTTCCATCTCTATATTTATTGATAATTCGAACTATAAAAAAAGAAATTCCTGGAAAATCTAAAGAAGAAGAATTAAGCTCCAGAGAATTTTGGTTATTTATTGGTTCTTTAGTATTTATTTTCGCAGCAATTCATATTACTGTTTTAACCTCTTTTCCTGTTATCAACAAGATA
>JBDKHK010000128.1:0-12871 GCA_039797705.1 Bacteroidota bacterium
AATCCTTTTGGTTTTTCTAATAGTTTCATGTAAGTTAATAATTGCGCTTTGTATAAAGGATGTATTTCTTCCACTGCTTTTAATTCTACAATTATTAATTCTTCTACTAAAACATCTAACCTTAAATTACAATCTAAATATTCATCTTTATAATGAACAGGAATCTTTATTTGTTGAGTTGTTTTCAATCCTTTCAACTCTAATTCTTTTACAAAACATTTTTGATATATAGACTCTAATAAACCTGGACCAAGTTCCTTGTGTACTTCAATTGCACAGCCAACAATTTTATAAGCAATGTCATTTACATAGGTTTGTGTAATCATATTTTTTTGTTATTTTTTAGTGCACTTAGTGTCTTAGTGGTTTGAAATTTAATAATTGTACTTTTCTTTCCATCTGTCTTTCAAAAACTTTCTCAATTCATTTTCTCTAGCATTATTATTTGGTTCGTAAAATTTGGTACCGCTAATTTCATTCGGTAGAAATTCTAAGTCCACAAAATTATTTTCGTACTGATGTGCATATTGATATCCTTTTCCATAATCTAATTTTTTCATCAACTTAGTTGGCGCATTACGCAAGTGCAATGGAACCGATAAGTTTGACGTTTTTTCTGCTAAGGAAATAGCCTGTTCAATTCCCATATAACTCGCATTGCTTTTTGGAGAAGATGCTAAATAAGTAACGCATTGTGCCAAAATAATTCTACACTCCGGATAGCCAATAGTAGTAACTGCTTGAAAACAAGCATTAGCTAATAACAATGCATTTGGATTGGCATTTCCAATATCTTCACTCGATAAAATCAACAAACGTCTGGCAATAAATTTTGGGTCTTCGCCTGCCTGTATCATTCTCGCCATCCAATATAACGCAGCATTTGGATCGCTACCGCGAATGGATTTTATAAATGCAGAAATAATATCGTAATGTTGCTCGCCACTTTTATCATAACGCGCAATATTAGTTTGTATAATTTCTTCTACAAAAATATTAGTAATAGTTTTATCTTCTTTTAAATTTTCACAAACTAATTCTAAAACATTTAGCAACTTTCTTGCATCTCCACCAGAAAAATAAAATAAAGCATCGTATTCTTTTATTGTAATTTTTTCATGTTTTAAAACTTCATCTTCCTGCAAAGTCGTGTCAATAATTTTTTTCAAATCTTCAGCTTCTAAAGATTTTAAAATATAAACCTGACAGCGGGACAACAATGCAGCATTCACTTCAAAAGATGGATTCTCTGTGGTAGCACCAATTAAAATAATAGTTCCGTTTTCTACCGCGCCTAACAATGCATCTTGTTGTGATTTATTAAACCGATGAATTTCATCTATAAAGACAACTTTTGTTCCAAAGGTTTTTGCTTCTTCTATAATGGCACGCAATTCTTTTACCCCAGAGGAAATGGCACTTAATTGCTCAAAAGGCAAGTTGGCTTGAGTGGCTAAAATACGAGCTAAAGTAGTTTTACCTACACCTGGCGGTCCCCAAAAAATCATGGAGTGTAACTTCCCTTTTTCAATAATTTGCCGTAAAGATTTTCCAATTCCTAATAAATGTTCTTGTCCAATAATTTGGTCAATATTTTGTGGTCGCATTCGTTCGGCAAGTGGCTGTTGCATGAGGTAAAGATAAACAAAATAGATGATGAGAGTGGAGAAATGAGACATGAGATGGATTGTATCTTGCTTCCCAGCAGCGTCTCTGCGAGGTTGTTTAGCATTGCCTTGATTTACAAATAATTTCTTTCAGGAGGCTCTGCTGAGAAAGGAAATTTACTTTTTTAAGCTTTAATATTCTATTAGGAACCTCGCAATTCTGCGAGTTTTTTTGTGTAAATTCCTTTTTTTTATTACATTTACTTTACTCAATTTATGGAAACACTAGAAATAGAAATAATAAATCCAAAGGCAAATAAACTGTTAAAGAATTTAGCAGACTTGAATCTTATTGCCATTAAACAAAATACAAAGGAAGATGGTTTCTTAAAGCTAGTAAATAAGATTCGTGCAAAAGCAAAAAAGCAACAACCTACATTAGAAGAAATTACAAAAGAAGTAGAGATTGTAAGAGCAAAGCGTTATGCAAAATCAAAAGGATAGAATTATTATTGATACCAACCTTTGGATTAGTTTTTTGATTACAAAAGATTTTACAAAATTAGATTCTATTATTAAAAACAAAAAAGTTACACTTGTTTTTAGTCAAGAGTTATTAGACGAATTTATGGCTGTATCTCAAAGGAAAAAAATTAAAAAATATTTTGAATTAGATGATTTAAGGAATTTAATTTTAGCAATTAAACAGCAAGCAATATTTGTTAATGTTACTTCTAAAGAAACAATTTGTAGAGATGCAAAAGATAATTTTTTATTGTCTTTAGCCAAAGATTCGAAAGCCACGCATCTTATTACTGGCGATAAAGACTTACTAATTTTAGAAAACTACAATGCTACAAAAATCATAAACATAACTACATATTTTCAATTAAATAAAATTTAAATAAATTTGTTACATGTATAAAATCATTCGATTCTTTCTCTTCAAATTAGATGCTGAAACGGCGCATCATCTTACACTAAAATGGTTTGCTGTTTTAATAAAAATTCCTTTTGTAAAATCTATTTTGAAATTTTTATATGCAATAGAAGACAAAAAATTAGAAAGAAATTTATTTGGATTAACTTTTAAAAATCCTGTTGGTTTAGCTGCTGGATTAGATAAAAATGCGGAATGTATAGATGCTTTTGCTGCACTTGGTTTTGGTTTTATAGAAATTGGAACGGTAACGCCATTGGCACAACCCGGAAATGACAAACCACGTTTATTTCGTTTAATTCAAGACGAAGCAATCATTAATAGAATGGGGTTTAATAATGAAGGAATGAAAGTGGTGAAAGAGAACATCCTTAAATCTGAAATTATAAATCATAAATCTAAAATAATTATCGGTGGTAACATTGGCAAAAACAAAATTACACCGAATGAAAATGCAGTAGATGATTATATAAAATGTTTTGATGCTTTGTATGATGTGGTAGATTACTTTGTAGTGAATGTAAGCTCGCCCAATACCCCGAATTTGCGAGCATTACAAGAAAAAGAACCTCTGAAAGAATTGTTGTTTGAATTACAAAATCAAAATAAATATAAACCAATTCCGAAGCCTATTTTATTGAAAATTGCACCGGATTTAACCCATGAACAATTAGATGATATTGTTGAAATAGTCTTTGATACAAAATTAGCTGGAATCGTTGCCACTAATACTACTATTTCGAGAGATAATTTATCAACAGAAAAAAATAAAATTGAAAATACTGGCGCAGGCGGACTGAGCGGAAAACCGTTGACCCAAAAATCAACAGAAATTATAAAATATATTGTTGAAAAATCTCAACATAAAATTCCAATTATAGCAGTAGGTGGAATTATGTCGGCTGATGATGCAATAGAAAAAATAAAAGCTGGCGCAAGTTTAGTGCAACTTTATACGGGTTTTATTTATGAAGGACCGGCTTTGATAAAAGAAATCAACAAGAGAATTGCAAGTGAGAGGTGAGAGAATAGATGTGAGAGGTTAGAGGCGAGAAACGAGAAACGAAAAACGAAAACAACCTGTCTTGTCTCAAGTCTCAAATCTCGCATCTCAAGTCTATAATGCATCTGAAATTTTTGCAAGCAAATCATCTTTCTTTCTGCGGGAAACTTCGATTTCTGTTCCGTTGGTCATAATCACTTGACCGCCATCACCTCGAACATATCTTCGTATTAATTTCAAGTTGATGATATGAGATTGGTGCACTCTCACAAAATCATAATCTTCTAATAATTCTTCAAAATATTTTAAAGGCTTGGAAGACATAATCATATCTCCGGTAGTAAGGTATATTTTGGTATAAGAAGAATCGGCATCCACATGAATAATTTCATCTAACGTAGCGAAATAAATTCCTTCTAATGTAGAAACAGCCAATTGTTTTTTACCTAAATCTTTGTTTTGTACACGTTGCTCTAATAGCTCAAATTGTTTATTTTTTGTCTCCTCCGATTTTTTGATACTTAATTTGTGAACTGCCCGAATTAGTTCTTCCGGATCTACTGGTTTTAATAGATAATCCATAGCACTAAAGCGAAATGCTTTAACGGCATATTGGCTGTAAGCAGTAGTGAAAACTACTTCAAACGGACAGTGGTAATTATAGTGCGCCAGTAAATCAAATCCATTTTTTCCGGGCATTTCTACATCCAAAAAAACTACATCCACCAAGTTGTTGTCTATAGATCCAATGGCGCAATCTACGCTGTCACATTCTGATATAACTTCTACTTGTGGGCAAAACTTTTCTATCATTTTGAGAAGTACTAATCGGTTATTTTTCTCATCATCTACAATAATCGCTTTTATTGTTTCCATATTTTTTAATTTTAATTTAATTCCATTTTTACAACAACCTTTGTTCCTATGGCTTGTCCATTTTCGTCTAGTAAATCTATAATTTCTACATGATAATTGGTGTCTCTTATTTTGTGTAACGTCTCAAACATCTCTTTAGTAATAATTGTTCCTAAAGACTTATGTTGTTTTTTAAGATTTAATTCTGCTGCCTTTGCTCTGCCAATTCCATTGTCAGTTATTTCACAAATCAATAATTTTTCTCTTTTGAAAAATGAAATGAAAATGTTTTTTTCTCCCTCTTTTTTTATTAAACCATGCCATATAGAATTTTCTACATACGGCTGCAATAACATAGACGGTAATTCTACGGAATACGTGTCAATATTTTTTACTTGAATATCATAATTAAATTGTTGATCAAATCGCAAAGATTCCAATTCAAGATATAGTTTTAAATTATCTATGACTTCTTGTAGTGGAATAAATGTTTTCATCGAATTTTCTAATACAGAACGCACCAAACGAGATAATTTAGTCAGATAGGTAGAGGCCTCTAGGCTTTGATTGGATAGAATCATTGCTTGAATAGAATTCATACAATTAAAAATAAAATGAGGATTCATTTGAGCAATCAATGCTTTGAGTTTTATTTCGGCTAATTGTTTTTCATATTCAGTTTTTTGCCGAATGGATTGCATTCGTTCATTTTCTTTTTTTCGAGCAAATTGAATACGGTTGTTGATAGCGTTATACAAATAAATTATAAATAAAATCACGACAATAATTCTAAACCACCAAGTTTGCCAAAACATAGGTCTGATTCTAAAAGAATAGGAAGCTGGCGCATCTGCCCAAACGCCGTCATTGTTGCTGGCTCTAACTAAAAACTTATAATTGCCAGGTGGAAGTTGGGTATATGAAACATAGTTTCTATTGGTTAGAGTCCAGTCTTTATCGTATCCTTCTAATTTATATTCAAAAATATTTTTAGGAGTATTTACGTAATCGCTGGAGGTAAATTCAAAAGAAATATTATTTTGATGATTCGCAAAATAGACCCGTTTTTTTTGATGTGTATATGAAAATGTATTAAATGTGTTACTGTCTGTCTTGATATTGACAATATTGGAAAATGGTTTGTATGAATTGAAAGGTATATTGTCTGCATCTATAATATTAAACCCATTATTACCACCAAACAGCAACTCGTTATTGCCAGTTTTGTAAAATGCACCATTGTTAAATTCATTGCTTTGTAAACCATCATTTACATCAAAATTTCTAAAGGTTCTATTTTTAGGATTAAATACCGAAATGCCCTTATTGGTACTCATCCATAATTTACCCGAATTGTCGCGAAGTAATCCATTTATAAAATTATTACTTAATCCATTTTTTTCGGTATAATTGTCTTCAATCTGAAATTTTTCTTTGTTTAATAAAAACAAACCATTATTACCCGTTCCAATCCATAGTTTATTTTCACCTTCTGGCAGCAAACAGTTAAGCTGGTCTGTTCTAAAATAATTATTGTTTAAACTATCCATGCTTGTATTTTGTATATAACCTGTTCTTATATTAAGGTGCAATAAACCAACGGAAGAGGCAATCCACCAAGAGCTGTCTTTGTCCTCAAGAATATCTAAAGGAACTATGTTAGAATTTCTAAAATCAAATAGAGTAGGCTCAAATTTATTTTTAAACGTATTGAAGTGATAAATAGCATAATCGTTTAAAGCATAAATTTCTTTATTGGACGACTCAAATAATCGAATATTAGTATAAGCAGGAATGCGTAAATTATGAGGGTTTTTTTCTGATGTAAAAAAATACCTGATGAATGTATTCGTCGCAGGATTAAATTTGCAAATACCATTCAAGGTGCCTACCCATAAATGATCATAAGAATCAATAAGCAAACTTTGTACTATATCATTAGATAGTGAAGAGTAAGAATTATTATTTCGCCAATTAGAAAAAATATCCTCTTTACTATTGTATTTATAAAGACCACCACCATCCGTTCCCATCCAAATATTTTCATTTTTATCAGTTTGGAAACTCAATATATATTTACTTGTAAGCCAAGTTGTTTTAAAAGGTTCTTGTGTTATAAGTTTAAATTTAAATTTAAATTGTGAAAAGAAAGCTACACCAGCACTTTTGGTACCCACCCATAATGCACCGCTATTGTCAATTAACAAACTCATCGTTTTATTATCCGGTAAACTCGTGAGGTTATAAGGATCTGTTTGATACTCAATAAATTTATTTCTTTTTATGTCAAATATAAGCAACCCATGTTGTAGCGTAGCAATATAGATATTGCCAGCCTTCCCTTTGGTAATAGCCATAATTTTATCTTGCAATGCCGATAAATTCTTCCGTTGAATAACAAAAGAATCTAAAGTGGTAAAACTAGCATCTGTTTTATATAAACCATAATTAGTAGCAATCCAGAAATTATTATTTTTGTCAATTTCGGCCTGATTGATTTTTTTAGAAATAAGAATTTTCCAAATTTCAGAAGTGCTTATTTTTTGAAATATTTTCGTGCGTATATCATAACTGTGTAAATAATTATCTCTGCCGGTTAACAATAAATGATGCTCATCTTTCTTGCAAATCACTTCTTTGTATGCATTCATCGGCTCTATACTTACTGTATGTTTTCTATATTTACTTCCATCTTTTATTAATCGAATTTTATAAAGACTATATTGCGTTTGCATCCAAACAGTATTGCTGTCTTCTACAATAATTTTTTTTATCGCACCAGGATTTTCGTTGTTAATGTATTCCTTCGTTTCAAAGAACATTACGCTAAATCCTTTCTCTGTACCAATCCAAAAAATACCTGGTGAAGATTCTGCGATGCAAGTAGTATAGTTGGAAATAAGAGAGTTTTTATTATCAGGTTGCCGTTCAAATTTTAAAAAATTATACCCATCATATCGATTGAGTCCGTCATTTGTGCAAAACCATACAAACCCCTTGCTATCTTGTAAAATATAAGAAACACTATTTTGAGACAAACCATTTTTAATATCCAACACATCGAAGTGAATATGAGAAATATCCAATCCATAGAGTGGCATTTTAACTGTTAACCATAATATGGTCATCAGAATAGAAAGGAATATTGTTTTTTGTTTTATCATAGTAAACTTCTACAAAATATAGAAAATAATAGAGAAAAAGTCAACTTATGATAAAAAAATAAGGTGCAGTAATGCACCCTAATAGAAAAATAAAAACCCACTATTTACATGTTTTGACACTAACCCAACAACATGTATATTTTTGATAACCTAAAAGTATAATAATATTCCCCCTTTTCAATAGCAAATTTATATCTGGTGGCGATAATTGTATAAATGGCTAATCTTATTAAGAATTTGGATAAAATGAAATAAACAATAAAATCCATCACCCTGATATAATTCAATGCATGCATTGGATTATTGTTAAATTTTTATTTTACCAAACAGTCGTTTGATAAAATCTCTTTTTTTTATTAATTTTAAAGCCATAATAATTAACAGTGCCAAAGCAAAAAGTAAGTGTAGATGAAATTTTGAAACAATCCCTAAAATTGTTTCGCCAAAAAAGTTATCATAACACCTCTATAGCAGATATTGCAGAAGCTTGTGGTTTATTAAAAGGAAGCCTTTATCATTATTTTCCTAGCAAAGAAGCATTGATGAGTGCAGTAATAAAGTACGCACACGAGTATTTTCAAAAAGAAGTGTTTTCCATTGCCTACGATACTACTTTATCGCCGCAACAACGAATGGAAAAAATGTTTAAAAAATCAGAAAAAGCTTTAATTTCTGACGGAAATATTATGGGAAATATTGGCGTAGAAACAGCACGTGTTATTCCTGAGTTTGCCGAACATATCCGCCATTTTTATAAAGAATGGATGAATGCCGTGGAATATGTATTTAAAGAAATTACCAATGAAGAAGATGCTAAAAAACTTGCAGAACAAACCGTGGCAGAGTTTGAAGGAGCAGTCATGATGACACGTATTTTTAAAGATTCTAAATATATAAAAAATGCTTATGAACGTTTGTTAAGCAGGTTTGCCGCTTATACCTTAGCGGATTTGAACAAAACATTTAACTAATTTATTTTATAATTATACAAACTGAATATGGAACAATCAAAACAAAACAGAGCTATTAAAAAAGTAGCAGTATTGGGTTCGGGCGTGATGGGTTCAGGTATCGCTTTGCACTTTGCCAATATTGGCGTGGAAGTGCTTTTGCTCGATATTGTCCCTTTTGACCTGAAAGAAGAAGAAAAAGCAAATCCAAAATTGCGCAACAGAATTGTAAATGACGCATTTGCATTTGCCTTAAAATCAAAACCTGCACAAGCCTATAATGCAGCGGTAGCAAGCAGGGTTACCTTAGGTAACTTTGACGATGATATGCCAAAGATTAAAGACTGTGATTGGATTATCGAAGTCGTTGTAGAACGATTGGATATAAAACAACAGGTTTTTGCAAAAGTGGAACAATTTAGAAAACCAGGAACATTAGTAACTTCTAATACTTCCGGTATTCCAATTCACTTATTAGAAGCAGGAAGAAGCGAAGATTTTATGAAAAATTTCTGCGGTACACACTTCTTTAATCCACCACGTTATTTGCGTTTGTTGGAAATTATTCCTACCCCAAAAACAGACCCGGCAGTAGTAGATTTCTTAATGCATTACGGAGATGTTTATTTGGGTAAAGAAACAGTATTGTGTAAAGACACTCCAGCATTTATTGCCAACCGTGTTGGTGTATATGCAATGGCAAAAGTATTCCAACTTACACAAGAATTGGGATTAACCATTGAAGAAGTAGATGCTTTAACCGGTCCAGCTATTGGTCGCCCTAAAACAGGTACTTTTAAATTATCTGATTTAGTAGGGAATGATACCGGAACAAAAGTAATGATGGGTATCAAAGAAAATTGCCCGAACGATGAGCAAGCGGGAACATTCGAAGTACCTGCATACGTTCAGTTTTTATTAGATAATAAATTCTTCGGAAATAAATCTAAAAAGGGATATTACTACAAAGATGAAAAAAGAAATTCTTTCTCTTTGCGTTTAGATACATTGCAATATGAGCCAACAGGTAAACCTAAATTTGCCTCTTTAGACGCCGCAAAAAAAGCAGAAACTTTAAACGATAAAGTAAACGCATTTATCAAAACAGATGATAAAGGAGCGCAAATGGTAAAACGCTCATTGGCAGGTTTATTTGCGTATGTTTCTAATCGTGTTCCAGAAATTTCTGATGTATTATATGCCGTGGATGATGCGTTGCGTGCAGGTTTTGCATGGGAAATTGGTCCATTCCAATATTGGGATATAGTAGGAATACAAAAAGGAATCGAATTAGCAGAAGCAGATGGATTAACCATCTCTGCTTGGGTAAAAGAAATGTTGGCTGCAGGAAATACTTCTTTCTATAAAGTAGAAAATGGAGTAAAAAAATATTACGACCAACAATCCAAATCATATAAAGCAATTCCAGGTGCAGAAGCATTTATTATCTTAGATAATTTACGTTCAAATAAACCAGTTTGGAAAAATAGTGGCGGTACCTTACATGATATTGGTGATGGAGTGTTGAACTTAGAGTTCACATCAAAGATGAATTCATTAGGTGGCGATGTATTAGCTGCAATCAACAAATCTATCGAAATAGCAGAAGGTGGATATAAAGGATTAGTAATTGGAAACGACGCACCCAATTTCTCCGTAGGAGCAAACTTGATGATGATTGCCATGTTGGCAATGGATCAAGAATTTGATGAATTGGATATTGCTATTCGCCAATTCCAACAAACAACTATGCGTTGTCGCTATTCCTCAATTCCTGTGGTATCAGCTCCACATGGCATGACTTTAGGTGGAGGCTGTGAAGTAACCATGCACTCAGATGTAGTAGTAGCGTCAGCAGAAACTTACATCGGTTTGGTAGAAGTAGGTGTTGGCTTAATTCCAGGCGGGGGAGGCACAAAAGAACTGGCACTTCGTACTTCTGACTCTTTGAAAAACGGCGACCCAATTCTGCCAACATTACAAGATAATTTCCTCAATATTGCCATGGCAAAAGTAGCAACATCTGCAGAGGAAGCATTTGGCTATAACCTGTTGCGTCGAGGAAAGGACAGAGTTGTCATAAATGCAAAACGAGTAATTGCTGAAGCAAAAAGAGAAGTATTAGAACTCAGCGCAAAAGGTTACACACAACCAGCACATAGAAATGATATCCAAGTTTTAGGAAAAACCGGATTGGGTACATTAACCGTTGGAGTAGAATCTTTCGTTGCAGGTGGTTATATTTCTGCACACGATGCTAAGATTGCTAAAAAAATTGCTTACGTAATGTGCGGTGGAGATTTATCAGCTCCAACGAATGTAAACGAGCAATATTTATTGGATTTGGAAAGAGAAGCATTTTTATCGCTTTGCGGCGAAAAGAAAACCTTGGAAAGAATCCAAGCGATGTTGACTACAGGAAAACCATTGCGTAATTAGTAGTAAGACATAAGTATCAGGTAGTAAGAATGAATAATTACAAAGAATTGATAGTTTGGCAAAAAGCAAGAATGTTAGTTAAGTCTATATATGATTTGTCTTCTCAACTTCCATCGGAAGAAAAATTTGGCACAACCAGTCAAATCAGAAGATGTGCAGTGTCTATTCCTTCCAATATAGCTGAAGGTGCGAGTAGAACGTCTAATAAAGAATTTGCTTATTTTTTGGAAATTGCTTACGGTTCCAGTTTTGAATTGGAAACACAACTATTATTATGTGTTGATATTAATTTTTTACAAAATGATATAGTAACATTGCTAATAACGGAATTACAAGAAATTCAAAAGATGATTTATAAATTAATTAAAATAAAAAAAAATCTTAATACTTAACACTCACTACTTAATACTCAAATTATGAACGAAGCATATATAGTAGCCGGTTACCGTTCAGCAATCGGCAAATCAAAAAGAGGCGGTTTCCGCTTTTATCGTCCAGATGATTTAGCAGCAGATGTTGTGAAACATTTAGTAGCATCTGTACCCAATTTAGATCCTTCAAGAATCGACGACCTCATTTGTGGTAATGCTATTCCTGAAGCAGAACAAGGCATGCAAATTGGCCGCATGATAGTATTGCGTGCCGGATTGCCATTGTCTATTGGTGGTGTTACGGTAAATCGTTATTGCGCATCAGGATTAGAAACCATAGCTATGGCTACTGCAAAAATAAAAGCAGGCATGGCAGAATGTATCATTGCTGGTGGCGTAGAATCCATGTCTTTATTACCAATGACAGGCTGGAGAACTGTATTGAATTATGGTATCGCAACTACAACACCCGATTATTACTCTTCTATGGGATTAACCGCTGAAGCTGTAGCAGCACAATATAATGTTAGCAGAGAAGATCAAGATGTATTTTCTTTCAACTCACATCAAAAAGCAATAGCCGCTATCGAGGCAGGGAAATTCAAAGATGAAATTGTTCCTGTTACTATAGAAGAAGTTTATTTACAAAACAACAAACGTAAAACTCGTTCTTTTGTGGTAGATACAGACGAAGGTCCTCGTAAAGATACTTCGGTAGAAGGATTAGCAAAATTGAAAGCGGTATTCGCCGCAAAAGGTTCTGTAACTGCCGGTAACTCATCTCAAACTTCTGACGGTGCTGCATTCGTGTTGGTCATGTCAGAAAAAATGGTGAAAGAATTAAACATCGAACCTATTGCACGTTTAGTAACCAGTGCAGTGGTTGGCTGTGAGCCACGCGTTATGGGCATCGGTCCAGTAGTGGCTATTCCACAAGCATTAAAACAAGCAGGTTTGAAACAAGAGGATATTGAAATGATAGAATTAAATGAAGCATTTGCAGCTCAATCATTAGCAGTTATCAGAACACTTGGTTTAAATCCTGATATTATCAATCCAAACGGAGGTGCTATTGCCTTAGGGCATCCACTGGGTTGCTCAGGGGCAAAATTATCTGTTCAATTAATTAATGAAATGCGTCGTCAAAACAAACGTTATGGCATGGTTTCGGCTTGTATCGGTGGAGGACAAGGCATTGCAGGAATTATTGAAAGATTGAAATAAAAGTGCATAGTATCGTGCCACGATGCGATACTTCGCATCATTGCGAGGCACAGCCTGTCCCGAATATCGGGAAAGCAATCTCTTTAATACAATGAAAAAACGCCAATAATTTTGTTGGCGTTTTTTTGCTTAAATGAACTCATTACCCAAAATTACTAGCACATCAATATCATCCGCTACGCATTAGCATGATAAAAATATATAAAAATGTGCCTTTTATAGAATGTTGCATTTATCACTTAAATTCAGCTATTGGCATATTCAGCAATTTTAATGTAGATTTGAATAAATGTTATACTATGAGATACTTATTAAATA
>JBDKHK010000129.1:0-20781 GCA_039797705.1 Bacteroidota bacterium
AGGCGCGAAAAACTGTGAGGCATTAAGAGAGCAAATTTTTTATAAAAATATTTCTATTACTACAGAGAAAGCAGCAGTGCCAAATGAAGCTTTTAAAGCATTGGTACAATATAAAAATATAAGTGAAATTTATCTAAAAATTGTACCGATTGATTACAAAACAAAAGAGCAAATTTTCAATTTAAAAAACAAAGAAACACAAGAAGATATTATTAAACGATTGAATGCAATTAAATCAATTAAAGTATGGAACCAAGCATTACCAATGGCTGACGATTATTTACAACATTCTACCGAAATAAAATTAGATGGCTTGAAGAATGGATATTATGCTATTTTAGTTTCTACTACTCCTAAATTTTCTATCGCCATCGGAAAGGAAGCAATCGCCGTAACCACCATCTTTTCTTCTGACATTAGCTATGTAACCAACAACAATAACAACAAAGAAGATTTTGAATTGTATGTGTTAAATAGAAATTCAGGACAGCCGCTAAAGAATGCTACCGTAAAATTTTATAATAACGAATATGATTATACGCAGCGAAAATATATTAGAAAAGAATTAAGCACGGCTACTACCGATGCAGATGGTTATGTGTCTAAAAAAATTGACAAAAAAAATAATGTTTATTACTACAATGAGAATTTTCAATTTGACATCACCCATCAAAATGATTTTTTGCCAAGCGAAGAATCTTATTATAAATATTATTATCCAAATACTTCTTCTATAGTTGCACAAAAACAAGTGAATTTATTTACAGACAGAAGTATTTATCGTCCTGGTCAAACTATCTATTTTAAAGGCATTTTTACACAACGTGATGGCGAAAATTATAAAATATTGACCAATGAAAAAATAAAAATTACGTTTAAAGATGTTAATTATCAAGAAATAAAATCACAAGAATTTTCAACTAATGATTTTGGTTCTTTTACAGGAACTTTCTCCGCTCCAACTACCGGATTACTTGGCAGCATGACGATTGAAACGCCTTATGGCTCGACCAATGTTCAAGTGGAAGAATACAAACGCCCTAAGTTTGAAGTAAATTTTGAACCTGTCAAAAAATCTTACAACCTAAATGACACGATACACGTTTTGGGAAAAGCCGTTTCTTACGCAGGTGCAAATATTGACAACGCTGAAGTAAGATATACCGTAAAGAGAATAGCGGAATTTCCAATCTGGTGCTGGTGGGGTTGGCGACGACCTTGGTTTCCTTCTACTAATGAAAAAATTATTACCAATGGCATTACCAAAACGGACGACAATGGGAACTTTACGATTGATTTTTCAGCCATTCCAGATTTAACTATTTCAAAAGATTTAAAACCCTATTTTAATTACGAAATAACTGCGGATGTCGTTGATATTAATGGAGAAACACACAGCACTACAAGCTCCGTAAGAGTGGGCTATTTAGCCATCGATGCAAATTTGTCTATTGATGATAATTTGAATAATTCTTCTGAAAATAAAATATCAGTTTCTACTAATAATTTAAACGGACAAGCTGAACCTACTGATGTTATTGTAAAAATTTACAAATTGATAGAGCCTTCTAATCCCAAAAAAGCTCGCTTATGGGAACAGCCGGATAAATTCAGCATGAACAAATCTGAACACGATAAACTATTTCCTTTTGAAGTTTATGACAAAGAAGATTTAATGAGCAATTGGCAAAAAGGAAGTTTGATAAATTCTTATTCTTTCAATACAGGAAAACAAACAGACATAAATTTAGCACCAAATACTTTGCAAAGTGGCGCTTATTTAATAGAATTTTCTTGCAAAGACAAAAATGGAAATTTAATAGAAATTAAAAAGAACTTTATCGCCACTTCTCCAAACGATAAAACACCTAATCCTAAAACATTTACATTCTTCAACACCAATAAAACTACCGCTAAAGTGGGCGAAACGGTATCGTATCAAATTGGCACTTCCATGAAAGAAGCTTATGCTATTATAGAAATTGGATACCAAGGAAAAATAATCGAAAAGAAAACACTGCAACTTAGCAATGAAATAAAAACGTTTTCATTTCCAATTAAAGAAGATTATAAAGGTGGGATAGAAATAAATTATGTATTGGTGAATAAAAACAGAAATTACACTGGACATTCTTTTATCAATGTGCCGTATGAAGATAAAAACTTAAACATTGAATGGATGACTTTCCGAGATAAATTATTGCCTGGAGCAAAAGAACAATGGAAATTAAAAATTTCTGGTGCAAACAAAGAAAAAATAGCTGCCGAGTTAGTAGCTACTTTATACGATGCTTCTTTAGATGCATTTTTGCCGCATAGTTTTGATTTTGCATTGCCACAATCTATTTTCAATGGTTATTTAGGAAATTACACCAGCAATGCATTTGGCATTAGTAATAGCGGTTTGTATATTTCTAAAAATTGGAATTTTTCTAAAGAATATGCTTCGCACAGTTATGATGATTTAAATTTATTTGGATTGAGTTTAGGCTACCCGCGCATGATGTATTTTGAACGAGGTGGGGGCATATCTATGATGAAAAAAAATGCAATTGCATCGGATGCCATGGCAGCGCCGCAGGCACTTGGAGCGGCTCAAGAAGAATCTGCTAACAAAGTAACAGATGTATTAAGTGCCGTAAAAATCGATTCTGTCAAAAACAACAAGCCCATACAAAAAGAGATTTCTCCTCGCACCAATTTAAACGAAACAGCCTTCTTTTTTCCACAACTACAAACCGACTCTGCTGGAAATATTATCTTAAATTTCCAAATGCCAGAGGCATTAACCAAATGGAATTTCTTAGGATTGGCACATACCAAAGATTTGCATTATCAGTATTTCACAAAATCAATAGTTACACAAAAAGAATTGATGGTAACACCAAATGCTCCTCGCTTTTTGCGGGAAGGCGACCAGTTGGAATTCACCACCAAAATATCCAATCTGTCGGATAGAAATTTGAATGGCACAGCAACGCTAGTTTTGTATGATGCAGCGACCATGAAAGAAATTACTCCATTATTTATAAAAAGTAATACTCTTAATTTTGACAAAACATTTTCTGTTGAAAAAGGAAAAAATACCGCAGTTAATTGGTCACTTCAAATTCCTTCAGGAATAGATGCTGTTACCTACAAAGCAATAGCACAATCCGAAAATTTTAGCGATGGCGAACAAGCCTCTTTAATTGTATTACCCAACAGAATGATGGTGACAGAAACCTTACCGTTGTGGGTGCGTGGAGACAGTAAAAAATCGTTTACTTTCGAAAAATTATTGAAAAACAAATCTACTACCTTAAAGAATTACAACCTTACTTTAGAGATGTCTTCGCAACCCGTATGGTATGCAGTACAAGCATTGCCATACATGATGGAATATCCGTATGAATGTGCTGAGCAATTATTTTCTCGATATTATGCTAATACACTAGCAACCTATATTGCGAATCAAAATCCAAAAATCAAAACTATTTTTGAAAAATGGAAAAATACAGATGCTTTATTATCCAACTTAGAGAAAAATCAAGAGCTAAAATCTGTATTGCTGGAAGAAACGCCTTGGGTGCGCGAGGCACAAAATGAAACCGAACAAAAAAAACGCATTGCTTTATTATTTGATTTAACAAAAATGGCAAAAGAGCAACAGCGTGCTTTAGATAAATTGCTGCAAATGCAAACGCCAAACGGTGGATTTATGTGGTTTCCGGGAATGCCCGACAACCGTTATATTACTCAATATATTGTAGCAGGCATCGGACATTTAATAAAATTAGAAGTGTTGAATTTAAAAGACAATGCCAAGGTAAATGATATGCTAAAAAAAGCAGTTGCTTATTTAGATGATAGATTACAAGAAGATTTAAATGACATCAAAAAATACGACAAAGATTATCTGAAAAACAACCATCTAACGTACAATAATATTCATGCATTGTATGCCCGTTCTTTCTTCGATTTTAAAATAAAGGACAACAACAAAGAAGCTTATAATTATTTTATTGAACAAGAGAAAAAATATTGGTTAGACCAAAGTTTGTACAACAAAGGAATGATGGCTTTAACCTTAAAACGAACTAAAGAAACCAGCATTGCGGATAAAATTATTACTTCTTTAAAACAAAATGCCATTAACAGCGAAGAATTGGGAATGTATTGGAAAGCCAATGAAAATGGAGGTTGGTATTGGTATCAAGCGCCGGTAGAAACACAAGCATTATTAATTGAAGCATTTACAGAAGTAGCCAACGATACAAAATCTGTTGATGAAATGAAAGTGTGGTTGCTAAAACAAAAACAAACTACCTCTTGGAAATCTACTAAAGCTACCGCAGAAGCTTGTTATGCTTTACTATTACAAGGTAAAGACTGGAGTAAGTCTGACAAATTAGTAGAAGTAAAAATGAATAATAAAGTGATTGACCCAACAAAATTAAACGCTGTTGTAGAGCCTGGAACGGGTTATTACAAAGTGTCTTGGAAAGGCGATGACATAAAACCAGAAATGGGAAAAATAGAATTGAAAAAAACAGATAAAGGTCCGGCGTATGGCGCAGTATATTGGCAATATTTTGAAAACTTAGATAAAATTACCAGCGCAAATACTTCTCTGCAATTGACTAAAAAATTATTCAAAGTTGAAAATACGGATTCAGGAAAAAAACTGATGGAAATTACCGATAAAACTCCGTTGCAAGTAGGCGATGAGGTGAAAGTTCGTATTGAATTGCGCACTGATAGAAATTTGGAATACGTACACATGAAAGACATGCGAGCTGCGGGCTTCGAGCCAGTAAATGTTTTATCACAATACAAGTATCAAGACGGATTAGGATATTATGAAAGCACCAAAGATGTAGCCACACATTTCTTTATGGATTGGGTAAACAAAGGTATTTATGTGTTTGAATATTCTGTAAGAGCCACCATTGCGGGCAATTTCTCCAACGGAATTACGTTAATAGAAAGTATGTATGCTCCCGAATTCAAATCACATTCAAAAGGCGAACGAGTAACGATAGTAAAGAAATAAATAAAATTTATTCAATAAAAAATACGAATACTAAATTAAAACTACCAGATACTAAGTAATTTAATAAAACAACTGACATTTCTATAAATTAGATTGTAACTTTGTAAAACATTTAAATAATAAGATATGAAAAAGACATTTGTAGCATTTATTCTTTCGGCAATAACTTTATCGTCTGCTCTTGCACGCGATATTTCAGAGAAAAAACATTTATTTGGATTGGAAGCAGGATTCTCCATGAACACGATGGGTTTGCAAAAAGATTCAAAATTTAAAGACAGTAAAAATACCATAAAACCAGGAGGGGTGTTTGGTATCAATTATGAATTTAGAGCACCCAAGGTCTTTGGATTAGAAATTGGTGCAAAATATGCAAATAGAGGAACACAACAAAAAATTTCTGACCCCAATTTAAATCGTTCATTTACTCGTTTTAACTTTCATTCTTTAGAATTTCCGGTAATCATGAAATTTTACATGGGCAAGAAAAAAGTATTTAACTTAAATGTTGGTGGATTTGCTTCTTATGCATTTAATGTTCAATTAAGAACTAAAATTGACTTAAAAGACAACAGTATTTTTAAAGATTCTGACGAAAGGGAAAACAATTTTTTAAAAAATCATAATGGAAAAGACATCAATGGAGAACGTCCTTTTAGAGCCTATGATGCTGGTGTAAATGTTGGATTTGAGTTTGTTTCCAAAAGCGGTTTTGGTGTTGGTGCTCGCGTTCAACAAGGTCTTATCGACTTCACCAATCCAAAGTTTATTATAAACGATAATAAGAAAGTATTACATACTAATGCTATAGTTTACGCATTATTTAAAATTTAAGGTATTTAAAAAAAATAGAAACAGCTCGCCAATGGCGAGCTGTTTCTATTTTAAAGAAGACCAACAGTCTTTTAACACTAAAAAAATACTATAAACTGAAAATCAATAACAAATAACCAATAACTTTATACTATGAAAATCGAAATAGAAAGAGTAAACGAACACGTACACTTGCAAGCCAAGAACGAGCAAGGCATTACAGTGGACATGGATGGCTCTCCTGAAATTGGCGGTGAAAACTTAGGCGCACGTCCTATGCAAATGATTTTGATGGCTTTAGGCGGTTGCACTTCTATGGATATGCTTTCCATTTTAAAAAAAATGCGGGAAGATGTAAAAGGATACAAAGTAAACGTTGAAGCAGAACGCGCCACGGAACATCCAATGGTATTTACCAAAATTCATATTCACTATATTTTAGAAGGCAACTTGAAAAAAGAAAATGTAGAAAAAGCTATTGCGCTTTCTATGGATAAATACTGTAGTGTAACACACATGCTTAATAAAACAGCCGATATTACACACAGTTATGAAATCTTAAAATAGAAATATAAAAAGAGATGTGAGAGAAGAAAAATAACCTATCTTATCTAAATCTCAAGTCTCATCTCTCAAATCCCATTTCTCAAAAAACTCAACAATGAAAAAATATAAAAATTTTGCAACCAACGCAATTCGCACACAACACGAACGTGCATTTCGAGAACACAGCGTTCCATTATATATCACTTCGTCTTTCACTTTTGATGATGCCGAGCATGCTCGTGCATTGTTTACAGAAGAAATCGTGGACAATATCTATTCCAGGTATTCCAACCCGAATGTAAATGAGTTTATAGATAAATTATGTGTGATGGAAGGAACGGAAGACGGATTTGGCACCGCTTCAGGAATGGCAGCCGTGTTTGCGTCTTTTATTACTTTTTTAAAACAAGGCGATCATATCCTTGCCTCTTCGGCATTATTTGCCTCCACAACACGCATCCTAAAAGAGTATCTACCAAAATGGGGAATAGAATATTCTTTTTTTGATATTAACCAACCTGAAACTTGGGAAAGTTGTATTCGTCCCAATACAAAAATGATTTTTGCCGAAACGCCTTCTAATCCTGCATTAGCCTTGATAGACTTAGAATTTTTGTGCAATATTGGAAAAAAACATAATGTCTTAGTGAATATTGACAATTGCTTTGCAACGCCATACTTACAAACTCCTGCACAATATGGTGCAGACATCATCACACATTCTGCAACTAAATTTTTAGACGGACAAGGAAGGGTATTGGGTGGTGCAATTTTAGGAAGTGCCGAAATTATAAAAGAAGTGCGTACGTTTTGCCGACAAACAGGTCCATCTATGTCGCCATTTAATGCTTGGATTTTATCCAAAAGTATGGAGACCTTACATGTGCGCATGGACAGACATTGTGAAAATGCATTGGCTTTGGCGCAATGGTTGGAAACACAAGAGGAAGTTAAAAAAACGATTTATCCTTTCTTGCCTTCGCATCCACAATATGAATTAGCTAAAAAACAAATGAAACAAGGTGGTGGTGTTGTTACTTTTGAAGTAAAAGGAGGATTGGAAAGAGGTCGTAAGTTTTTGGATAGTTTGGAGATGTTTTCACACACGGCAAACCTCGGCGATTGCAGAACGATAGCCACCCATCCTGCTTCTACTACACATTCCAAAATTGAAGAAAGTGTACGCGAAGCAAGCGGCATTTTTGCTGGCACTATCCGTGTTTCTGTTGGCTTAGAACATATCGACGATATTAAAGCAGATATTGAACAAGCATTGGAGAAAAGTAAATAAATTTGAAATTATTAGAAACAAACAGGTGGCTTAAATATACCGTATTACTTATAATACTTGCTATTCCATTTGTTTATTATGACTACTTCAGTTTGCTTTGCGCACCACCGGTAGGAACGCATATTTGGAGACAAACAGACAGCCTATCGTTTGCGTGGTGTTACTGGAAAAATGGATTCGATTTTTTTCACCCTCAAATACTCAACAGAAGTTATGGTGACGGATTTGCAGTCAGTGAGTTTCCTATATTACAATATTTTATAGCCCTATTTTATAATCTTTTTGGGTTTCATTGGTGGGTTTCTAAAGCAATATATGTCGGCATCTATTTTTTAGGATTGATAGCAATATTCCGCATAACGAAACATTTTATAAAAGATTTATTTTGGGCATATTTTATGGCTGCTTTATTCTTTACTGCGCCTACTTTGGTTTTCTATGGAAATTCTTGTATTCCTGATGTAGCTGCTTTATCTTTTTCATTTATTGGGTTTAGTTTATATTTAGATTTTAGAGAAAATAATAGAAAACAATTTTTATGGATAAGTATGTTATTTTTCTGTTTATCAGGATTAATGAAAATGACTTATCTGCTATTGTTCTTTGCGTGGTTTGGTACTGTTTTTTTATTATCCATTCGGACTTTTTTTATTAAAAAAATACTCCATTTTAAGATAAGTATTTTAATATTTTGTGTCATTGCTATAAATGTCATCTGGTATTTTTGGTCAGCTAATTACAACAACATTAATGAGCATATTTACTTCTTAAATTCAATCAACCCAATTTGGCACGAAAGCACCGAAAAGGCCTATATTTTAAAACGTACATTTACGGAATGGGCATTACGTTTCTTTGCTTCTCCTACAAATTACTTTTTTCTATTTTCCTTATTGTTTCTTCCTATTGGATACAAAAAAGGGAATAAATATTTATCACTCACCACTTTATTACTATTAATTGGCTGCATTTTATATTATTTATTATGGTACTTACAATTTTTAGTGCATGATTATTACACTATTTTATTCTATTCGTTAGTCCTTTTTTCTTTTTTAAATTTATTCTCATTCCTGAAAAAAAATTTCTCAAAATTGTTTAATAATAATTTTCTCAAAATTGCCGGAATCTTATTATTAGTTGCCAATGCGGTGCATGTAAAACATGATTTACAGAGAAGATATGAAGAAGGAAAATTATATCCTGCTGATAAATATTTGTTAGAGGATGGTTTAGTTCCATACATACGCTCGATTGGAATAAAGGAAACAGACTATATAGCAGTGACTACAGATGGCAGTCCGCAAATTATGTTGTGTGCACTTCAAACGCCTGGATTTACAGAATTTCATGTTGGAAGATTTGATACAGAAAAGCTAAATAATTTGAGAAAGAAGGGTGCAAAATATTTAATAATTATAAACTCAATTGAATATGAAGAATTAATCAAAAAATTAGGTCAGCCGATTGGAATATATAAACAAGCAATAATTTATAAAATATAATTTTTTTCAACCTCCTTAAGTCCACCTGCAAAAACAATATTAATCAAAGAGTCTTTTTATAAAATAGATGATTATTTAAGTGGTTTTACTAAATATTTGGGTGCAGAGTGGATTTTCGCTTCAACAGTTCAATTAAATAAACGTTACTTTCCACTCAAAGACAGTTTATATGCATTTAATTAGCCATTTTATTTGGAAGAAACAGAAAAAACACTATCTTTGCCACTCGAAATTTCGGTGCGGTAGCTCAGTCGGTAGAGCAAAGGACTGAAAATCCTTGTGTCGGCGGTTCGATCCCGCCCCACACCACAAAAAAAGCCTTGAATATCTTTTCAAGGCTTTTTTGTTTTCATTTTTCTAATTCTTACTTATTATAACTTATTCAAAGCATCTACATACGCTTTTGCTGATGCATATATTACATCTGTATCGCTGCCAAATCCATAATAAAATACTCCGTCTTTTGACACTTGAATATGTACTTTTCCCGTATCATCGCTACCGCCCGTGATGGCTTGTACCAAATATTCTTCTAAACGCACCGGCTGTTGGGCTATTTTATCAATCGCTTTTAGGGTTGCATCTACCGGACCGCAACCATGTGCCGTTTCTACCGTTCTAATGCCATTTTTTAACAAGGCAACTGTTGCCGATGATTGATGACGTTTCCCGCAGTTTACTTCCAACTCATCAATCTCAAAAATCCTACCCTCTCTACTTTGCCCCATCATTTCCAATAAATCCTCGTCGAAAATTTCTTTGCGTTGGTCAGCAAGATCCAAGAATTTTTTATACGCAGCATCCAATTCTTCTTGCTCCAAATTAAAACCGATATTTTCTAAGCGATATTTTAAAGCAGCTCTACCGCTTCTTGCTGTCAACACTATCAAAGATTCCGGAACTCCTACATCATGCGGATTGATAATTTCATAATTTTCTCTATTCTTCAATACACCGTCTTGATGAATGCCGGAAGAATGTGCAAAGGCATTTCTGCCTACAATTGCTTTATTAGGCTGCACTGGCATACGCATCAAGCGGGTAATCAATCGAGAAGTAGGGTATATTTTTTTCGCATTAATCCCACATTCCAAATTCAAATTTGCTTCATGCGATTTCAAAATCATCACTACTTCCTCCAACGAAGTATTTCCTGCACGCTCCCCAATTCCATTCATGGTAACCTCCACTTGTCGGGCGCCATTTTTTATAGCTGCAATAGAGTTGGCAGTTGCCAAGCCTAAATCATTATGACAATGGGTAGAAATAATTGCTTTATCAATATTCGGAACATTGTTCATCAAATAAGCAATTTTTTCACCATACTGTTCGGGTAAGCAATATCCCGTTGTATCCGGAATATTTACTACCGTAGCCCCTGCGGCAATCACGGTTTCCACCATTTTTGCCAAGAAATCTAAATCCGCACGGCCGGCATCTTCACAGAAAAATTCTACATCCTCCACATAATTGCGGGCATACTTAGTTGCCCAAGCTGCTTTTTCTAAAATATTTTCTCTGGTGGTTTTTAATTTATTTTTGATATGAATATCTGATGAACCGATACCTGTGTGAATTCTACCTCTTTTGGCAAATTTCAAGGCTTCTGCGGCGCAGTCAATATCGGCAGCTACGGCACGCGTCAGGGCACAGATAGTAGGATTGTAAATGTTTTTAGAAATTTCTACCACAGAATTAAAATCTCCTGGTGAAGAAATTGGAAATCCTGCTTCTAATACATCAACGCCCAGTTCCTCTAATGCTAATGCTACTTCTATTTTTTCAACGGTATTCAATTGGCAGCCCGGTACTTGCTCGCCGTCTCGGAGGGTGGTGTCGAAGATGTAAATTTTGTCGCTCATGACTTTTTTGTGTTATTTTTAATAAAAAATCTCAACAAGCAAACCTATTGCTTTGATTGAGATATATAAAATTACAAAAACTAATGTATGTGTTACTTTGAAAAAGAGTTAAGAATAGTTTAAATGAGCATAAACAAGGGTTTTTGGTGATGAAACATTAATAATATCTTTGTTACCTCACATGCAAAACAAAATGCTCCATGAGCAATACTTGCAACTCTCCTACTAAAAATCCCAATACGGCACCAACGGTTATTAAAATCCACTCATCTTGTTTGAATGCTGGGCGCAATACTCCCTCAAATTCTTCTGGTGTTAATTGCTGCATTTTATTAACCAATGTATTTTTAATATCCATTGCATCTTCTGCATATTTTTCTATATGTTTGAGTGCTATTGGCAATTGTTTTATCATATTTTCTGTAATAGAAGATTTCATTGCCTTGTATTTATCTGAACCTACCGCAAATACGACTACCGGCTTTAAAACGCCTGATTGCTCATCCACCATTTTTTGTACATTCTGTTGAATCATACTAAATAGATTATCGGATAATTTTCCCGTCAAAATACTTTCTATCATATTAGAAGGGGTTACAACATCTCTTGCAATTAATTCACCATAAGCAGCAGACACTTCTTGTTGTCTTTTAAAAAATAAGCCTTGCCATGTAAATAATCCAAGATATTTTGTTGGTTTTTTAGGTTCAAAAATCATTTTCAATGCTAACCAATCGGTGAACCATCCAGTAAATAAACCAAAGATGGGCATTACGATGGGATTGTGCGTGAGCAACCAAACTATCATTTGTACCAAGCCAATCAGAAATCCAAAATAAATTCCGGAATTACGGATAAAATCAAATTCTTTTGCACCACTTTCTAAAAAGATTTTATTCAGTAATTTTTTGTCTTTCGTAAGATTAGAGATAACCATTTCCTTCAAATCAAATACTTGTTCTAAATTATCTTTGGTTTGCTCCATCAACTGCCGAACCATTTCAGGAGACTGTTGTTGTATTTGTTTGATGAGTCGTTTTTTTAGATTCTCAGGAATAGCTTCCCACAGTCCTGGCTGGTAGTGGCTCATCACATCATGGGTGATTTTCTCTACGATGGGCAGCATGGGTTTTTCCAATTCTTGAGCGATTCTTTCAGGGTCTAAACGTGAAAAAATATCCTTTGGAGAAATAAGCCTAGAGGTCAATGTATCACAAGCGATACTGCTCATTATTGCTGCTTTACGAGGAATGATGCCTTGCCATCCAAGATATGGTGGAATACCAAAAAACTCTAATGGTTTAAACATCATTTCTATCGCTACAATTTTGGTAATATATCCAATGACGGCAGCAATAATGGGCATGGATAAATACAGCATCCAATGTGCACTAAAATCTGCAATAATGTTTTCTATAAATTGCATAAAATTATTTTCAGTTATTCAAGATATGCTGACTCTATAAAATAAAAAACAGGAAATGTATTTTCTATTTATGCGTTGTTAAGTTTTTCTCTAATTTTTCCTTCTATTTCTCCTGCTAATCCCGGATTATCTAATAGTAATTGCTTTACTTGATCTCGCCCTTGCCCTACTTTTTGTCCTTCGTAACTATACCATGATCCACTTTTTTGCAAAACGCCTAAATCTGTTCCCATATCTACAATTTCACCTTCTTTAGAAATTCCTTTGCCAAACATGATGTCAAACTCTGTAGTTCTGAAAGGAGGAGCTAATTTATTCTTCACCACTTTCACTTTCGTTTGATTGCCAATTACATTGCCGTCTTTGTCTTTAATTTGTCCGGCACGGCGGATATCCAAACGGATAGAAGCATAGAATTTCAATGCATTACCACCGGTAGTAGTTTCTGGAGAACCGAACATCACGCCTATTTTATCGCGCAACTGATTAATAAAAATACAGCTACAAGAAGTTTTGCTGATGGCTCCTGTTAGTTTTCGCATTGCCTGGCTCATCAAACGAGCGTGCAAACCCATTTTGCTATCACCCATTTCTCCCTCAATTTCACTGCGAGGCACTAATGCTGCTACGGAATCCACCACTACTAAATCTATAGCTGCCGAGCGGATTAATTGCTCTGCAATATCTAAAGCCTGCTCGCCATCATCCGGTTGGGTGATGTATAAATTATCGGTATCTACGCCTAAGGCTTCTGCATATTTTTTATCAAAAGCATGTTCCGCATCTATGATAGCGCAAATGCCTCCTTTTTTCTGTGCTTCAGCAATAGCGTGAATAGCCAAGGTTGTTTTACCAGAAGATTCTGGTCCATAGATTTCTATGATTCTACCTTTGGGAATACCGCCGATTCCTAGGGCTAAATCTAATCCTAATGAACCTGTTGAAATTATTTCTGATTCAACTATACTGTTATCGCCTAATTTCATTACGGTACCTTTGCCGTATTGCTTGTCTAATTTTTCTAAGGTAAGGAGGAGTGCTTTTTGTTTTTCGCCTGTTACTTCTTTTTCTACTTTTTCTACTTTCGCCATGATACTATTATTGAATTTTTCTTGAAACAAATTTATGCTGTTAAGATACCGAAATGAAATGAATTCCATAAATAATCTTGGAAAATTATACACATTTGGAATAAATATATAAATTAGATGTTAAATATTTTACATTTTCCATCTGGTAACATTACTTTTCTGTTTATTAGAAATTATAGGTAAAGATGCTTATTTTTGTATTGTCCTGTAGATGCAAACGGGCAAAAGTGCGTAAAATGTCTTTAAAAATACAATAAAATAGAACTAACTTATGTAAATAGGTTTGTAATAGATTTTTATAAAGAGTAATATAATTGAGATGAGAAAGAAAATTACCAATTTGTATGTATTAGTGCACGCACTTGGTGATTTAGTTATCTTAAACCTATCGTACATTGCTGGTCATTTATTAAGCGAAAATTACCGCTTAATGTTTGAAACCAAATACCTGCAACTTTGGATTTACCTCAATATTATTTACCTGTTTGCAGCACAACTTTCTGGGACATTTGACATGTATCGGAATACTCGATTTTTCACTCTTTTATCTGCATTATTAAAATTAATTTTCTTTGAAATTCTGTTGTCATTTTCCTACATCGTAGTTTTTAAAGATTTTAATGAAACATTTAGAATATCGAGAGAATTATTAATGTACACCTATCTATTCGCTTTTATTCTAACAATAATTTGGCGATTTGGGTTGATAAAAATTATCCGTATATATAGATCAAAAGGATTTAACAACCGGAAAGTAATGGTGATTGGAGCAGGTGAAACAGCACAAGAGTTTAAAAATATGTTGGACCATAAAATAGAATATGGCTATCAATTTTTAGGTTTTTTTGATGACAAACCTGAAAAATACAACAATTCAATACGCAAACACATCTTAGGCAATACGCAAGAAGCTAAACAATATGCTATTGACCATGAGGTCGATGAAATATTTTGTGCATTGCCTTTTTATGAAGAAGAAAAAACAAAAGATTTTATTCAATTTGGGGATGAAAATCTTATTCGAATAAAGATTGTTCCTGATTTATCTCGATTTTTAACACATCATCTAAATAAAGTAGAAATAGACTATTATGGGCAAATCCCGGTAATGACCTTGCGGAATGAGCCTTTAGAAAATATTGTCAATCGTTTTGTAAAACGTCTGTTTGATATTGGATTTTCGACATTAGTCTTTATATTATTTTTGTGGTGGTTTATTCCATTAATCGCACTCATTATAAAACTCACCTCCAAAGGACCCGTTTTTTTTATTCAAGAACGCTCTGGAATCAAAAATAAATCATTTAATGTAATAAAATTTCGAACGATGTACGTAAATGATGATGCACACTACAAGCAAGCCACCAAATACGATGAACGCATTACTCCTATTGGTAAATTTTTACGAAGCACTAGCTTAGACGAGATGCCGCAATTTATTAATGTATTAACTGGTCAAATGTCTGTAATTGGTCCAAGACCGCACATGCTGAAACATACTGAAGAATATTCCAAAATAATTGATAAATTTATGGTTCGCCATTTGGTAAAGCCAGGCATTACCGGATGGGCACAAGTGAACGGATACAGAGGTGAAACAAAAGAAGTAGAAGATATGGAAGGGCGAGTGCGAGCGGATGTTTGGTATATCGAAAACTGGAGTTTTACATTGGACATTAAAATAATTATTCTGACTATAATCAATCTACTGCGAGGTGAAGAAAATGCATTCTAAAAAATATATACTCCTGTTTCTAACATTATCCTTTTTTGTTGCAGCAAATGCACAACAAGAAAATTTACCATTAAACAGAAATATGATGCTCAATTATGAGAAATCATTGAACGGCTGGGACAAAGAAGTGTTCCACTCCGCCGTAAAACCTTATGTGGCATCTGAAGTATATAAATTTGTATATCCTGATACCGTACAACATTATGAACGCGTACCTCACACTAACTGGTTCAGTAAATTCATGAATGTTTTTGGATATGAAAATTTATTAGAATTTGACGAAAATGGATACGTCAAACATTATGGGAAAATACTGGCAAAAGATTCTGTTTTTTACGAAGACAATATTTATGACAAAGCCTATAAAAAAAGAAAAGTATATGTAACCATAAACCCAATACTCAACTTAGGATTTGGTTATGATTTAACAGAAAAAAAGATTTTAAGTTACAACCAAAAAGGGTTAGAATTGAAAGTCAATATTGGACAAAAGGTAACTATCTATACTTCATTTATAAATACGGTTGGAAAATTTCCTGCTTATGTAAATCTATTTAGCTCGCAAACTGGCGTAGTTCCGGGTGAAGGAAACATAAGACGAGGCGACAAAAGAGGATTGGACTTCTCCAGTATCAATGCTTATATTTCTTATTCTCCAGTAAAACAATTTAATATTCAAGTGGGCAACAGTAAACATTTTATTGGCGATGGTTATCGTTCTTTATTTTTATCTGACAATGCCTATACTTATCCATATCTACAATTTACTACCAATGTGTGGCGCATTAAATACACCACAATTTATGCAGAATTAATTGATAATATTAAGAATTTTAATGACTTCGGACAGGGCTTTCCACGCAAATTAGCCAACTTTAATTATTTGAGTATTGATGCTGCAAAATTCTTACAATTAGGAATTTTTGAAGGAATCACTTGGCGAAGAACCACCGCAAAAGGAAATAATTTTTTCGATTATAATTTCTTGAATCCAATTTTAGGAGTTCGTGCGTTCCAAAAGAAAACAGACCCTAACTCTACCAAAGTATATGGCTTAAATGTAAAGGTTACTTGCCCAAAATATATTGTACTGTACGGACAGTATATGTTCAATAAATTTGGAAAGAAGAACACATCTGACAGACGCATGGGATGGCAAGCCGGTGCAAAATATTTTGATGTGGGCGGGGTAAAAAATTTGAACTTCCAAATAGAATACAATAGCGTTCGTCCTTATACTTATCAAGGACAAGATACTGGTATCGGGTACTCTCATTACAATCAATCATTAGGACACCCAATGGGCGCTAATTTTAATGAATTATTGGTAATGGTCAACTACCAATATAAACGTTTTTATGCTTCCTATAAAATGTCATATATTAAAACGGCTGCCGATTCCGCTTTAAACCAAAACTTTGGAAACAACATCCTAGATATTGGTACTTTGGCAACTACTAAAACAAACGTAAAAATTCAAAATGGATTCCCCTATACCGTATTAGACAACGAACTACGAGCTGGATTTATCATCAACCCAAAAATTAATATGGTGATAGAAGGAAAAGTACAATTTAGAAAATATACCACTAAACTTGCTACCGCCACTACTTTAAAAACCAATTCATTTATGGTATCTTTTGCCACTAATATTTTCAATAGATATTATGATTTACCCGTTGTTTTCTAAAAAATCTTAAATAATAAATGAATAGGTTTTTTTAAAATTTAATACTACCTTTCTTTTTTGGATTTAAACAATAGATATGCAAACTATCCATTTACCCTTATCAAAAAGAACATTGGAAGCTTATTGGTACGAAGCCAATTCAACTGAAAAAAGACCTGGAATTATTTTTTTGCCAGATCTTACAGGAGTGCGCGATGTAACACATAAGAGTGCTGAAATATTAAGCAAAGAAGGCAATTATCATGTATTGATTCCCAACTTATACAGTGGTGGAACTTCCTTACAAAAATATTGTGTTCAATTTATATTGAATGAATACGTCCGCAACAATGACCCCTCTAACAATGCACCCTTGTCAGAATTTTTTGAAATATTAGACTATTTTAAAACATTAAAAAATGTGGATGAAAATAATTTAGGCGTAATAGGGCAATGCCTCACCGGCGGATTTGTATTGCATGCAGCCATCCGTCCTGAGATAAAAGCACCAGTCGTATTTCACCATTCATTCGGATTAAAAGGGAGCGGCATACCCAAAAGCTGTTCCTCTTTGATTGATAAAGAAGTACAAGGACACTATTCGTATATAGATCCGATGTGCCCCGTGTGGCGCGTAAAACAATTAGAAAAAGAATTAAACGGTCATTTAAAATCCTACTGGTATGCATTGCCTCACGGCATTCCACATTTATTTTTCAATACGCCACAAGGGAAAAATGCATTTGATAGAATGGGGGAGTTTTTTCAAAAACAATTAGGATAATTTTATCACGGTTAAAAACTAAACGCAAGCAATAAAGAAACTACACTTATTTAATAAAAAATAAATAAGTATTTGTTTTTTCTTTCTTATTTTTAGAAGCATGGCAACAGAAAAAAGAAAAGTAGAAATTTGTATCATTTCTGATATACATTTGGGCACTAGAGCTTGCCATGCTGCTGAGTTAAACCATTATTTAAAAAGCATTGACCCAACTATTTTAATCATCAATGGAGATTGGTTGGATATATGGAATTTTGGAGCAGGATATTTTCCACAAGAACATATAGAAAATGTTTTTTTGGTATTAGATATGGCACGTCAAGGTATTCCTGTTTATTATATCACTGGAAATCATGACGACCAAATGCGCAGATTTTCAGGATACAAATTCGATACCTTACAACTACGCGACGAAATTGTATTAGAAATGGACGGCAAAAAACACTGGATTTTTCATGGAGACAAATACGACTTATCCGTAGGAGGTTCGGCGCGCTGGTTGGCAAAACTAGGTGGAAGAACGTATGATGCCATTTGGCGAGTAAACAGATTGGTCAACAATGTACGAATGCGATACGGTAAAGACGAAGTTTTTATTTCTAAGTATATAAAAGATAAAGTAAAATCTATCGTAAAGAAAAATGTACAAGACTTTGAAAATGTAGCCATCGAAATTGGTATCGAAGCCGGTTATGACTATATCATTTGCGGACACATACACAAACCACAAATCAGAGAAGTATCTTCTGATGAAGGAAAAGCTATTTATCTAAATAGTGGCGATTGGGTAGAAAATCTTACTGCCTTAGAATATGTAAATGGACAATGGGATTTATTCTATTACCAACACGACTTGAGGTATAAAAACATCGACCGTTCTTAAACTTACACATTATCCACATTTCAACACTCTACAAATCCTATTAATATTCATTAATACTATTGACAATATTGCATTTTGGGGTTAACTTATACCTAAAATCGTAAATATGAAAAAACATATACCTATCCACGAAAGCTTGCAAGCTTATCAATACTCCCTCCTCCTTTTGCTTATTATATTACTTGGGCTTTTGGCTAAATAAACAGCAAATCCAGCCACGAGATGATATTGAACACACAGCAGCCACATTATTTTAAAAGATAAAGGAACTTTTTAAATAAAATATGCATTATCCTACTATTCAATAATAACATAGATGAGTAACTTTGTCTTTAAATAAATTAGATTATAACACAATATGGATTTTAGCATTTTCTTAGAAGCATCCGCATGGATCAGCCTTCTCACCCTTACATTCCTAGAAATCGTTTTAGGAATAGACAATATTATTTTTATATCTATAGTAACGCAAAAACTCCCCGCCGAAGATAGGCAACGAGGACAAAGATTAGGATTGATGCTCGCCTTAGTATTGCGAATCATCCTATTGCTCTCTTTAGGATACATCTTGAAGATGAATAACAATCTACTTCCCGAATCTTGGGGATTCGAAATGTCTGGTAAAGGATTGGTGCTCCTTGCTGGTGGAATTTTTCTAATTTATAAATCAACCATGGAAATACATCATAAAATTTCGGGCGACGAGGAAGATGTAGAAAACAATAAGCCAAAGGCAAAAATATCCTTTACAAGTATATTAATACAAATTGCCTTATTAGATTTAGTATTTTCTTTTGATTCAATTCTTACAGCCATCGGGCTTGCAAAAGAAATTATCATTATGATTACGGCAGTAATTATTTCTATGATTATCATGATGCAATTCACCCAGCCCATCAGCCGAATTGTGCATAAACATCCTACCCTACAAATATTAGCACTGTCATTTTTAATACTAATTGGAGTTACTTTAATCATGGAAGGCTTAGGCAGGGAAATTGAAAAATCATTTATTTATGTATCTGTAGCATTTTCTTTTATAGTAGAATTACTAAATATTAGATTTCGAACAAAAAATAAGAAAGCATAACATTTAAAACTATTTCAAATTTGTATTTTAGCTTTCTATTCAAAAAAATGAAGCAGAAATTATTAATTATCGTTTGTATTCTGTTGTGTACCGCCAACCTATCCCAAGCGCAGATGTATCAACAAAAAATGGGTTCATTTCTAAATTTGTTAGAAAATTTCTATGTAGAAAAACCCGGAATGGATTCACTGGTAGAAACGGGCATCAAAGAAATACTAAAACAATTGGATCCACATTCCGTATATATGAATGCGGATGAAATCAAAAAAGCGAACGAACCATTAGAAGGGAATTTTGAAGGAGTTGGAATTCAATTTCAAATTTTTCAAGACACTATTTTAGTAATTCATGTAATTCCAGGAGGGCCTTCTCAGAAAGTAGGAATCCAAGATGGCGACAGAATCATTTATGTAGATACCGCTAAAGTAGCGGGCGTTGGCATCCTTAATGATGGTGTATTGAAAAAACTTAGAGGCAAAAAAGGAACCGATGTAACTGTAAAAATAAAACGCAGCAGCGAACCAACCCTATTAGATTTCACTATCACTCGTGATAAAATTCCAATTTATGCGATCGCCGCCAAATACATGGCCACACCAGAAATTGGCTACATCAAATTAGAACGTTTTTCTGCCACTGCCACAGAGGAAACACAAGCCGCAATTGATTCATTAAAAAAAGCAGGTGCTAAAAAATTAATTTTAGATTTAACTGGAAATGGTGGTGGTTATCTAAATCAAGCACATTCTTTGGCAGATTTATTCATCTCTAATGGAAAATTAGTAGTTTACTCCGAAGGACGCGCCCAACCACGTGCAGATTTAAAAGCCACCAACGCAGGAAATTTTGAAAAAGGAGAATTAGTCATTATGGTAGATCAAAATACAGCCTCCGCCAGTGAGATTGTTTCGGGTGCCGTACAAGACTGGGATAGAGGATTAATTATAGGAAGAAGAACCTACGGAAAAGGATTGGTGCAAAAAGGTTATACCTTGCCCGATATGTCGGTCGTGCGGCTCACTATGGCACACTACTACACGCCAAGTGGAAG